>CAUUIE010000060.1:0-11729 GCA_963545065.1 uncultured Treponema sp.
AGAGATGGTACCGAGGGTTCGAATCCCTCTCTCTCCGTTCCGGGAGCTATGCAAAGTTTGCCTTTTGAACCCCGTCAGGTCTGGAAAGAAGCAGCGGTAAATTGGTTAAACTTGTGCCGTAGTTTTCCCGGTTTTTTATTTATCAATTCTTTATTTTCTTCTCCTATTCAATTTCAGTTTTTTAATAGATGTAAAAAATGTTTTTTAAGTATTGTTTTTACGAAATTCATATGTTATTATATAGTTAGGTAATTATTTTTTGCAGGAGATAAAAATAAATGGGCGATTACGATCTTTACGTTACTGTGGAACCATCTCATGGGCTTGAAGGAGTTTCATATGCACAAGATTTTTTAGTAAAAAAGATTGAAGATAGGAAATTGCGTTCTTTTTGTTTAGAATGCGATATTCCTCACACTGATGTATATAGAATGGCTATAGGGACTAGGCAACCTGGATATTATGTTATGACAACTTTGCGTTTTATTATTCCTCCTATTTGGTGGTTTGTAGAAGCCAAAAGTAAAAAGCCACGTATAAAGCATTTGGAAAAAGACGTAAAAAATCCAAATTTTAGAAATACAAAAGCTTTTAAAACATTAATGGATATTCCTATAAAAGACTGGGTTAAAGCAGGTTTTGAATATCAACCAGTATATTGTCTAAAAAAGGGAAAAATTAATAACATTACATTTAGCAGAATGCAAGAATTTGCATCAAAAATTAATGTTCAAGATTGGTTTGTGTTTTTGGATTAAAATCTTTACAATTATTGTAAAAAAAATAGTAAATTAATTTGCATATAAACTAAAGACTCTTTTAAAATAAGAGTCTTTGTTTATATGCTTTAGGTCTTTATAATTATCACTTATCTTTTATGAAAGATATAGTGCCCTTTAAGAATAAGATTTTATAAAGATTTAAGTTAAATACTAGTGTTCTCACCTTCATAAATTTCCCAGTTGACTAAAATACTTAATGTTTATAAAATTATCTTTTACTATAATAGTAACTTCTATCTTATAGAAATGTGTCTATAAGATGTTTTATAAAAATATCCATTAGGAGGTACGTATGAGGAAATACGAGCTTATGACCGTTTTCCCTGTTGAAGATGCAAGTTTTCAGCCGGGCATTGAGTCGTTACGGTCAATTTTAAAGTCTTTTAATGTCAATGTGACACAAGAAGAAGCATTTGGGGATCGCGATCTGTGCTATGAGATTCGCAAAAACAAAAAAGGTAGATATACCCTTTTTCATATTGAGGCAGACCCATCATGTATGATAGAAATGAATAAACGTTTTAAATTGGTGCCTCAAATGCTAACTTATCTATTTGTAAGGTTGGATTAGCTTTTTTTTTCAATTTTTAAGGAATAATTTATATGGCAGATGTGAATCATGTAGTGCTTATTGGACGTCTTACCAGAGATTCTGAATTGCGTTACACTCAAAATGGAACTCCTATAGTGAAATTTTCTATTGCTGTTAATAGAAGAAAGAAAACAGGTGAAGAATGGGTGGAAGAAGTGAGCTTTTTCGATGTTGTTTTTTGGGGAAAGATGGGAGAATCTATTAACCAATATCTAGTTAAGGGAAAGCAAGTTGCAGTTACTGGGGAGCTTAGGCAAAATAGATGGGAACAAGATGGGCAACCTAGAAGTAAAGTTGAAATAGTGGCAAATAATTTGCAACTTTTAGGTTTGTCTCAAGGCAGTGGAAAGCAACAAGGCTACCAAAGTGCAGATTCATATAGTGATGAAGGGCAATATCAAAAAAAGAAAGATGTGCCAAACTATGAAGATTTTGGTGATGACGATTCACAGCTTGATAATATTCCATTTTAGTTTGTTTTAAAATAATAGGAGATATAATATGTCTGATGAAACTATGGAAGATATGGATGTTGATGCCACAATGGCAGAAAATAACAAAGAAGGTGAAGATAAAAAAAGAGGTAGAGTTTTTTATAAAAGAAAGGTTTGCAGGTTTTGTTCACAAAAGCTACAGGTCAATTATAAAGACCCTTCCTCACTTAGACGCTTTATTACAGAAAGAGGCAAGATTTTACCAAGAAGAATTACTGGAACTTGTGCAAAACATCAAAGAATGCTAACAACAGAAATTAAAAGAGCACGTGCATTGGCTCTTTTGCCTTTTGTAACAAACGAATAGGCTTTTAGGTTGTACTGTTCTTTCCAACTCCTGGAAGGGATGCAGTACTGTTTTCTTTATTTTTATAGGAGCTTGAAATGAAAGTTATATTAAATGTGGATGTTAAATATTTGGGTGAAGAAGGTGATATAAAAAATGTAGCTAAAGGTTATGCTAGAAATTATCTTTTTCCTCGTGGGCTTGCAGTTCTTTGCACACCTTCTGCAATGAAAGATTTTGAAGAAAGGAAGGAAGAAATTGAAGAGCGAAAGAAAGCTAAAAGACAGGATGCTCAAAGCATAAAAGAAAGGCTTGAAGCACTTGAAATAAAGATAGTTATGCCTGCAGGTCCTAACGGAAAGCTTTACGGAGCTGTTACGTCTCAAACTCTTTTTGAAGAACTTCTTAAATCTGGTTTTGATATTGAAAGACGCAGAATTGAAATACAAGGAAATACTGTTAAATCAGTTGGCAATCATACTGCTAATGTTAAACTTTATGAAAACACCGTTGCGACTCTTAAATTTAATGTTGAAGCATTAATTGAAGAAGTAAAAGAGGAAAAAAAGCCTAAAAGGTCTCACAAGAACAGGTATGAAGAAAAGGAAGAAAGAAAAGAAAATAATGAATCTAAAGAAACAGAATAATTTTTATTAATTTGAGTTAAAAACAGCCTGAAAGAATAATTTATTTCCTTAATAAATTGTTCCTTAGGCTGTTTTTTTATTTTCACACTAAAAAACCTTTGCTCCAGTGCCATATTGGTTTAGAAAGATTGGAAGAAAAAGGTTGTGTTTTTTCAAAATCTGGTAGCCAAGATGAATCTTGTATTAATTCTTGATAAAAACCTTCTTCTATGTCATATTTATAAAGTAGTTCTTTTAAACATTCATCTTCCCCTTCTGTTATGTATCTATCAATAAATACTTTGTTCTTTTCCTCATTTTTTATAATAGGTGTGTATTGTGTCATAATGGAAAGCAAAGCATTGTTTTTTAAATTTTCACTAAACCATTTAATTATGTTTTCTGTGTCTTTTAGTTTTCCAGGTATTGCTAAATGCCTTACAATTACTCCTGAAATTAGTTTTGTTCCATAGTCTTTTTGTTTTGCAGAAACGTCATATTTTATTGGTGAAAGCTCTACCATTTTAAGAATGGCATTTTTTGCTATATCAGGATAATCTGGTGCTTTAAATATATGTGTGGAAAAAGAGGAATCTAATGTTTTTAAGTCTGGTAACCATATGTTAACGCTAGATGAAAGCCTTTGTATTTCGCTCACCTTTTCGTAAGAAGATGTATTCCAAACAATTGGAACATTTAAGTTTTTGTTTTTAGCTATTGAAAGACCTCTAAGAATAGGAAGAGTGTGATGAGAACCTGTAACAATGTTTATATTTTCAGCTCCCTTTTCTTTTAGTTTTAAGCATATGGAAGAAAAGGTTTCAGGGGTAACACAAAGACCCATACTTTCTTTTGAAATTTGGTAGTTTTGACAAAAAGAGCAAGCTAAGTTACAACCTGTAACAAAGATTGCACCTGAGCCACCTTTGTGTGTTATTGGTGGTTCCTCACCAAAATGAAGTCCTGCCCAAGCTATAATTAAAGAAGACCCTTGTTTGCAAAAGCCTTTTTCACCTTTGTTCCTATTTACGTAACAATTCCTTGGGCACAAAATGCAAGAATCATATTCAAGAAATTCCACATTAAAGCCTTTTTCTTTCTACCATTGCATTTAATATATTATTTAGCACTTCTATAGAAATTTCTCCTTGGCACATGCCAACACACATTTTTATAAATTCCCATTGAGTATTTGAAAAATCCATATCTTCTGTAAAAGATGATGTAATAAGTGCAAAAAAATTACATGAAACATCAATAGCTTCATCATAAGGCAAACAATTAACGCTATTTTCAGAAAAAAAATGTGTAGCAAAAAGGGAGGCAAGTTTTTCACATGAAACATCATATATAGCAATTTCTTTTACTAAAATAGTAGTTAACTCTTTATAAAAGGAAGTAGATTTTTTTAATTTAGATATTGTCTTATGAAAAGTAAAAACATCTTTCATATAATTTAACATTTTTGTCCCCCCTTAATTAAAGGGGTCTTAATTGTTTCTTTTCTTCCAATAATCTATAAACTCTAGCATATATTGCTGCACATCTTCAAAATATTTTTTTTGTAACATACATGCCTTAATTCCTAAATATCTATAATGCCAGCACTCCCAGATATATCCAGTAATTTTTTCCAAACCTTTTGGATATGAAAGAGACCACCCATAGTTACTAGCATTTTCAAAAAGCCATTTTCCTGCTTTTGTAGCAGCATATGAATCATCAATGCTACCAAAATCAACTGCAGTGCCTAGCCTATGCTGCGAAGCATTTGGGTGAGCAGAAAAAGTTTCAGCTTTAGTAGTTCCATATTTTTCACTATATTTTTTAAAAAGCTTATCTTGATAATCGTAAGAGCGATAGCTAGAACTTACCAAAAGACTCACCCCATCTTTTTTTGCCATACTTGCCATATCATAAAGTGCTTTTTCTGCTAATGGAGTTAAAGAAAGCCCTTTTTTTTCTATAACATAAGATGATGATTTAAGGCTTACAAGTGCATAAGGTGCAAAAGTTTTAGAAAGCAAATGCTTTTTATCCACTAATATAAAAAGATCATTTATATCATCTTTCATAACGTCATCTAAATCTTTTAAAAAATTAGTTTCATCATTTTTTATATTATCCAAAATTCTTTTAGGAATATGCCCTATAGGAGAGGGAAAATTTAACATTTCATTAGAAAAAAGAAAGCAATGAAAAGCAAACAAAACAGAAAAAACAAAAGGCTTCACCTTGAAACCTCGCTAACAGAATGAATGAAATTAAACATATCTGTAAAACCTGTAGAATCTATTGCAATTTTCACTATATTAGAAGGTTGCAAAACATATATTTTATGCCCCATTTCTTCACCTTCCTCTGTAGCACTCATCAAAACACCAAGCCCAGATGAAGAAAGATGTGAAACTGTAGATAAATCTAAAACCACATCTGAAGTTTTTATAGCTTCAAACACCTTTGTTTCAAATTCAGAAAAGGTATAAGAATTAATAGATCCAGAAATCTTTAATAATTGAAAAGCACCATTACTTGTTCCAACAATCTTTAAATTTTCCATACATTCTCCTTCAATTAATTTATAAGATTATTCAGTACGTTTTAAAACTAGCATTGTAACGTCATCTTCTATTTCTGCAGAAATAAAAGAAAGCAAGTTTCTATACACAGAATCTGCAATAGTTCTAGCTTTTTTATTTTTCGAAGAAAGAAGCAAGCGATTAACTCTATCATTACCAAATTTCACATCTCTTAAATTAGAAGACTCCAAAAGACCATCAGTAGTTAAAAAAATTATATCATTTGGATTCATAGTAATTTTTCTTACCTTTAGATATTGCTTAACATCTTTAACAAACCCTAAAACCCTTCCTTCTCCTTGAATTTCTATAACATTTTTATAAGAATCTACATACATAGACATTAAAGGAATGCCACAATTAATATAATATATTGTGTTAGAAGGTAAATCTAAAATGGCAAAAAGACCTGCAAAAAAAGTGCTACGCGGAAGATTAGCTTTAATAAAACTATTAACTTTTGTAATAAGTTCTTTAAAATCCCTATTTTCTACTAAAAAAGTACGCAAAGTAGATTTTAAAATAACCATTGACATACTTGCAGATAGACCTTTTCCTGCCACATCTCCAATCACAAAAAAATATTTATCTTCATTTAGTCTTATAAAGTCTATAAAGTCTCCACCTAGTTGATGAGCAGAATAAGAAACATTTGCAATTTCTATGTTTCTATCACTAACTATATCCATATTTTTTTGAATTGAGCCTATAATTTGGTCTGACATTTCTATTTCTCTATCAACTGTGATTACTACATTCTCTTTTGCAATATTTTTAAGATAATAAACAATAAGAAAAAAATATGAATATATTTCTTGTATCATATTTATATCATATATAGTATAATCTTGATGCATGTCTTTTTTTGCAAGACAAACAATACCTATTAGATTATTTCCTTCTCGTAAGAAAACCACAATTTCAGCAAGAGTTTTATTCAAAAAGCTTAAAAGTTCCACTCTATGCTCTTGATAAATTGCATTAACTAAAACATTACTACGAGTAATAATAGAAATATTTTCATCTAACATGAAATCAAAGATTCTATTTTTTGAATCATATGTATAAACATTATCTAGTGTTGAATATATTGTTTCAAAAATGCCTGAATCGCTTGAAACTATTATATCTATATTAGAAGCACCAAGATATTTTTTTATTATATTGGAAAATTCTTTTGCAGTTTCATATCTTCCTTGTGTGTAATCAATTTTTTGTAGTGCACTAAAAAGAAGTCCTTTATATTCTCTTGTATCTCCTAAAACTCGCCTAAGTCTATAAAATATGAAATTTGCAATAAGCAAAGAAATAGTAGCATTTCCTATTAAAATAAATATTTGATAATAAAAAGAGCGAACATTAGAGAGGGCATAAGCACTAATAGCACCAACAATTCCTGCAGGTATTGCATTAAAAATTAAAAACCTTAAAACGCCAAACAATATTTGTTTTTTATTAAAAGTCATGTTTAACAAGCAACATCTAAGAGAAAGAACCACAAATATAACATAACCCATTGGCTGGATAATAATTGCCCAAGAAAAAACATCGAAAAGCTTATATACAAATATCCAATATGATGCAATAAACATCATTGAAAACATCATTAAAAGAGATTGCTGTCTAAAAATTAAATTTTTTAATGAAAATATTTTATTAAAAAATATCATAATCATAAAAATAGAAGTAGCAAAAACATATAAAAACACTAGTAATCTAATTGCAGAAAAACCTAATATTTCTAAAGATGCAATCTTAAAACCATAAAGTGCATTCCAATAAAAGTCACCTACATAAGCAAATAGAATAAAAAAACCTATTAAATGATAAATAATATTGAGTGTTAAAGGAAGTTTTTTAGGCTTTTCAAAAAGAGGGAAATCCAAAGCAAATTGCAACATAAAAAAAGAAGAACACAAAAGAAAACTTAAAAAAAGTTTTGTAAAAATTGAAATATTAGTATCATAATATGAGTATAAAATATGTAGCAATGTAACAAGAGAAAGACTAGCAAAAAAAGAAAACAAAGAGCATCGCATTAAAGAGCGAGCAAAAGTATTTTTTATAAAAAAAGAATATAAAGTGGAGATAAAAAGAACAATTACAAAAAACCAAACAAAAACAATTAAGCCCATTAGAACACCATCCAGATTTAACGCTTTTCGCCTTTTATTCTGCAACACACAATTGTAACATCATCTCTCATTTTTTCTCCTTGCACATACTGCAATGCCATGTTTGCAACAGAGTCCACTATTCCTTGTGCATTTTGCCTCATTGCAAAATCTTTAATAGATTCAAGATAAAAGTCTGTATCTCCAAGCTCCACCCCTTCACTATTCATTGCTTCGGGAACACCGTCAGAAAAGATTAAAAGAACGTCTCCATTATAAAGAGGCTTTTCCACAACTTCTATTTCATCAATTTCTATAATGCCCACAATGCTACAAGTGGAATCTAAAGTTTTAATTCTTAAGCCGTCTCTGTCTTTTGTAAGAATCATAGGGTTTTCTATTGAAGCGTTAACATATTTTATTGTCATTTCTTCAGTGTCTATAAGGCCTAAAAAAAGAACTGTATATTTATCCATTAAATTCATTCTTTTTATTGCCACATCTATTAGCCTAATTACACCTTTTAAGTCTTCTTTGTCTTTTGCAATTTTTATTGTGTTTACAATAACTCCCATAACTAATGCTGCAGCCAAACCTTTACCTGAAACATCTCCTAACACAAACAGTGTTTTGTTTTCTGAAATCTTAATAAAATTATAATAATCACCTGAAACATTAACTAATGGTTTAAAATACACACCTATATCTAAGTCTTTTATGTTAGGAATTCCTTTTGGTAAAAAAGAAAGTTGAGTTTGAGAAACTTGTTTCCATTCTTGCGAAAGCTCTGATAAATGAATAAGTTTTAAAAGAATATTAGCACGTGTTACAAAACTTTTTAGCTCAGCAAATATTATTGGAAATATTTGCTGATCTATATCTTTTAAGACTCTCCAAATTATAAAAAAGTGAAGTTCTTGTAATGAAAAGTCAACCATACGTGCATTTTTTTGTTCTGTAATATGATAAAAATCATCAAAAAAATAAACTCCATCAACTAACTCTTTTGTTCTTTCCTTTAATGTAGCAAGTGTTTCAGGATTAGACGCAAAAGATGACGTGCTATTATATATAATTTGCCCAAAGCTATCAAAAAACATAATTGAAGCATCTGCTTTATTTTCTAATACTTCATTAATTGCTTTTATAAAGTCTGATCTAGTATAGCAAAAACGCATTTTTTCTATAAATGTATTACACATTCTATTGTAGAATTTTTTATATTCTCTTTTTGTAATTTTTGCATATATATACTTTAGAATGATAAAAGAAAATAGCATTTCTATTACAAATAGAAACGAACCTATTAAAAAGCGATGGGTATAAGTGATTTCTGGGATTTTGTTTCCATGCACCGAAGATATTGCCATATCTCTAGCAGAATAAAATTCACCTAAGAAAAGGAATCTAGGGCTTAAAAAAATCATAAAAAATGTAAATATGCAACTTAAAGCTACGCTTAAAATTATATTAACAATATATTTTCGCGATTTAATCATTTTCCTTTTACTTCCCCACTTTTATTTTACACATAATAGTAATTAATAAGCTTACTATATTTTTATATAAATTAAAAGTAGGAAAGCTATTCAATCTTGCATTTAAGCATTTAAGCCTTGCATGGTGCATTAATTTTTTATAAAGAAACGTTAAAAAGATTTAGACAGTGAATTTATTCATAATTTCTACGATATTATCAATGCTTTCTTTGTTTTCTTTTGTTTTTTCATCAGATTCTTTTATTGCCTTAGTTATTTCTTTAGCTCCTTCCGTCATCTCTTTCATGCTATCGCTAATAATGCGGGTGAGGGAATCTAGTTTTTTCATCTCATCAAGTATTGCGTTGTTTCCTTCAAGCATTTCATAAGAACCGTCGCTAATACCTTTTCCTGCACTATTAATATCTTTAATTACATTAAAAGCAAGATTTGTTTTTTCGGTTTGTTCTTTAAGCTCTTTTTCTATTAAATCTTCTTTGCTAGAAATATTGTTTGTAAGTGAATAAACTTCATCAAAGCAAGATTCTGCAATTTTGCCTGCTTGAATGAGATTTTTTATAACGTCTATTGTTTCTTTTAAAACAACGGTTATCTGCTTTCCTTGTAAGTTAGATTCTTCTGCCAATTTTCTTATTTCATCTGCTACAACAGCAAAGCCTTTGCCTGCCTCTCCTGCATGGGCTGCTTCAATAGCTGCGTTCATTGCTAAAAGATTAGTTTGGCTTGCAATGTTTTGAATTACCAAACTTGCTTCAAGAAGGGAATCGGAACGTTCGGCTATTTGAGAAATAATGGAGTTTGCATTGGTTGCACCTTGTTTTCCATTCACAGTTTTAGATAAGAGTTCTTTTATAAGATTGTTGTTTTTTTCTAGCATTTCTGTAATGTTCACTATACTTCTAGTAATGCCTTCCATTTGCGAAAAACTATTTCCAACACTTCTAGCTTGGCTTTCTATGCTACTATTAAGAAGCTCTATTATGCGAATTGATTGTTCCACTTGCGAAAGAATTTCAGTTACACTAGAAGCTTGATGCAAAATCTCATCTTTTACTCCGTCTATGTTTTTCATCATATGGCTTGCAAAATCTGATGTTTTTCTCATATCTTGGCTTAAAGTGTTTCCAACGTCTACCATCTGTGCCATCTCTTTCACTAAGGTGTTAAGCATAATGCCCATGTGCTCTAACGATTCATCAAAATATTTCATAAGGCTACCTATTTCGTCATTCACTTTGTAATTTATTCTTACCTTAGTGTCCCCTTTTGCAATTCTTTTAAAAAGGACTTCAAGCTTTTCAAAATATCTTTTTAACCTGCCAGATAGCACAAAGCTTATAATAAAGCCTAAAATCATAAGAGAAAGGCTTATTAATGCCATATCAAATATTAAACGATTAAAAAGTTCTA
This sequence comes from uncultured Treponema sp., assembly GCA_963545065.1. Taxonomy (GTDB): domain Bacteria; phylum Spirochaetota; class Spirochaetia; order Treponematales; family Treponemataceae; genus Treponema_B. The sequence goes on from CAUUIE010000060.1 coordinate 10,383, forward strand.
ATAATTCGCTTCGTTCTACTAAAGCTACAATTTGCCCATTAAACATTTTAGCTTGAAAAACGCAAGCTTGAAACATTTTCCCATCAATTTCTATATTAAATGGTTTATCGTCTTTGTTTTTTATTAAAGAATAAGAAGGAATGCCACATTCTGATAACTTTTTAAAAACAGCCTTTTCATGCTTTGGGTCAATTAATATTGTTTCGTCATTTTCAACAAAAAGGCAATAGCCATTTTTTCCAATTTTAATAGCTTCCATAAAGTGACCTAAATTAGAAAGAGAAAAATCCACCCCTATAACTCCTATAACCTCTTTATTGTCTAGCGATTTAACCGCTTTCGCAAAAGTAATTACAATCTCATTTGTTTGAGATAGATAAGCTTGGGTTAAAATTACTTTTTCAGGTGTGCTAATAGCCTCTTTATACCACACTCTAGTGCGTGGATCAAAGTTAGCTAAACCTTCTGCTTCATCCCATGCAACAAACGTTCCCCATTTAGAGCCCATGTAAATGTCCACAATTTCTGGGTATGTTTCTTTCATTGTCTTAAACAAGGCATTAATTTCATTATATTGATTTTTATCTTTTTCTTCTCTTTCTTCTAAAGAATTAGGTGCACCCGTTTGATAGTTTAATAATGTGTTTTCATTAACGATGCGCATTAGCCTTTGCTGAGAAAGAGAATCTGGTATGCTTTTTCCATTTTGAATGAAAATTGAAAGCGTGGTGTTTATTGTTTGCACTTGTTGGCTTATAAAACGGTTATATCTTGCAAGACTTGCACTATACATTTTAAAGCCTATTATAATAGAAATTAAAAGACTTAAAAAAACAATGGATATGATGAGAATAATCATCATTTTGAACCTAATAGAAAAGAAAGCCTTTTTGTGTGCACCATCCATATTTTAATCTCCTTGAAAAGTCTATTGCTTAAATTAAGACATAAAAAAGAAATGAAAATCTTTTTTACAAGACTAATTATATACTATTAATTAAAATTAAGGTAGTAAGGGCAAGGAATAAAAAAAATGAGTTTTCTAAAATTATGTAGTGCTATTAAATGCTACATAATATGGAAGAAACTTTTAAAAAATGTTAATTTAGTCCAGTGAAAATGATTTTTATTAACGTCTTAAATTTCATTATTTTTAATCTTCTCTTTAAAGGCTTGTCATTTGTTTTACAAGGCGAATTACTCTCAATCTTTTATTCAAGCTTCTTAAAGCCTTATTATTGGCACATCTCCCCCTTCTCATCCCAAAAAAAGCTCTTTTTTAAAAAAGGCGTACTTCCCTCCCAAATTCTAGCTAGAGTTTGGGCAAAAACTAGCTAGAGTTTAAAG
>CAUUIE010000061.1:0-11650 GCA_963545065.1 uncultured Treponema sp.
GATAAGATAGCTTTTAGTTTAGCTTTATTTGTAATATATTCTATTTCTCAAATACTTATTTATTTTTGCCGAAAATGTAAAGTAATGCAATAGCTTTATTTTTTTAACTATTGTGTGTTACTCTTATATTTGGTAGTTTAAGAGTATATTAAGGAGAGTGATGTATGTCACAAATTGGCATAAAGCTTGCAAATCATGATTTCTTTCCAATCATAGACGTTTCCAATCTTCCCATTGAAAAGGAAATTGAATTAACAACAATTAGAGATGGGCAGAAAACTGTTCAAATTAATTTATTTAAAAAAGATGGAGATGATGAGCCTTTATATGTTGGTTCTCTAATGATAGAAGGTTTAAAAGAAGATTCTTGTGGAGAGGCAACAATCAATTTAAAATTAAGATTAGATGATAATAATCATTTAAGTGCTGAAGCAACTGATATTACTACAGGAAATAAACAATCTTTTGGCATTTCTATAGATGAATTAGATAAAAATACTTTTTCTACTACAGATTTTAACTTAGATGATGATCCAGTTTTTAAAGATATTGATTCTTCAATAGATGATGTTTCAAGTTTAGATTTTTCCTTTTCTGATAATATTGATAAAAGTGATGAAGGAAAAGGCATGGAAAATGAAACTTTTTCTGAAAGTTTAGAGACAAATGAAGATATAGACGATTTTTCTTTTACTGGCTTAGATGATGAGTCTTCTTCTCTAGAAAATGAATTAATGGATGGTAACTCCTCTTTTGAAATGGAAGAAGATAATGAAGGCATTAAAGCATTTGAGGGAGAACCTTGTGTAACAAGTGATGTTGATGATGAAAGGTTTGAAGATGAGAGTTTAGAAGACTCATTTACAGAAGAGAAAAAAGGCATTCCTATTTGGTTAAAAATATTATTAATTATATTTTTGCTTTCTCTTTTAGTGATAGGTGTTTCTTTGTTTTTTACAAACAAAGAAAAAGGGCGTATTATAAATGAAAATACTGAAAAAGAAATAGGAGAGAAGATAGAAAAAGTAGAAGAGGCTTCCATAGAAGATAAGAATCCTATGGATGAATTAACAACTGAGTCTCCTAGCAAAAAAGAAGAGCCTTTTCCAAAAAAAGACGAAAAGATTGAAAAATCTACACCTGAAGTAAGTAAAGTGCAAGAAGAAGAGAAAAAAAAAGAAAGAACAGATGGGGGTGAAAAAATTGCAACTGTGGAAGGAAATACTGTTAAAAAAGAGGTTCGCTATAGGCTAAGATGGGGAGATACTCTTTGGGACATTGCACAAAATTTTTATAAAAACCCATGGGCATATAAAAAAATAGCAAAGTATAATAATATTAAAAATCCAAACAAAATTATTTCCGGCACATATATTACAATTCCTGCAAAGTAATTATATGAAAGTAGGCACACATTTAAAAATCATCTTTTCTTCCTTTTGTTTTTTTATTCCTGTTATTCTTTCCTGTCAAAATAAGTATTCTCCACAAGATTTTGCTTATCTTATGAGGTCTGTAAAAAGTGGCAGTTTTTCTGAGCTTTTGCCATTAACAAATAAAAAAATGAAGAGTTTATTAAAAACTGATGAAGCTTCAGTTTTATGTATTGGATTACATCTTTATAAAAACGATAAAGCTGAAGAAGCAAAAGATATGTTTAAGTTTGGTGTTTTAAACTGTAAAGAACCTTTTAAAACAATTTGTTATGAAAAACTTTATTATGTTTCTAGTGATGAAGAAAAGATTGAGCTTTTAGATGAGAAAATTAAAAATTTAAGAGGAGAACGTAATTTAAAAGAAGATAAAGTAAAAGAAAATCAAGAGAAAATAGAAAAGCTTCAAGATACTATAAAAGACTTATTTTTTTTTACAGGACAGTTTGAAAGATTAGAAGATAGCCTACCAGTCCTTTTTTCCATAAGGGCTATAAATCAAAAAGTGCTTTTAACATATGACCTCCTTAAAGACGAAGAAATTAAGAAATATGGGGCATTTGAAAAAGTTATGAAGATGCGCTTTTTAGTTTATGAAAAAAAATATAATGAAGCTTATGAAATAGGTAAATATCTTTTACAAGAAAATGATTCTCTTTTGCTTTTAAAAAAATATGTGTTTTATGATCTTTTACGAGCCTTGTTATTTGGTTCAAAAAGCTATGAAGAAAATGCTAATTTAATTAAAGATTTTTTAGTAAAAAATAAAAAGCTTATTCCTATTGAAGTCCAATATTTAGCCCACCTTTACATAGCTCGTCTTTATGAAAAATGTGGTAAAGATTATTACAAGGCAACATTGAAATATTATGATCTTGCAGTGAAGGAAGCTCCATCTCCTTATGATTTTGATGATAGTAATTGGTATAAATTATCTTTAGAGCGAAAGATTGATTTTTTCCTCTTTTTAAAGAATGCTTCTTTATCATTAGAAAAATGGAATAATCATGATTGGTATGAAGATTTAGTTAGCAGATCTATAGTAGAACTTGTTTCAAAAAAACATTATAAAACTTTGAAAAGTTTATATAATTTTGTTGAAAAAACAAAGTTGGAAGATCAAAAGGCAAAGTTAAAGTATATTCTTGCAAGGGTTGGGATGATAGAAAAAAAGAAAGCGTATCAAGAAATTTATAAGCTTCCACATGATATGATTTATTACACTCTTCTTTCTGCTTATAAATTGAATCTTCCAATAAAAGATGCTTTATATAAAAGACGCCTTAAGCGTGAAGCAAATAGCTTATATAGTCCAAAAGATGCAATGAAGATATTACATTCTTATGTTACTTATGGTTTATGTGGGTATATATATAAGGAAGCTATGAGGATATATCCTACAATTACTGTTGATGAAGCTTTTGAATTTTCTAAGGAGTTACGAATTGAAGATTTTTTGCAAGATTCAATTAATTTAATGCAATTTGCTATTAATTCTGAAGGTGCCAAATTTAATGAAGAACATTTAAGGGCTGTTTTTCCGCGTCCATATTATAAAGAAGTGAATAAATGGGTGAAAGAGTATAATTTGCCAGAGTATTTAATGTATTCACTTATAAGAAATGAAAGTTTTTTTAGGGCTTCTGTAATTTCTCATGCAGGAGCTGTAGGTTTAGCACAGCTTATGCCTAGTACTGCAAAGGATATTGCAAGGGTATTAAAGATTAAAAAGTATGAAATAACTAATCCTGACACTAATGTTCATTTTGGTTCTTATTATCTTTCAAAAATGATAGATAGGTTTGAAGGTAGGTTTATGCCAGGAATTTGTTCTTATAATGCAGGACCAATAGCAGTTTCAAGATGGCTTAAAAATTCTACTATTATAGAAGAAGACATTTTTGTGGAAACTATTCCATATGATGAAACTAGAAATTATGGTAAAAGGCTACTTTCTGTAGCCTGTATGTATGCTTATCTATATTATAATAAAAAAGTTGATCAAGTGATTAAAGAAATATATCAAAATTTGGCTCCTATAGATAAATAATATAGTTTCTAAACTCATTTAATTTAAGGAGAGTTTTATGGAAAAAAATGCAAAGGATTCGTTTAATAATCTTTTTGAAATAATAAAGAAACTAAGAGGCGATGGAGGATGTGCGTGGGATAGGGAGCAGACACCAGAGAGTATGACGTCTCATTTATTAGAAGAGACGTATGAAGCAATTGATGCAATAGAAGAAAAAGAAAGTGAACACGTTAAAGAAGAGTTAGGGGATGTAATTCTAAATATTATTATGATAGCTTATATGTATGAAGAGGAAAATAAGTTTTCTGTTTCTCAAATGCTATGCTCTGTGTGTGAAAAGCTTATTAGAAGGCATCCGCATATTTTTGGAAATGATAAAGAAAGAGAAAAAAAGTTGTCTTCTGATGAAGTTTTATCTCAGTGGAATAAAATAAAAAGGGATGTTGAAAAAAAAGGGGCTCCTACTTCTATTTTAGACAATATGCCTCATCTTTCACCTCTTTTGAATGCTTTAAAATTAAAAAAGAGAACAGCTAAAGTTGGTTTTGATTGGGATAAATTGGATGATGTAATGGTAAAGCTAGATGAAGAAATAGGAGAGATAAAAGAGGCAATAAAAAATAATGATAAGGTAAATATGGAAGAAGAGATTGGAGACGCTTTTTTTGTTTTAGTGAATGTAGCTGATAAATTAGATATTAATCCCGAACTTGCATTAAATAATGCAAATAAAAAATTTGAAAAGCGTTTTAGATATGTTGAAAGTAGAATGAAAGAAGCAAACATAGAGCTAAAAAAAGAAAACGTAACAAAAATGGATGTATATTGGGAAGAGATAAAGAAAATTGAACACTCAACAAAATGAGGTGTTTTTTATCTCTTTTTATAACATGTGTAATCAATATCTTTTAGTATTGGAATTTCTTGTTCTCTTTTTGTTAAGCATTTTGTTTCTTCCATTCCAGCACCTAATGTTTCATAAATATATGTAAAGGATTTAACTAAGTTTTTGAATTTTTTTGTAGCATAGTTTTTATAACATTTATTGTTTAGAAGAATGGACCAATATGCAGATTGCATTAATGTCACCTCTCTTGTTGCTTGGTTTAATGTGCGAATATTTAAAGAGGTAGGAGAATCGAACATATTCACAATAGATTTTAGTCTTTCTGTTGCTTTTATCACATAACGATATATCCAATCATTATCTTCGGTAAAAAGCTCTTCGGAATAGTTAGAATCTAATAACGATGAGTAAAAAGGTTCCACCTTATTTGGTTTTTCTATCAAGGCAATTGCATCACGAGGAAAGATGGTTTCAATATCTTCTATTTTATCTATGCACCTAAAAACTTCTTCAAGCCAAATAAAACCTTCTGTCCATTTAAAACCTAAAAGATTACTAGGCATAAGCATAAGTGAAACAGGATTTTTTAAAGATGAAGATTTTTCAACTTCTTTTAAGATTTGATATCTAGCATTAACAAAAGAATAAGCATCTTTTTTTGCTTGTAATATCGCTTTGTTTTTATCATAGACTTCACCATCTTTTTTGCTGTAATATCTAAAACCTACAAATTGCCAACCCTTTTCTAAATCAAAAAGAGGTAAAAGATAATCTCTATCATGTAATGCAAAACCTATATCACTTCTGTTATTCAAATAAATTTCATTTTTTTGATATGCTTGTGGAGAAAAAACTAAATCATAATATGTGTTTGTATCTGTAGATAATAGTTTAAATCCATTATCTGTTATTGCAGGAGCAAACACGCCACTTTTTGGAGCTTTTTTTGAAAGTAAAAAAGCACTACCTGAAAGAATGCTATATTCATAGCCATATAGTTTTAATATCTTTCCCATCCCACGAAAAAAGCCTAAAAAAGGGGAATAAAATCCTTGTATTTTATTTGCATGAAAATAATTAGAATAAGAGAGTTTACCAAGCTGAATTTGTGCATGAATGGCATCAGGAAATCTTTTATAAAGTGGCAAAAAGATAGATGAAGCTGTAGTTGGAATTATTTCTATAAAACCTGACCTTGCTATTGAATTAATTTTAGAAATTATATCATATGAAATCTTTTCAAAAAGAGATAAGTTATTTTTTATAAATTGAATTGAATCTTCTAATGCATTTAGCATTTTTTCATCATTTCCTATTCTCTTTTTTTCATTTTCTGAAAAGATTAATTTTTTTTCTAAGCTTTCTCTATATCTATTAATAAAAACTTTATCAGTTAACATGTCACAATAGATTGGAGAAAAAGAAATGGCAAATTGAAATTTTATACCGTCTTTTATAAGATTTTCACACATCCTAATAAGTGGTAACATAACATAAGAAATGGAATCAAAAAAACGAGTTTCTGCTGGAGTGTCTTTATCCATATGGCTACTTACAAATAAAGAATTTTCTTCAAAAACAAATACAATCTTTTTCATTATTTTCTCTAACTTAAAAAGTCCTTTAAATATTATATTCTTCAAAAAGATTTTTGAAGTGTTGGTAATGCCAAAGTTGCAAATATTTCAAACCTGATAGCAACATAATGCTGTCCATTTCACTTTCAGATTTGCAAAGTTTTTCTTTTATATTCATACGAGGTAAATAAATGAAATTAGATTTTGAAAGAACTTCCATTTTCTCTTTTGTTTTGTAGCATAATGCTACTTGATTCACCTCTTCATTAAGCGAGGTATGAACATAACAAGAACGGTCATCTAGTTTAATATCAATATCCTCATAAGAGTAAGGCAAAGCATCATCTTCAGTTTTAAAAGTCATAAGGCGTAAAAATAAATGTATTTGCTTTTCTTTTTCTATTATGTTTTTTAATTGATGTTCATTTATATCCCAATATGCAAAACACCACATAGGGTCTCTTAAAAGTAGGTGTATTTCTGTAACTCCGTAAGAAAGGGGAAGATTCCTATCATCAATTAATGGCAACATTTTTATTACATTATATGGTAGGCTATCTAATTCTATGTTTAACTCTACTATTTCTTCTATTAAAGAATTTTTTGAAAAATTAGGTGGAACAAAAAGCTCTAAGCTTTTTGCTAAATTGATTAATTCACTAGTACTAAGATTTTTTAGAATATATTTTGTAATTTTTGCCTTTCTCATATTTCTTTTTTCTTCCTTATTTCTTTTACTATACCATGTATAATAAATAATACAAAAGCAATTACAACACTAGCATCAGCAATATTAAATGTAGGCCATCTTTCAAAACCAAAAATGCCATAAAATTTAATATCTATAAAGTCCACAACACCTTTACTCCTAAAAAATCTATCAATTAAATTTCCAATTCCACCACCTAATATTGCACATATTAACCATCTTTCAATAATAGAAAAATTGATTTTAAAATAAAACGGAATAAAGCCAATAATTATAATTAATGGAACAAGTTTTAGTAGTATAAAATGCAAAATAGGTTGAAAATCATATCCTAAACTAAAAGCAGCTCCTTTATTATATACTAATATTATATTTATAAAATCCCCAAATAAAGAATAAATAATAGTAGCTTCTTTTCCTGTTTTTAAGACAGCCCATTTAGTAAGTTGGTCAATTACGATAACAATAATAGTTAATGTAAACGGTAAAAAAAGCTCACCTCTCTTTTTCATATAATCCCCTATAATATTAATTTAAAAAATATAAATTTTGTTTAATATCTAACACACCTTAGCATTTTTTATTAAAAACCTACAAGCCTGTAGGAGCGTCAATAAAGCAAGTTTCTATTCCAAAATCTGTTTCAATCTTTCTTTGAATTAGTGATACCCCCACTTTTTCTGTATTATAATGTCCTCCTGCTATTATATTTATATGTGCTTCTAAAGCTTCATTATATAGCTCATGTTTTATTTCTCCTGTTACATAAAGATCAAGATTTAGTTTTATTGCTTGCTCTAGATATGAAGAACCACTTCCTGAAAGGATTCCAACTGTTTTTATTTTAGAGTTTCCAAAAGGTAGTATATGAGACGGCATCTCTCCTTCAGGGAAAAGAAGAGGAATAAGTGCATCTATTTTAGACGCATCTTTTAATTGCCCCATAACTCCAAGTGCATAACCTTTGTATATTGCAAATTTTTCTCTTTTTTCTAAATCAATTCTATCAGCAAGACCTGCATTATTTCCATAAATATGGTGAGCATCTAACGGAAGATGCACTGCATATAAGCCTAAATTTCCATATATTGCTTCTTTAATTCTATTATAATGAGAGCCTACAATCATTAATGGTTCTTTCCAAAAAATGCCATGATGCACAAATAAAAGGGAAGCACCCAAAGATATGGAACGTTTTATTGTTTGTAATGAAGCGTCAACCGCAAATGCTATTTTTTTTATAGGAGAGCCATCATTGTCTATTTGTAAACCATTTTTTGATACATCTATGGAAGAAAAATCATCTATGTTTAGCAATTTCCCTAAATATTCATCAATATCTTTTAATATCATAAATGGTTTGTATTATATATTAGAGTTTTAAAATATGCTATATGATAATAGGATAATTTAAGTAGATTTTTTATTAAAATATATGATTTATTTTTTTGAAAATAAACTTAAAAAGAGCTTTTCACCCCTCTTTTTAAGTATTTGATTGTAAGTCAAATACTTAAAAAGGTGAAAAACACCATAATTATTCTTCTTTTAATTTAAAGAATTTTAAACTATTTTTATATAAAGCATGAGATAGCTCTTCAACGTCTATCCCTACTAATTTTGCCATAAAATTGACTGTAGCAACTATGTTTTGAGGCATATTACGTTGTTTTGTAAACTGACTAGGTGGTAAAAATGGACTTTCTGATTCTACTAAGATGCGATCAAGTGGTAAATATTTTAGTGTTGCATGTAAATTGGTAGCATTTTTATATGTAACATTTCCTGCAAAAGAAAAAAAGACTGGTAAAGAAATAGCTTGTTTTGCAAATTCTACATCTTCAGAATAGCAATGAAAAACAGCTCCGTCTTTTGGAATTCTATCTTTTAAGATATTTAAAATATCTTTACCCGCTTCTCTATTGTGTATTATTACAGGAAGATTATATTGAGATGCTAAATCTAAATGTGCAATAAAAAGTTCAATTTGGCTACGTTTGTCTCCATATCGTTTACAATAATCAAGCCCTGTCTCTCCAATTGCTATAATAGGACATTCTACTATTTTTTGTGCTATTGTTTTTCTCCAGTCTTTAGGACATGAAGTTACTTGAGATGGAGATATTCCTATGGCATGAAGCACTTGAACTTCATTTTTTAATTTATTGTATGTGTCTTCAAAATCGCGTAGACTATTACAAATGCTTACAATTTTATTAACGCCTTTTGCCTCTGCTTGTTGCAAAACTCTAAGAAGTTCCACAGGATCGTTATGTATTAATCCTAAATGGGCATGAGTATCAAATATTTTCATAAATAGTCACTCTCCTTATAATTTTGTTATTTTTAATTATAAATGAGAAATAAAAAAAATAATAGACCTTTTGGCTATGCTAGATGGAAAGTTAAATTGTTTTAAATTGCAAAGTTACAATTTGGATAAGTGGGACTAACTATTAAAAACAACTCCTTTATATACATATAACTACTATCATCTTTTCATTTTGTGCTCATAAAGCTTCTTACAACAAAAAACTTTGAGCTACTTGTAATACTTAAGACTATAATTTTTCTATTTCCTTAAATTTCATCATCATTCACACAGCCTAGCAACATGTCATTTAAAATAACTTAAGATGTTTTTTATTATCTTATAGACTTTTTATACTATAAAAACCTAATATTTTTAAATTGCTAAAGCTTCATTATAGCGATAACCTCTCTATCATCCATATCTCCCGTCTCTTTAAAGCCAAACGAATGATACAAATGTTTCGCAACTTCATTATCACTTTCATATGAAAGCCAACAATACTCCGCTTTTCCAGAAGGATAAGTTTTTATGAAAGACAAAGCAAGCTTTAAAGCTTCTTTACCAAATCCCCTGTTTTGCCATTTCCTATCTATCATAAATCGCCAAAGATTATAGTTGTTTTTAGCTATTTTAGGTGCACTCTCCCAATAATCGTCAGTGCCAAAAGCAATCATCAAAAAACCTACTGGTAGCTTTCCTTCATATATGCCAAATGGAAAGACGTGTCCATTTGCTGTAATTGTAGTATATGCTTCAATAATACTTTCTTCATTTGTTGCAACAAATTCTTTTTGTGACTTTTTAACTTTCAAGTTAATAATGTCCCATACATTGTTTTTATTTATCTTTTCTAAATGAAGCATGCAGTTATTACCTTTTTTTTAATTTAAAAAAACAGCTCCATTATGGAGCTGTTTTAATAAAACACACAAGATTTAAACTTTTTTAAGCCTTTGTAGCAAGATATTCATTAATAGCTTTTGCAGCTTTTCTTCCCTCTCCCATTGCAAGAATAACGGTAGCAGCTCCTAAAACAATATCTCCACCTGCCCAAACTCCTTCTATAGAGGTTTTTTGTTCTTCGTTTACAATGATATTTCCTTTTTTTGTAACTTCCAATCCTTCTGTTGTTTGTGACATAAGTGGATTAGAATCATTACCTAAAGCTACAATCACTGCGTCAACTTGTATTTGATGCTCTGTTCCTTCTTTTGCAACAGGGCGTCTTCTTCCAGACTCATCAGGCTCTCCAAGTTCATAATCTAAAACTTCAATTGCACACACTCTTCCCTCTTCATTTCCAATAATGCGTGTTGGATTTTGAAGAAAACAAAATTCAACACCTTCTTCTTCTGCGTGTGCTACCTCTTCTACGCGTGCAGGCATTTCTGCTCTAGTTCTTCTATAAATGCAATAAACTTTTTCAGCCTTTAATCTGTATCCCATTCTAGCAGCATCCATTGCAACATTCCCACCACCAATAACAGCTACTCTTTTTGCTCTATATAATGGGGTATCTGCTAAGTCTTCATCATAAGCTTTCATTAAATTCGCACGAGTTAAATATTCATTGGCACTAAAAACACCCATAAGGTTCTCGCCTTCAATACCCATAAACTTAGGTAAACCTGCCCCTGTTCCTATAAAAGCTGCATCGTAACCATATTCATTCATTAAAGTTTCTAAATCTGCAGTGCGACCTACCAAAAAGTTAGTTTCAAACTTAACACCCATTTTCTTTAAGTTTTCTACTTCCTTTGCTACAATTGTTTTAGGGAGGCGGAATTCAGGAATGCCATAAACCATTACTCCACCAGTTTTTTGCAATGCTTCAAAAACGGTAACTTCATGTCCTTGCCTTCTTGTATCTGCAGCCACTGTAAGCCCTGCAGGACCTGAGCCTATAACAGCTACTTTTTTGCCTGTAGGAGATGCAACGGATGGAATTGTAATTTTATCATTATTTCTTTCCCAATCAGCCACAAAACGCTCCAACCTGCCAATTGCTACAGACTTTTCAGGGGATTTAAACATTTTTCCTATTGTACAAACTGATTGGCACTGTTTTTCTTGAGGGCACACTCTGCCACATATTGCAGGAAGTAAATTAGTAAGTTTTATAATATCTACAGCCTCTTTAAACTCACCTCTTTGAATTGCTTCTATAAATTCAGGGATATGAATGCCTACAGGGCAACCTTTAACACACGGCTGGTTTTTACAATTAAGACACCTTTGGGCTTCAACTCTTGCTTGCTCTTCTGTGTATCCTATTGCTACCTCGTCCATTAAAGACGCTCTTTTTTTTGGATCAAGCGTTGGCATGTCTTGCATTGTTATTTTTGTTCTTTCTTTGGGGGTAAGTTTTTTATCTTTTAATTCATTCCATATAACCTTAGCCTCTGAGGCTAAATCTTCATATGTTTTATGTACATGTTCTTCCATAAATAATAGCCTCCTTTATGCAAAAAATCCTGCTTTGCATTTATGATAATGCTCTGCTTCCCTTTCCTTAAAAGACTTCATTCTTACCATCATATTATCAAAATCTACTTTATGAGCATCAAACTCAGGTCCATCTACACAAACAAATTTTACTTCATCACCTACAGTAATTCTGCAACATCCACACATACCTGTGCCATCTACCATTATTGTATTAAGAGAGACTGTAGTAGGCACTTTGAAAGGTCTTGTAGTTTCTGCACAAAACTTCATCATAATAGGAGGTCCTATAG
>CAUUIE010000062.1:0-11208 GCA_963545065.1 uncultured Treponema sp.
CGAGCGTCTGGTTTACACCCAGAATGTCGGCGGTTCGATCCCGTCAGTGCCCATTTTTTTAGTGAAACGTTATTTATCTGTTCTTTAACCCTTCGTTGTAAAATTTCTTGTTAAAAGTCTTATATATTTTATTTTTTATATCTTGAATCTCTTGATATTTATTTATATAGTAGTGCCTCTATAAAATTATTAATGGTATTTAAATATATTAAATGTTTTAACTTTCTTTTAAAAAAGATCGAATAAAGGGCTAACATCTCTTGTTTAAGAAGATTTGTATAACCTTTATATATAAATAATGCAAAATTAAAATTTTTATTCATTTGATTGGTATTAAGGAGGAAATATTTATGGATTTTGTTGTGTGGAATGAAAAATATAGTGTTAAAATTTCAACTATTGATGAACAACATAAAAAACTTGTTGCAATTATAAATGAACTTTATAATTCCATGAAAAATGGTAAAAGTAAAGAACAATTGGGAAAAACATTAACAGACTTAGTTGAATATACTAAATATCATTTTTCTTATGAAGAAAAATTATTAGAAAAAGTAGGTTATGATGATTTACCAGAACATAAAGAACAACATAAAGCGTTTGTAGATAAGATTACTACTACATGTAAAAATTATGAAAATGGCAAATTATTTATGAGTATAGATATATGTAATTTTTTACAAAATTGGTTAATTCATCACATACAAGGGACAGATCAAAAATATAGTCAAATATTATTGGAAAATGGAGTAAAATAGGATTTTATATTTATGCATGCCCTACTTTCTTATTGTAAAAACAAGCTAGTAATAAAAAAATCTATTTTTTTATCTGAAGCTTTTCCTATTGATAAAGTTGAAGATGTAAAAAAGATATTAAAAATTCAAAAGGAAAAATATAAGGAAGCTAGGCATGTAGTTCATTCTTTTGTAATAGGGGAAAAAGTAGAATATTGTGGATTCTCTGATGATGGTGAGCCAAAGGGCACTGCAGGGCATCCTAGTCTTGCGGTATTGCAACATTATAATGTAACCAATATATTAATCACGATAACTAGATGGTTCGGTGGCATTCTTTTAGGTAGTGGTGGATTAGTTAGAGCATACCAAGATAGCACAAAGTATGTACTGGATATAGCAAGTTTTAGAGAGATAGAAGAGGAAACATGCTTTAAGATTACATCTAAATATGAAGAATGTGATGCTGTCCTATATCTTCTAAAAAATTTAAACGCTACTATTATTGATTCACAATATTCAGAAAAGGTGAGCTATTTGTTTAAAATACCAAACAAAAACAAAAAAGCCTTCATTTCTAATCTTAAAAACAAAACGAAGGCTTTAATAGAGGAACTTTCTATTCCCAATCAACATTTATAATTATATTTCCATCCATGGAATTACTTCCTTGATCATTATTAAATTTTGCTTCATCTATACCGTTATAATCTGTGTCTTTATCTGCTAATGTTTTGGGACCAATTGGCTTTGCACCTGTTGCAAAAGTAATTTGTGCAGGTGTGATGTTGCCAAAATTATCAATGCTAACAGTATCACCTGCAAAGACTCTCACAGTATCTCCATTTTGATTAACATAGTCCCAAACACCAGTTTCACCATTCAATACCCCGTTATAACTAATATTTCCAGAAGTGCCTCTAACAGAAGCTGTTGCAACAGGAGTTCTTACAGTAAAAGAAACTTTTTTTGTTTCTGCCGCTTTCACATTAGCCTTAATAGAACCCATATCCAAATATACTTTCGAAGATAAGAGGTCTCCTTTTTTTACAATTTCATCTAATCGCATCCTCGTTAATGGCTGAACTACAATTGTAGAACCATCCACTTTTATTGTTAACTCAGATTTAAAACCTGTTGCAACTAATGTCCCAGAATCTAATAAGTCTCCTTTTTGAGCTATTTTCCATTTGCCTGATGTTTGTAATTCTACCTTACCTTTTATTGCAATTACTTCACCAGAAGTTGCAAAAAGAGAATTAACCATGAAAAATAAAATTAACAAAATATTAAGTCTTTTCATATAAACCTCCTTAAAATATATTTTAAAATGAAATCATTCCTTTAAGCGTTAAAAACGTATTCATATAAGTATTTTTATGAATAAATTGACCAAAAGAAACTTCAATATTTATATCTTTTTTTATTGTATAATTAGCTGATGTAAGCCATTCTATACCTCTATAAAAAGGTGTACCCTCACTTTTTGTTGCATTGCAAACTATGTTAGATAATGCTGATATATATAATTCAGGCACAGGTTTTAAACTTGCCTTAATTCCTGTATTCCATACATTTGTATATGGAGAGAAAAACTGAGAAGAAATATGCTTCATTGTGAATGGCTGAAAACTCATTTTCCCACCTTGTGCATATTGCATACTTAGCCCAAGCTTTGCATTATATTTGTTAAAGTAATATGCAATAGCACCTATCAATAATATCCCACTATTCCATTTCGCCTCTTCTCTTACAAAACTACCGGAAAGAGATGTTGAAAAAAACAACCTTTTAATAATAGGTCCCTGTATTGCTGTTGTTACGTATAACTTTATGTTTCCATTTTTTTTTGTTTCAAAAAAATTAATTGTGTCTATGTCTATTGAATATGAACTCTTTAATATAGGAAGATGGAATAAAGTCATCATTCCAATATAACTTTTTGGTAAAGCATAAATATACTTACTTACTTTATAATCTTTTTCATTTAAGGCAACAGTATGTGCATTTAAAAGATAAGTAGAAGCAAAAGATGCCAAAAATGAAAAATGTGGACTCTTGTATTGGAGAAACAAACCGTCTAAATATTGACTTAATATAATACCTGTAGAATCTATTACACCTCTTCGCCCTATATCTAAACTCAAATTACTATTTTTATTTATGGGAATAAAAAAAGAAAATTTTAACAAATCTATATCCAAAATGAATTTTGCAATAGCTCTTTTTCCGTTAGGGCTAAGCAACTTTCTAATCTTAACGTAAGCGGAGCCTTGCACAGAAAAATTATAAAATGCTTCCTTATCTAAATTTTGCTCTGCCCATAATGAAAGCTTATTTACATTATAAAAAAAGCTAGGATTTCCTGTTTTTTTAGGTGTACCTATATCAAAACTAAAAGAAGAGGAAAAAAGACCCCCACCTTCAAAAGCAATAAGATATGAATATAGTAGACATAAAATAACAAAAGCAAATATTTTTTTCATTATTGAACCTCAGAAAGTTTGGAAATAATTGCTATAGCATCTCTTGGATCAACCTTACTAGAAGGAAATACATCATCTTTTACTAAGCCTTCCATTTTGAGATACCTAAAAGCATAATGTGGGCTTTTGGATAAGTTATACCATATACTGCCCTTTATATTTCCTGCATCCATAACAAGGGCTACAAAAACATCATAGCGAATTATATCATCTGCTTTTGCGTTTTCTAATCCCTTTATATGCCTAAATAGCTCTAATGTCTTAACTATTGGAGTATCATCAGTAATCTTTCCTGCCATAATACCTGCAAGGTAACAAGCATCCCCACAAGTGAGTGCTTGAGAACTTAACATTTTATCTATAATTTGTGCAGATTGAGAATAAGAAGAGATGGCTGTCATAAAAAATAATAATGTAAGAATCTGTATTATACTTGCCCTAATTTTCATTATATTCTCCTTAAAATAATAGAAAAGCAAGATTATTAACATTGCTTATAATCTTTTAATTATAATTCAATATAAAAGTAATTGCAACTGAAAAATTATGAGTGAAAAAGGCTCATAGCTAACTAAAACCTTTTAGCTTAATGAAAGCCTCTTTTAACTTATGAGTATAGTCTAATCACTGCTAGAAATTAAGGATATGAGTCATATCATTTTTAATACATAGTAAATCGAATCGTATTACACACACTTTTAAACTAAATACTACCTAATTCATGTAAAGAATCATATGGATATAATTCTTTAACTTGTAGTATTTTTATATTTTCTTTGGAATTACCAAAAATGATGAAAGCATCTTCTTTCATAAATTCAGATATAACTTGGCGACAAGCACCGCAAGGAGGAACAGGATAAGATGCATCTGGTGTTGCTATTGCCAGTGCTTTAAAAGAAAGCTCCCCACTAGCCACTGCTGTGTATATTGCTGTTCTTTCAGCACAATTAGTAAGACCATAGGAACGGTTTTCTATATTCACCCCTTGTATTATATTTCCATTTTCCAAAAGAAGAGTAGCTCCCACTCTAAAATGTGAATATGGGGCGTATGAATTTTTTGTTACTTTTAGTGCTAAATCAAAAAGTAATTCATAGTTAATATCTACCCAACCGTTAGGGGGTAGGTTTTTACTTGATATTTTCATTTTCTTATTATATCATAATAAGCATGCCAATAAAAGACAGAGTTAAAAACATTGTGCTAGGAAGTTTAGCACTTTTTATTATATACTTTTTTATTGCTACAAAAAGGCTAAATAACGATTTATATTTTTTTCCACTTTGGTCGTCTTCCATAGAAAAGGATGTGGAGCTTATTGATAGCGATGAAAATACAAACAAATTAAGTAATACAAAACTGTATCCTTTCCTAATAAAAAATAAATTTGGATACTTTTCAGAAGATGGAAAGATTTTGTTTTCACATGAAATTACGGGAAAAGTTACAGCGTCTTCTAACTATTGGTGTCAGTATGAATTTGATTGTCATGAAGCTCATATATATGAACCTAATGGGAAAATTGCAGGTGTAATTAAGGTAGCAGGCTTTCCATATATTGTTGATAATAAAATATACATTTTCACGCCTGGGGGCTATGGAGTTTGTGAATATAGTGTAAATGGAAAACGCCTTTGGCATTATGCACACACAGCTGCAATTACAGCTTTTAATTGCTCAAAAAAAGGTGTTGTAATTGGATATTCAGATGGCAAAGTTGTATATTTAGATGAAAGAGGGAATGAAGTTTTTAATTTATACCCAGGTGGTAGCACTTATGAAGTAATCTCAGGTGTAGCCTTATCTAATGATGGCGTTTTTATTGCTTGTATTTCTGGAATTGAAAAACAACGAGTTCTTTTAATACGTATTATAGAAAAGCAATATAAAATTGTAAAACATGAATATTTAAAAGGTAATTTATATCGAAATGTTTTTGTCTCTTTTGATAAAGATAGCTCTTCTGTAATATTTGAATCTAGTGATGGAATTGGAATAATAAATTGTAAAAATTATCAGCTTCATTTTTTAGATGAGACAGGGGAAATTATTGACATAGGAGATAGACTAGGTGGAAATCTTATAACCATTCTTACAAAAAACTATGATAGTTGTAAACTGTTTGTTATAGAAAAACCATTTAGGAAACTTGCAAGCACTTCATTTAACTCAAAAGACGTTTTTTTACTTCAAGATGAAAAAAAAATATTCTTAGGAACTGTTGGAAACATATCAGCAATAGAAATAAAAAAAGGATAAAAATATATGAAAAAGAATTTATATTTTTTTTTGTGTTTCTTTTTTATAAACGGTGTATTAACTTCTCTTGAATGGCCACTTAATAATTTTAGTTTTTCAATGCTTTTTGGTGATGTTTATTCTAAACAAGGAGCTTTCCAAACAGGACTCATTTTAAGAGGCGATGAATCTGTTAAAGTATCCGAATATGGAAAGAAACTGATTGTAATAGAAGAAAACAAGAATTTAAGAAGTTTTCCAAGCACACTGGGTAATGCCATTGTAGTAAGTCATAAAAAAGGATTACAAACTATATATGCAGGATTAAAGAATTTACCTACAATAACAGATGCAAATTCTAGTGTTGAAACTTTTTCTATTATTGGTACCTTAGGAGATAGTGCTTGGGGTGGGGAGCATGAACTTACTTTTCAAGTAATAGATACTCAAGAAAAGTCTTTTATAAATCCCACACGTCATCTTTTATCACTTTTACCTTTTAATGATGTAACTCCTCCTCTAATATCTGGAACAGTATTAGTTAGTGAAAAAACAAAAGAAACATATAAATTAGATAATATAAAAAGTCTTAAACAAGGAGAATATCACCTTTATACATTTACAAAAGATAGCATAGTAGATTTATCTGAGTCATTTATGCCTTTTGAAATAGTAGCACTTATTAATGGAAAAACAGCTTTGGATGTGCAACTTTATGTGCTAGAAAGCAATAAGGGACAGCTATATTTAAAGAAAACAAAAACTAGTGCAGAAAAACTTTATAATAATGAAGGGAAAATATATTTAGGAAAGGTAAGCTTAAAACGTGGACATTCAGAAATTTCAATTTCTGCAACTGATATAAGTCAAAATACTACAAGAGTTGTATATACTTTACAAGTAGAATAAGACTAATTTAATTTTTTTTAAATATTAGAATTAATTTATTGCAATTCGAAAGACAATAGGAGGTAGTTTTATAAAAACTGAAAATTTTGATGTTTTTGGAATGAGCTGTGTGGCTTGTTCTTCTAATATAGCAAAAGCAATTAGCTCTCTAAATGGAGTAAAAAATGTACAAGTTTTTCTTCTTTCAAATAGCATGAAAGTAATTTATGATCCATCTATTATAAACAAAGAAAAAATAAAAGATGTAGTTTCAAACTTAGGTTATAAGGCAATAGAAAAAAATGCTTCTTCTAAAGAAACAAGTAATCAAAATGAAGAGGTGAAAAATTTGAAAAAAAGGCTCTTCTTTTCTATTTTTTTCACACTGCCACTTTTTTATCTTTCTATGGGTGGAATGTTAGGTTTTCCTATTCCTTCATTTTTTATTGGAAATAAAAATGCTATTGCTTTTGCTTTTACTCAATTTTTACTTTCTTTAATTGTAGCATTAATAAATAATTCTTTTTTTAAAAAAGGTTTTAAAGGAATAATAATAGGTCATTCTACAATGGATTCTCTTATTGCTTTAGGGTCTTTTTCTTCTATTATATATGGTATTTTTTCAATATATAAAATGGCATATTTAAATGATATTTCAAGCATTGAAGTAAATCATATTATGAAAGACCTTTATTTTGAATCTTCTTCTACAATTCTAACTCTTGTAACCTTAGGTAAATATATGGAAAGCAAAGCAAAAAACAAAACAAAAGATTCAATTAGTAAACTCATTCAATTAACTCCAAAAATTGCGACAATAATAAAAGATGGAATAAAAGTAAAAGTTCCTTATGACCAAATTAAAGTAGGAGACATAGTATGTGTTAAGGAAGGAGAACGTATTGCAGTTGATGGTGTTATAATTGAAGGCTCTTGTCTTTTGGATGAAGCTGCAATTACAGGCGAAAGTATGCCAGTTGAAAAACAAACTGGAGATTCCGTTATTAGTGCTACAATTAATCTAAAAGGATATTTTTGTTTTAAAGCTACAAGTGTAGGAGAAAAGACAACACTTGCAAAAATAATTGCTCTTGTAAAAGAAGCTTCGAATAGTAGTGCACCAATAGCCACTTTAGCTGATAAAGTGGCAAGTAAATTTGTTCCTTCTGTTATTAATTTATCTATTATTTCTTTCATTATATGGTACGTTTTAACAAAAGATTTTTCTTTTTCTTTTTCTAGTGCAATATCTGTACTTGTAATTTCATGCCCTTGTGCATTAGGTCTTGCAACACCTACAGCTATAATGGTAGGTATGGGGCGTTCTGCAAGACTTGGTGTTTTAATAAAATCAGGAGATGCTTTAGAAACATTTAATAAAGTAAACATAATAGCACTGGACAAAACAGGAACTATTACAGAAGGAAAACCACAAATTTCTTTAATAAAGTCTTTTTCTCATATATTTTCAAAAGATGATATTCTTTCAATTGCTTCTTCTATAGAAGAAAAATCTTCACATCCAATAGCTTTTAGTATTGTAAATGAAGCAAAACGTCTTAATCTCACTCACTTTAATGTAGAAGAATTTGAGAGTAAAATAGGTGAAGGAATTAAAGGAATAATTAACAATGCACATATAATAATTGGAAACCAAAAAATGTTGGAAAATGAAGGCTTTAAAGTCTTGCCTTCGTATTATGAAGATATAAAACAAAATGCAACATCTATATTTATTGGACGGTATGAAAAAGAAAATGAAAAACAAGTTATTGGTCTTATTACTATTGAAGATAAATTAAAAAAAGGAGCTAGTGAAGCTATTAGAGAACTAAAATCTCTAAATATTAAGCCAATTATGTTAACAGGTGATAATGAAAATGTTGCCATGTCCATTGCTAGTGAAGTTGGGATTGATAAAGTTATTGCATCTATTATGCCTAACGAAAAAGCAAACGTTATTAAAAAATTAAAAGAGGAAGGCAATATTGTTGCAATGGTTGGAGATGGCATAAACGATGCACCTTCATTGGTTAGTGCAGACGTTGGTGTTGCAATTGGTGGAGGACAAGACATTGCACTTGAATCTAGCGATATTGTTTTAATGAATGGAAACCTTTTCACTCTTATTAATGCTTGTCGCATGAGTCGTTTTGTAATGAAAATTATAAAACAAAATCTATTTTGGGCCCTTTTTTATAACTCTCTTTGCATTCCTATAGCTATGGGAATATTATATCCTTTGTTTGGCATTCGTCTCTCTCCTTCTTTAGCTGCCTTAGCTATGAGTTTTTCTTCTGTTTCTGTTGTTATGAATGCCTTACGTCTTAATAGTTTTAAGGGAAAAAATATAAAAGAAAAATCTTGCCATGTTCTAAATTCTAGTAATATAAATAATAGCTTAAAAAATAATGGAGGTAATGTGTTTATGAAGACTGTAATTTTTGTAGAAGATATTTCTTGCAAGCACTGTGTGGCACGTATTGAAAAAGCTTTAGCTGAAGTAGAAAATTTAAAAGGCATCAATATTAATATATCACTTGAAGAAAAAACTGTTACTGTAGAGCATGATGAAAAGATTTCAGCTGATGCAATTCTTAAAGTTATTAAAGATGCAGGATATAATCCTACCATTAAGTAGGATTAGTTTTTATTCTATTGACTTTTTGTTTTAAATTAAAAGAAAGTCAATAGATTTTAATCTTCATCTTCAATTACACTTTTGTATATTAAAACATAATTATAAGATGCCATTTCAATATCAGAATCTACATATGGTTTTAAAGTGTAAACATTATGCCCCATTTTTTCTTCTAATATCTCACCTGCCCTCTTAAATGCTTCTTTTGCATCTTCTATTGGTAACACTCCAGAATCTTTTCCATGCTCTCTAATACTTTCACTAGACAAAAAAGATGAAAGTAACACAAGGGAGAGTTCAGAATCTGTAATAGAAAAATCATGTTCTTGATTTAATAAAACATCAGGAAGTTCAAAATCAAAAATTAAATCTGAAGCAGCCTCTAATTTTGGCACTTCTTCCATAGCAAAAGCACTAATAATTACCATGTCTTTATTTTCATCTAATGCCTTTAGTAAATACTTACCTGCCTTTTCTGGAAGTCCAAACGAAATAATAGTAGTAGGCTTAATTTCATCTATTTTTTCTGATATTACTTTAAGACGTAAAAAATCCTTTATCATAAGAAGACTATATGGTAAAATATAAACATTGCTTTTTATGGAAGACGGATTATAATAGGCTTCTAAACACTCTAAAATATTGTTTTTTTTGTAATAATCTTCGCCTAAAATTAGCAGCACTTTTTCATTTAAAGATTTCAATTTTGTTTCAGTATCATTATTCACCACTACTGCTTCTTCCTTTTCTTCTTTTTTGCAAGAAAAAAAGTTAAAAAAGAGGATAAAGCAAAAAAACAAAATTAAAACATCAAAACATTTTTTCATATAACACATTCTTTAATAAACAGAGAAAACAAAAAATTAATCTTTAATTATTTTAATAACAGAAAAGAAATGTTTAATGCACCTTTAGGAATTTCAATAGGTGCATTAAATAAATTACTTTATTACAACTTTATGGGAATGAGTTGGGCTATTTATTACAGTGTCCATAACAGGGCAATGTGTATCCACATATTCAACCAATTTTTCTATTTCTTCCTTGCTCGCTGATGTTTTAAAAGTATATATGCTTTCAATATTACTAATGCCTATTTTAGCATTTGGATTTTTGCCTGTTACACCATCAAAATCAATAGTACCTTTGCACTCAACTTCTAGTTCTTCAAATTGAATTTTCATTTTTCTTGCTGCCATCTTAGAAATAACACTTTTACAAGCACCTAATGAGCTTAAAAAGGCTTCTAATGGATTCATTCCAGTGTCTGTTCCACCAGAAGATGCTGGTTCATCTGTATAAAATGTGTGTTTTCCTGCCTCACATGTAACTTTAAGACCATCTTTAATAGTAGCCTTTCCAATTAAAGTAGTATTTGCCATATAATCCTCCTAATATGAAATAATAATTCCCTCAAAAATAGTATAATATGATTATATTTTTTATTCAAGCTTTTTTTATATATTTATAAATATATGGGCTTTTCTTTTCCTATCCATCTCTTTTCTTTCCATTAGCTTTTATAATATTTTTAAAAAAACTTTTCTAGCACTTTTTAACCTTATTAATTACAAAACTTTAATAGCATAGCTTAAAAAAGCTGATATTCTCATAAAAATAATTTAAAGAATATTAGTGAAATTAAAGGACTCTCTCTTTATGTCTTTTTAATACATTTGCCATTTAAAAAAACTTTAGCATTTAAAAACAACATATAATAGTAATTATGTATTAGAGTCCTAAACATTAAAAATTTACAAAACCTGCCATTCCAATAATGCCTATTACCCACCCTCATTTCCTTTTAACGCCTCACTTTCTTTTTAGAAGAAAAAGACCTCTCCCTCTAGCTAGAAAAGGGCTCCATTTCTAGCTAGAAATGAAAGCATGTAAAGGTTAGAATTCCTTCCTAATCATTTAAGTAATAAAGGGGCATTTCTAGCCGTGTAAGACCATGCCGACTAGCTAGTAGGAGAGCTCCTTCTAGCTAGAGGGAGCTCTCCTAGTAGCTAAAAGGCATCTTTCCTCTAGCTAGTGGGTGTAAAAGTAGGAATTATTTATTTAACATTTTAGACTGTTCCACTAGAATTAAAAAAGATTTAAGATATAATCAAAAGAAACAAATCCCTTTAAGGAGCCTAAAAAATGCTACACTTAAACGAAATAAAACTAAAGGCAGATCAGTTTGTTCTTAAATGGAAAGAAAAGGTCAAAA
>CAUUIE010000063.1:0-11187 GCA_963545065.1 uncultured Treponema sp.
GGACACTAGGAAAGTGGCAGATCGAAAAGGTGAGGTGAATTAATTCTTCTAATATTTTTAGATACTCTCATCATATAAATTCTACTATTGACTTAATAGTAAAATTATAATTCAATAGTAGAATGAGGATATAAATGCAAGTTTTAAAAGATGAAGTTAGAGAGCGAATCCTTTCTAGTGCTGAAGATGTTTTTTACACAAAAGATTATAGAAGCACAAAATTATCAGAAATTGCAGAAAAAGCACATTGTCCAACATCATTAATATATACATATTTTAAAAATAAAAGTGAATTATTTAATACTATAGTTACACCTATTTATAATGATTTTTTTAAAGCAATAGAAGAAGAAGAAACAATAGAAGGAGATATGAAAGAAAGATTAGAAAAGTCTGGAGATGGTTACTTAAAACAATTATTAAAAAATCATAGAAAATTAGTAATTTTAATTGATAGAAGTATTGGAACTTCTTATGAAGGTGCTAAAGAAAAAATGATTTGTCGTCTTCAAAAACATATTGAAGATGGGATTAGGCAATATTCAAAAAAAGAATATGATAGTATGCTCTCTCACATTTTAGCCAGCAACTACACTGAAGGGCTATTAGAAATTGCTCGTCATTATAAGAACTATGAATGGGCTAAAAATCTTATTAATCTAGTTAATCAATGCTATTATGAAGGAGTGAAATCACTATAATAAATATATTGTGTATTTGATATGCAAAAATATTTATTATTGCTAATTAGCTATATATATTTTAATAATGAATATTAATTCAATTTTAATTAGGAGGTCTTATGGATAATTTAGATTGTTGTAATGGGGATAAAAAAGTGAATATAATAACGTCCTTTTTTATTTTGTTAAAATCTCTTTTTAATTTACAAGGAGGGGTTTTAAGTATTTTTTTAATTAAATATATTTTAGCAAAAGATATATATATGATTAAAATATTGTTTATATTCTTTCTAATATCTTTAATTCTTAAAGGATTGACTCATTATATATCTTTAAAAACTGCACACATTAATGCTTATAACACTCTTTTTAATGTTAGAAATAAAATAATAGAGCATTTATCTTTACTTACTTTAGGTTTTTTTAAAAAACATAATACTGGGG
This sequence comes from uncultured Treponema sp., assembly GCA_963545065.1. GTDB lineage: Bacteria > Spirochaetota > Spirochaetia > Treponematales > Treponemataceae > Treponema_B. The sequence continues at coordinate 1,128 of CAUUIE010000063.1, forward strand.
AACTTACTTCTATTATGGAAATGAGTCCTGAAGTTTTGGAATTTTATTTAGCACATGGAAAGCCAGAAATTATTGAAGTTATAATAATTCCAATTCTTATTTTTGTCTTTATGTTATTTATTGATTTACGTCTTTCTTTTTTAATGCTTTTGGGAGTGCCATTAATGTTTTTAACTCAAATGTTTTTTAAAAACACAATGAATGAAGGTTTTAAAAAGTATTTTGAACATGAAACAAAGATGAAGTCATCATTAATAGAATATATTAAGAATATAAGAGTTATTAAATCTTTTGCAAAAGATGAGAATATAAGTGAAAACATTTTAAGAATATGTAATAACTATTGTTATTATGTTAGAAAAAGTATGTTAGTTGCAGCCTTGCCTATGGCATTAATTGATATTTTTATGGAAATAGGGACAGTGATTGTTATGACAGCTGGTGCAATGTTTTTTTATAATAAAGAAATAACATTTTTAAATTTAATCTTGGCAATAACTTTGTCTTTAATTTTTAGTCAATCAATAAGTAAAACTGCTACACTTCATCACTATTTTATTATGTTTCAAGAGGCAAAAAAGGAAATTAGTAAGATTCTTTTAGAAAAAGTAGCAGAGCATAAAACTGAATGCTTAAGCAATGCAGGAAATATTGAATTTAAAAATGTAAGTTTTAAATATAATGAAGATGGAAATGAAATATTAAAAAATATTAATTTTAAGATAGAAAAGAATTCACATGTTGCTTTAATAGGTGCTTCTGGTTGTGGCAAGACTACATGTGCTCATCTTTTAATGGGCTATTGGGATGTAACAAAGGGTTGCATCACTATTGATGATAAGGATATAAAAAATGTGTCTTCTTTATTTCTTTCTAAGTTAATTGGAAATGTAGGGCAAGAGGTTATTTTATTTAATAAAAGCATTTTTGAAAATGTGGCATTAGGAAAAAAAGATGCTAGTCTTGAAGAAGTTATAAAAGCATGCAAAAAAGCACGCATTCACGAATTTATTTCAAGTTTACCTAAAAAATATAATACAAACATTGGAGAAATGGGATTAAGACTTTCAGGTGGAGAAAGACAACGTATTTCTATTGCACGCTCTATTTTAAAAAATCCTCCCATACTAATATTAGATGAAGCTACTGCTTCTATAGATAGAGAAAACGAAAAAGCAATATTAGAAGTGTTAAAAGAAATAAGTGAAGGAAAAACTGTTATTACTATAGCACATAGACTAAAAACCATAAAAGATGCTGATAAAATTATTTTTATTGATAAGGGGCAAATTATAAAAGAAGGCACCCATAAAGAATTATTAGAACTGTCAGAAGAATATAGGAAGATGATAGAAATAGAAAATAATGTGGAAACATGGGAATTAAAAGGAATGGAATATGTTTAAAGAAATGCTAGCGATTTTAACAAAAAGAGGTAAATTAGAACTTGCTCTATCTTCAATATTTTTTTGTTTATATGGAATTTCTTCATTAGCAATGTTAATAATAATCTTAATTACAATTTTTAATATTGCAAAGGGAGGAAATTTACAATATTTAAATATATTAATATTGTTTGTTTTGGTGCTATTTAAAGGACTTTGTAATATGATTGCAGATATAGAAAAACATAATGCAGGCTTTTGTGTAGTGCAAAAAGTGCGAGAAATGATTATTTTGTCTTTAAAAAACTTTTCTTTAGGTTTTTATACTGATAAAAAACTTGGGTCTATGAATACTATATTACATAGAGATATTGATAATCTTTCTATGGTTATAGCTCATGTTTGGTCAAGGATGATTGGAGATTTTTTAGTAGCGTTTGTAGTACTAATATATATTTTTATTTTGAATTATAAAATTGGTTTTATATTATTTCTATCAATTCCAATTGCTTTAATTTTTCTTATTATTTCAATAAAGCAACTTGAGGATATGGAAAGAAAAAATAATAATGCTCTTTTAGAAATGGTTAGTGTGTTTGTGGAGTATGTTAGGGGAATGCCTATATTAAAAAGCTTTGCAAGAAATGATTCTTTAAAAGAAGAGCTAAAAGAAAAGACAAAAACTTTTTCTAATACTTCAAAATATCTTTCTTCATTTAAGGCAAAAAAGCTTACAGTTTATGATTTTATATTGGATATAGGATATTTTTCATTGGTTCTTTGTTCTAGTATGTTTCTATTATATAATAAAATTGATGTAATGAGGTTTATTATATTTATAGTAATTTCAAAAGAATTTTATCGTCCATTTTTTAATATGGAAATGTATTATATGTATTATGTTATTGGTGTGGATAGCTATAAAAGATTAAAAACAACATTTAATGAAAAGCCTATTAATGATAATAAAAATGGTAATGTGCCACAAAATAGCAATATTAGTTTTAACAATGTGTGCTTTAATTATAAAGATTCACACTTTAAATTAAAAAATATTAGTTTTGAAATAAAAGAAAATACAATTACGGCATTAGTTGGTAGTTCTGGTTCAGGGAAAACTAGCATAACAAATTTGCTTTTAAGATTTTATGATGTAGAAAATGGTAGCATTAGTATTGGAGGTATTGATATAAAAGAAATCCCATATGATGAGCTTTTAAAGCGTGTTGGATTTGTTTTGCAAAATACAGAACTTTTTGATGACACTATAGAAGGAAATATAAAACTAGGAAATAAAAATGCTAGCTTTGAAGAAGTTATAGAAGCATCAAAAAAAGCTCGCATTCATGATTTTATTATGACTTTACCAAAAAAATATCAAACAAGAGTTGGTGAAGATGCCTCTTTTTTATCAGGAGGGCAAAGGCAGAGGATATCTATTGCACGTACTCTTTTAAAAAATCCTACAATTTTAATATTAGATGAAGTAACTAGTAATATTGACGTAATTAATGAAAAATTAATTCAAGAATCTATAATTGAATTATCAAAGAATAAGACTATTATTGTTATAACTCATCGTTTAAATACAATTAAAAATGCTGATAATATTTTAGTGCTTAAAAATGGAGTGCTAGTAGAGAGTGGAAAACATGATAATCTTATTTCAAGAGGTGGTGAATATTATAGATTATACCAAGGAAGTATTTAAGAATTTTGCCTTTGCAAAAACCATTATGACTCTTTTTAAAAGGGAGTCATAATGGTTTATAAAATTTAGCCTGCTTGCCATTCTATTTTTATTCCCTTTTTTTCCATTTTTCTAAACCATGTTTTTTGCCTTTTTGCAAATTTACAAATACTATGAAATAAAAGGTTTATATATTCTTCTTTTGTTTTAATTTTTCCTTGAAGATACAAAGCGGTAAAACGATATTCTAAGCCTAAACTTTCTAAATATTGCCAATCAATTCCATTTTTATTTAAAGTTTCCACTTCTTCAATCATTCCTTCATCAATGCGAGCTAAAAGTCTTTTATATATTCTTTTTTCTAACTCTAATTTTTCAAAATGAATGCCTATAATTTTAGGTTTTATAATTGGTGTGTTCTTCTTTAATTCTTCTAATAAGAGTGGATTTTCTTTTGTATACTTTGCAATTTCTATTGCTCTTATTAATCTTTCACGTTGTAGTAAATCTGTTTTATTGTGTATTTCATTTTTTAAATTAAAAAACATAGATTGTAGTTCTATTAAACTTAAATCTTTTATTGAAAGGCGAAAAGACGAATCTATTGGAACAGGAAGAAGAGAATATGATGAAACAATTGAATCTATGTATAGTGGAGTGCCACCTGCAATTATAGGAAAAAAACCTCGCTCTAATATTTTTGGAAAGATTCTATAAACATCTTTTTGAAAATAAAATAAGTTATATTCATCTTTTGGCTCTTTTATATCTATTAAGTGATAAGGCACATTGTCATATTCTTTTAAATCTTTTCCTGTTCCTATATCTAAACCTTTATACACTTGCCTTGAATCTGCAGAGATAATTTCGCCTTTTAGTCTATTTGCTTCAGTAACTGCTAGATGTGTTTTTCCAGTTGCTGTGGCTCCTATGATTATAAGACAATTATAATCTTCCATAAATATTTATAGCATTAATACTTTTTTAACATCCACTTTTGCTACACCAAAAAGACGTGGTAGTTGTTCTTTTGTGTAATTAGAGCCACTTATATTATTATAAAAAGAAATTACCTCTTCCATTTCACTTTCAGATTCATCATATATTGCAAAAGCTGCTGCTGCTCTATAATGACCTTCTTCTAAAAGCTCTTTAATACTTTTCTGTGCATTTTTAGCATATCTTTTTTTATCTACTACTGCAGACATTCCATCATAACCTATTGAACTAGTAAAATGTTCTTTTTTCATATATTCTCCTTAAAACAACTATATATTATAGCATATTTTTTTATAAAGGTGCTATTAGTTTAAATGAGAAGTTAAGGTCTGTTTTTAATTAATTCCTTATAAATTACACATACATATTAAAATATATAGATTATTTTATGAAAAAACCATATATAGAAATTATTATTGAAAAAAGCTTATCCTATTTGCAAAGCAAATTTAGTGATGATGAATTAAATATTCTTATATCTAAAGTTGCATATTTAAATGAAGAATGTAATATTCAAAAAGTTATAAATGAGTGGTCTAAAATATATTGTGCATTTGTTAAAGAAAAGTATCAAAGTGAAGACAAACAATCAGACAAAAAAATAACACATTTAATTGAAAAAAACTCCTCTATAGTTAAAGTAATTTGGGGTAATTGTTATTCTGTTTTGAAAAAAATGAAATGTGAATCAGTTCATCTTATGGTAACATCTCCACCTTATTATAACGCTAGAGATTATTCTCATTGGAATAATTTAGACGCTTATTTAAAAGATATGCGACTAATTATAAAAGAAGCTTATCGCGTGCTTGATAATCATAGAGTTTTTGTTTGGAATGTTGGTGATATATTTGATAATGATAATCTTTTTACAACATCTGTTTGGGGAAAAAGGCGTATTCCATTGGGAGCTTATTTTATTAAAATCTTTGAAGAAGAGGGGTTTACCTTTGTGGATGATTATATTTGGGATAAAGGAGAGGTACAAAGCGAGAGACACAAAAATGGAGATAAGCCATATCCATTTTATCAATATCCTATGAATTGTTATGAACATATTTTGATATTTCATAAACATCGAAAGGACGAAACTCGCTATCCATGTCCTGTTTGTGGTTGTCTTCAAGTGAATGGAAATGCTTTTAGTGAAATAGGTTTGAGGAGTTGGGAATGTAAAAATCCTGATTGTTTTAAACGCAGTGCTGCAAATAGGGGTAAACGTTTTTCTCTTAAAACTCTTATAACTCAACAAAGGCAAGGAGATGCTTTTAGAATAGAAGAAGATTTTATAAAAAAATATAGGAGAGATATTGTTAAATTCTCACCTGTAATAAAAATAAACTCTAAAGGAGAAAATAAACTTGGACATACTGCTCCTTTTCCTATAGATATACCAGATATGGCAATTAAGTTTTTTTCATATGAAGGGGAGATTGTTTTAGACCCATTTGGTGGCAGTATGACAACACTAATTTCCTCATATCAAAATAATAGAATTGGAATAGGTATCGAACTAAATAAGATGCGATTTAGAGATATTATGATGAAGAACTTAAAAAGGAATCTTGGAGAGAATATAGAAATAGCGGAGATGGATGATGATTAATATAGAAGAAAAAAAGAAACAAGTGATAGGTCTTTATGGAAAGATGCGTCTTTCTATGGAACTTCACGAATTAGGTTGGCAAGTGCACCGTGCATACATAGATGTGAGGTATAGATTTTGTCATTACAAAATATTGGTGTGATAAATGCAAAAAATATAGCGAACAATGGACTAGAAGTGCTAAATATCAAGACCAAAATAAAAAATGTGTAACTAATTTATGCAACAATTGCCACGAAAATGAGTTAACTGTTGTTTCAAGATATTTACAAGTTAAAACATCAGAAGGTAAAGAAATTAATGGGAAAAAAGATTGCAGGAAATTTAGTTTTCATCCAAAGATTAGATATGATATGGGGAAAGATATTTTTTATATATGGATTGCAGTCTTTGATACTGTTCAAGATAAAAAAACACATTTTTATATATTTAATACAAAAGATGTTGGGTGTTTTGATAACATCAGTTTACCGACATATCAAATCACTGATAATCAAAAAACAACGTTAATAATTCGTAATGATGGAGTAGTCTTAACAGAAGGAAAGACGTATAACTATTCATGTTTCAATGATAGGTTCTATAATGATTGGAAAGCTTTAGAATAAGGATTGAAAAATAATTTTATCCAAATTAAAGATTTAAGCTTTGCCACTTGATAACAACTAAGTTTTAATATAGTCTTTATTATATGCTTTTTAACAAAAGCATATAAAATAGGGGTTTAAGATGAATTGTGTTTTTTTAGGACCACCTGGTGCTGGTAAAGGAACATTAGCATTAGAAGTTGCTAAAGAATATGGAATAGTTCATATTTCAACAGGTGATTTATTTCGTTCTGCAACTAAAAACGAAACAGAACTGGGAAAAAAAATAAAAAAAGTTATGGAAAGTGGCTCTTTGGTAAGTGATGAGCTTACAATACAGCTATTAAAAGAAAGATTAGAAAAGGATGATTGGAAAAAAGGCTTTATTCTTGATGGTTTTCCTAGAACAGTAGCACAAGCAGATGCTTTGTCTAATCTTGTAAAGATAGATTATGTTATTAATTTAGATATTACTGATGAAGAGGTAATTGAACGCCTTTCTGGTAGGCGTGTGTGCTCATCATGTGGGCAAAGCTTTCATATTAAGTTTATGAAACCTAAAAAAGAAGGTGTTTGTGATTCATGTTCAAGCCCTTTAATAACTAGAAAAGATGATGAAAAAGAAGCTATTCAAAAAAGATTAAAAGCTTATGCAGATTTAACAGAGCCATTAATTCAATATTATGAGAAAAAAGGTTTATTAGTTAGCATTGATGCAAGACCTAAAACAGAAGAAATATTAAAGGCATTTATAAAACGATTTCCTAAAAATTAATAGGTTAAATATTAAAAGCAATGTATTGTGCTTTTTATGAAAAATGTTTTCTCTCTTCCTTATTTTTTCAAGATATAGATTATGTTTTATCAAGACATAAGCATATACGTTAATGGAAACAAAATAATGCTTAATGAATAACAGTTGTTTTTTAAAAATTAATGCATAATCTTTATAAGATTAAGGTATTGTGTGGACAAAGTATATTCAATTAGTGATCTTACAAATAAAATTAAAACAATTCTCGAAGATGGTGTAGGCTATGTGGGAATAGAAGGAGAGGTTTCGAATTATAAAGCCCAAAGTTCAGGGCATTTATATTTTACTCTAAAAGATAATGATGCCTCTATTTCTGCTGTTATGTTTAGGGGCAAAGCTTCTACATTAAAATTTGCACTTAAAGATGGTCTTACAGTTAGAGCTTTTGGCTCTGTTTCAGTTTATCAAAAGCGTGGTGTTTATCAAATTATTATAGATAAAATGGAGCTTTCTGGTGAAGGTGAAATTTTAAGAATGCTTGAAGAGAGAAAGCAAAAACTTTTAGCCGAAGGTCTTTTTGATCAAAGTAGAAAGAAAGCATTACCATTTTTCCCAAACTCTGTTGCTGTAATAACCAGTCCCACAGGTGCTGCTGTTAAAGATATAATTAATGTTTGCACAAGAAGAAACCCAAAACTAAAAATTATTATTTTACCTGCTATAGTGCAAGGAGAAGACGCTGCCCCTTCATTAGTTCGCCAATTAAAAATTGCACGCATTCATAAATTAGGGGACGTTATAATTATAGGGCGAGGTGGTGGAAGTATTGAAGACTTACTTCCTTTTTCTGATGAACAAGTTGTAAGGGAAATTGCTTTGTCCCCTGTGCCAGTAATTTCAAGTGTTGGGCATGAAATTGATTGGGCTATTTCAGATTTTGTAGCAGATGTAAGGGCACCAACTCCTTCTGCCGCTGCAGAACTTGTTACACCACTTCTTTCCGATGTTATTAGAAAGATAGAAAGTGGAAAAACTGAACTTATTGATTCAATGCAACATAGAGTTGAAAGATTAAAATTATTATGTTCAAATTTTAATGGAGAGAAATTAGAACTAATCTTTCGTCGCATTGAACAGCCTTTTTTAATGAGATTTGATGATGCAAAAGAAGAATTGCTTAGGTGTATGCAAGAAAGACTTAAAGAGGCAAAAAGAATTAAAGAGATTTTGGAAGAAAGGCTTAAAGGACTAAGCCCTAAGGATATATTAAAAAGAGGTTATTCCATTGTAATAAACGAAAAAGGTGATGTTATATCTAGTGCAAAAAGTGTTAAAACACACGAAAAGTTAAAAATAGAAACATATAATGGTGCATTTAATGCTAAAGTTATAGATGAATAATAGTGTTTTTTCTATTAAAATATGAGTTGATAACTTATCTTTTTAAGGGATAGATAAGAATTATAGGAGGGGGTAGAGTATGCATATTGTAAAGGCGGAAGATATAAAGAATGCAGTGAAAAAAATGGCGATAGAAGCTGCTTATTATCTTCCAGATGATGTTAAAACATCTCTTTTTAAGGCAAAAGAAGAAGAGAAATGGAGTTTAGCTCATGATACGCTTTCTCAAATTATAGAGAATGCAGATGTTGCAAAAAACACATGTTCTCCAATATGCCAAGATACAGGCATGGCAGTGCTTTTTGTTGAAATTGGGCAAGATGTTCGTATTGAAGGTGGTTTTATAGAAGATGCTATAAATGAAGGAGTTAGGGAAGGATACACTGAAGGTTATTTAAGAAAATCTGTTGTTAAAGACCCTGTTTATAATAGAATTAATACAAAAGATAACACTCCAGCTGTTGTTAATTATACAATTGTTAAAGGAGATAAACTTCATATACAATTTGCTGCTAAAGGCTTTGGTTCTGAAAATATGTCGCGTCTTTATATGTTAAAACCATCAGATGGTGTTGAAGGAATTAAAAAAGCTATATTAGAAACAGTGGAACTTGCAGGTCCAAACCCTTGTCCACCAATTGTTGTTGGTGTAGGTATTGGTGGCACAGTAGATAGAGCAGCTTTGCTAGCAAAAAAAGCTCTTATGCGAGAAATGGATTCTTATAATAGTGATGAATATTATGCAAACCTTGAAAAAGAAATGTTAGAAAAAATTAATGCACTAGGTATAGGTCCACAAGGCTATGGTGGCAAAACCACTGCTCTTAGAGTGCTTATAGAAACATATCCTACACATATTGCAGGTTTACCTCTGTGTATTAATATTAATTGCCATGCCACACGCCATAAAGAAATTACGTTGTAGGAGAACATTATGATTAAATTAACTACACCACTTAATAAAGAAATGTTAAAAGATATAAAAGCAGGGGATATAGTTTCTATAACAGGCTATATTTATACAGCTCGTGATGCAGCTCATAAACGTTTTTGCGAATTATTGGATGAGGGCAAACCACTACCTTTTGATGCTAAAGGAGCTGTTATGTATTATGTTGGACCAAGCCCTGCAAAGCCTGGAGAGCCTATAGGTTCTGCAGGACCTACTACAAGTTACAGAATGGATGCTTACACCCCACAAATGCTAGATGAAGGACTTATGGGAATGATTGGGAAAGGCAAGCGAGATGATAAAGTAGTTGCAAAGATTATAGAAAAAGGAGCATGCTATTTTGCAGCAATTGGAGGGGCAGCTGCTTTAATTAAAAGTAAGATTAAAGAGGCAACCATTATTTGCTATGAAGACTTAGGAGCAGAAGCTGTTAGAAGGCTTTATGTTGAAGACTTTGTGGTTACTTGCATAATAGATTCAAAAGGAAATAATTTATATAAACTTGGAAGAGAAGCTTATCTAGCATCTCTAAAATAATTAGGCAATATTAAAGCCCTTCTTTTAAAAAAGAGCTTATCCTTCAAAGTTATTAAGGGATGTTTTTAAAAACATCCCTTAAGGCTTTTAAATAAACACTTCCAGAGCCATAATGAAGCAACACCTTTTTTCCAGCATTAAGGCAAATT
>CAUUIE010000064.1:0-10829 GCA_963545065.1 uncultured Treponema sp.
CAAAAGGATTAGGTAATTACAATGTTAAAGTGGATTATGTTAAAAGGAAAGAGAAGAAAAGCATTTAAGTTAAATAAAGCTTAAAGCTTTTTAATCTCTCTTTTTTTCTCTCCATCCGAAACGGGTATTATCATAAATATTCAAACTTTCAATTAAATCTATGTGTTGTGGAAGATAGCCTATTGTACTATTCCTATAAAAAGAAGCTTCTTCATCTTTCATTTGGGCAATTGATTTTTTTTCAAATAATATAGTTCCCTCACTTGGAGATAAAAAGCCACTTATCATATTAAGAAGAGTAGTTTTCACTTTCAGACCTTCCAGTAATTGCTATAAATTCGCACTTTTCTATTTGAAGATTAATATTTTTAGCACGTGTAATTTTTTTTTGAAACATTGTTTATTCCCATCATCATAATTTTAAGTTTCCTTATTTTATTGCTATAGCTATTTCTTTTCTAGTAATAATATTAATAATGATATATCCTAAAATAAGGATCGTTTATAGCTTTTATAAAGGAAAGTATTGAAACTTCAGATATTGCAAGTTTTAAAATGTAATTTTTTGTAAGCCCCTAATGCCCTAAGTGATGCATATTCACTACATAGATAAGTCTCTAGGTCTTATATTTTTTGTTTTAATAAGAACATTAGAAATTAAATTCTCATTTTCTGGCATATCTAGTCCAGTAACTTTTCTTGCACGTTCTGCCATTAATCTAGCATCTTGAAAAGACAAAAAAACAGAATTATCAAAGCCCATTCCTGTAGAGGTTAGTTTTGTTTTTACTATATATTCATGTTCAAAAAATTTTAAGGCATCTCTTTTGCCATTATATTACATCCAATTACAATTTCATCTTGCTTTAGTGGTAATTCAACATTTTTTGTACACTTAAGGTTTTACAACAAAATCTGTTTCAAAACTTATACCTAAAAGCTTAAATGGAAAAAAGAAACAACCAAGTGTTTTAGTAGTTATGCCCATAAAAGATTTTTTTTAATTTGCTTTTTTTATGTACCATTCATTGTAAAGATGCAACAAAAAATCTTCCATTATGTGTTGTCCACCTAACAATGTGTAGTGTATTCCATCATTTTTCATAAGGCGAATAATTTTGCCATCTTTTTTTTGTATGGTATCAGTATATGGCACGCCGATTCCTGGGGCTATGCTTGCTAAAGAAATGCGTGCTAAACCAATATGGTTATATTCATTAGCCACTTCATCTTGCACCGAATCTATGTAGCGTAAATCATCATTATAAGAAGCACGTCTAACAATAGGCATTCCAAGCCAATATACTTTTTTTGTGTTTAAAAGTAATAAGTTTAATACACGAACAATTTTGTCTTTATACGTTTCTTCCCATGCTTTCGTTTCACGCAACAAAACTTTTGTGTTATTATATATGTCTTGATAATCATTCATTCCAAGCAAAACTACTGCTACATGATAATAGCCTTTTGGCTTTTCATTAAAAACATTTTCTAGCTTTTTTTCCCAATTGTAATAGTCCCCACGAATGAAACCAGAAGAATGAATGGCAATGTCTGTTATTTCAATAGAGTCTTGCCCAGTGGTTAATTTTTTTAGACCATTTGCAAGACTATACATTTGTGAATCCCCTATCATTAAAATATGAAAAGGATTTTTTTCATCATATATATACGGAGAAGGCGGTAGCTTTTCGTCTTTTATAGATGTATCATCGCTTTTATCAATTGCATCATTATTTTTCTCATTTGAATCACTAGGCTCGCTATCTAAATAAGGTTTTTTTTCTGTAGGTGCATTAGTAGAATTATCAATTCTTTTATGTTCTTCAATTTCAACATTTTCTGCTATATCTTTTTCATCATCAAATGTATTTTCTTTTTTCCCTGTCCATATGTTTTCTATTTTTACGTTATCATCTTCAATATAATAGAAATTTTCCCAATTAACTTCTTTTTCAAGACGTGCAATTTCTAGCACTCTTTTTCTTGTGTTCGAAAAAAAATCGCTCACCTTTGCTCTTTCTGCAATGGCACTAATAGGCTTTAAAATAGAAGTTACAATTGTTCTTAAATATTGGTTATTTATTTGGGTAGCTTTTATAGACAAATCACTTGATGTTACAAAAATAAAAATTACTGTAAAGATAAAAAAACTAAAAATAGTTTTATTAACTGAGTAGCATCCTTTTTTTCTTTCTTTGTCTTGGTTTTTCATTTTTTATTTTCCTATTTTTTTAAAACGCAAAGTAGATAAATGGAGGAATGCTAGAGGTGGAAATTAAATATATGAAAAGGATGCAAAATGTAAACACAAAAGTTTTTATGATAAAAGGAATATGCACATAAAAAGAAAAAAGCTTTTTTTTGAAATTATTAGTGGGCAATTGCATGCAAAGCCCGAAAGCTAACAAAATGATAATTAACGGAGTGGTAAGCTTTAATGGCAAGTTAAAATTAAATAGAGCAACAAAAAAACTAAAAATATCGTTTAAGCTTTCACTTCTAAAAATTAGCCAGCTTATGTTTATAAAAACAAATACTAAAAAAACTTTAATAATAACACTTAAAATATACCTTAAACCTTTTCTTTTATTATTTGCACTTTCATCATACCCTTCTATAAAATTAGCCCTTTTTGTTTTATTTTTTTCATATATAATTTTTTCTATAGATAAAGCAATTCCTTGCAATAACCCCCATAACAAAAAATTATGCCTCATTCCATGCCATAAACCAGCTATAAGCATTGTGCATATTAAAGCTGTGCTTGTTCTAATGGTAGAATATCTTGAGCCCCCTAAGGGAAAATAAAGATAGTCCCTAAGCCATGTAGAAAAGCTTATGTGCCAGCGTCTCCAAAACTCACTTACAGAAGAAGATGTATATGGACGATCAAAATTCTTTGGAGTTTTAAAACCTAATAGTAAGGCGATAGCTATTGCTAAGTCGCTATAGCCTGAAAAATCGGCATAAATAGATATTGTAAAAGCCAAAAGAGCTAGAATTACCTCTAATGAATTATAAGAAAGAGGAGAGGCAAAAACCTTGTCGCATACAAGAATTGTTAAAAAAGAAGACAAAATAAGTTTTTTAAAAAGACCTGAAATTAATAGCAACATGGCTAAGTCCAATTCAATTACATTATAAAAGTGTCCATCAAATTTTAATACAATTGGTAGTTGCTTAAAAAAATATGAAGCATTAACTATTGGACCAGATGCTAATTGTGGAAAAAATGAAACATATAAAAGGGTGTCTAAAAAGTGTTTTCCTTCAACCCTCATTTTGCAAAAGTAAATATCAAAAGTGTAGCTCATGCACTTAAAAGTATAGTAAGAAATACCTATTGGTAGAAGAAATGAAGTTGCAATTTGTGGCAAAATAACAGAGGCATTAAAAAATGACGGAAATAGATAAGATAAAAACGCCATAACATCATAAAAATACTTAAAGCAAAAAAGGTATAATATATTTAAAAATGTAATTATAGAAATTACAATAAGCCTTACATTATGTTCTTTTTCTTTGCTTAAAATAAGACCAAATAGATAATTAATTACTGTTACAGTAAAAAGTAGAAAACAAAAACGCACATCCCAACTAGCATAAAAGACGTAGGAGGCAATAAGCAAAAGAATTTTTCTTTCTCCTTCGCGTCTAAACACATACCAATAAAGAAAAAAAACAATTGCGAAAAAAAAGAAAAAATGGAAAGTTGGGAAAAGCATTTCTATTTAAGAGTTGTAGGTTTATTAGCCATCTTTCGCTGAATCTCTGCAGCACGTGCTGCAGGCATTAAAGAAAACCAATAAGAAACAAGAGATGTCTTTCCTTCTTTTGTGGATATTGCTTCTGCTGCCCTTAAAATATCTATAATATCTTGGTCATCCATTGCAAGCAAATTAGCAACAGCACTTTCTGGTCTCATACCATTCATATATGTCGCAATTTGATTAATATTCCTATTACGATCGTCAGTTTCTTCCATAATTTGCTGGAAAGATTTCTCTTTTTCTTCTATGGAAGTTTTCCTATCATTCAACTCTTCAGCAATTTTCAAATTTTCCTTTTTCTCAAGCTCGAGTTCACTTTTAAATTTATCAAGCTCTTCAGCTTTTATTTCCAAAGCCTTAACTCTTTTTGCATATCTATCATTTTCTAAATCTGCAAGCTCTGTGGAGCTGGTTGCAACGCCACGCGGTGTTTGTTTACCAAAAAGAGAATAGATAGGAGAGAATATCCCTCTGGTGTGCATAAGCCCTAAGTAATCAAACCAAAGAAGCCCCCCAAGCACCAAGACCGCAATCAAAATTAAAAGCACAAATACTCGCATTATAGAGCCTTTTGCCATATATCACCCTCCTCCACGGAACAATAACTTTTAATAAGAATATAAATGTTTAAAATAATCCATATCTGTTGATAAAATTTTATCACTAGAAGCAAGAGACTTCCTATAGATTTCCATGCTTTTCCAAAAAGTATAAAAATCTATATCTTTTTTATAAGAAGACGCATAAATAAAGGCTGCTTTAGCATCGGCTTCACCTTTAATTTTTTCTGATTCTGAATATGCTTTAGAAAGAATGCTTTTTTTCTCGTTTTCTAGCTTTCCAAGCCATTCTGCTTTTTTTCCTTCGCCTGTTGAACGGAAGGTCTGAGCAATTTGGTTCCTATCTTTAATCATTCTACTAAAAACAGAATTTTGCAATTCATCTGAATATTTTATTTGCTTAAAAATTACGTCTATTACTTCAATGCCAAATTCATCTAATTGACTATTTGCCTTTTTCAAAATTTCATTAGCTAAAGTTGCTCGCCCTTTTTTTATTTTTGAATATGTAATTGCTTCAGAAGAAAGCTGTTCAAGCTTAATATCTTCACTATTAATATCAAACTTTTCTTTGTGCACCGTTTCTGTAATAATATTAGAAGAACGAACAATATCATCCAAAGAATTAACAGTTACAATGTCTCTTACAGAAGAATCCACAATATCAGAAAGTCTAGAAAATGCTGCTTGATATGTTACAAGTGATTGATAAAACTTTTTTATGTTAGAAATTCTCCACCTACTAGTAGTGTCTACTTCAATAAATTGCTTTTCTTTTGTTAAAATCTTTTGTGGGTCTCCATCTAAACGAAGTAATTTTGCAGTATATCTATGCACTTTGTGCAATAAAGGAACTAAAAAGTGAAAACCTGCATTCTCTTCCGTTCCCACAACCTCGCCAAATTGGGTAATAATCACTACCTCGCCTTCTTCCAAAACATAATATGGTTTAAAACCTAAAAATATAAGTGCTATAAAAACTAACACTAAGATAACAATAATATTTTTTTTCTTATTACGTGCCATATCTTTCTCCAACCTTACTTTATATCTTTAAAAGGCAGAAAGTTTTTTAAGTTTTTATCTACTATTGTAACTTTCTCTCCGCTTTCAAACACATCACTCAATGTTTCAAGATATAATCTTCTTTTAGTAATAACAGGAGATTTTTGATATTCATCTAAAACCAAATTAAAACGTGCCACATCTCCTTCTGCCACATTTATTCTTTCAGAAGCATAGCCTTGTGCTTGTTGAAGCATTTTATCAGCCTCTCCTTTTGTTTTAGGTATTTCTCTATTATATGCTTCTTTACCTTCATTTATTAAACGGTTCATATCTTGAATGGCAACATTAACGTCTTCAAATGCTTCTTGCACTTGATGAGGGGGCACAACATTTTGCAATTGCACAGAAGAAACAGATATGCCTAAACCCAATTGTTCATATTTTTCATTCATAATAGTCTTGGCAAAAGCTTGAATATTATTTCGCTCTTCGCCCATTATGTCTAAAATTGCACGGTCTCCAACAAGGCTATTAATGCTTGCCCTTGCAACGTCTCGCACAGTATTAGTTCGCTCATTTTCTTGCACATTAAAAAGCCATGCTTTAGGGTCAACAATTCTATATTGGACCACCCATTCCACATTTAAAATATTTAAGTCTCCTGTAAGCATAGAAGATTCATACAAAAGCTCATTTTCCCACGTGCTTTTCTCTCCTAAATCTGATGTACGAAAACCAAATTCTTCCTTTTGGACAATGGTTACAGGCACATGATAAATACTATCTACAAAAGGAAGAATAAAATGAAGCCCAGGTTGCAAAATTGTGTGATACCTTCCAAAACGCAAGACCACACCATTATCTGTTGTTCTTACCATTTTAACACTAGAAAAAAGCAAAAAAAAGAAAACAATTAAAACCACAAATATTTTTAGGTTTTTAATAAATATATTATTTAGTTTTTTTAATTCTTCTTGAGTCATACACTTTCACACCCTCCTTTAATTATCTTTTTTTATAGTCAAACACTTTAAAAAATACCATTTTCTCAGTATCATACTTTGGTTCTAACTTCACATTCCAATAAAATAAAATCTTAATCCCTATAATATTCTCTTTTATAGTTTCGGCATTTTTTCTATATATAGGAATTAAAATGGCAGAAGAAGTTTCATTAAGTTCTATCATAAACTTAATTTTGCCTTCCATGCCTACTATTTGCACCCAAGGCACAGAAGAAAATGAAGGGCACAACATAAACTCTTCAATAGACACATCTTTTTTAACATCTTCTGAACATATAAAAACTTTAGTCTTTTTTTTCTCTTGCATTTCAAAAGCTAGAGTAAGCTCCACCATAAAATTAGCAACAACATTTTGTTTAGAATCGTTTTTAAGAATATACTGAACTTGCATTCCATCTTCTGTTAAACTATAACGCTTTTTTAATAGAACGTAAGCCTCCAATTCTTCTAAAACTCCTGAAGTTTCAAGCCCTAAATCCATTTTAATTTTATCTTGAAAGACATCTTGATAAAAGTTATTTGCAAAAACGGAAGCTTTTTTAATAGGAGTGTAATCTTTTTCTTTTATTTTTTTTAAATCTTTTTCTAAAAGTAAATGATCAATAAATAATCCGTGTTCTCCTTGCATATATGTGTAATTTTTATACACACTAAAAACGTCCATTTCAAAAACTTTTCCACCTATATTATGGACATACATATTAATATTTTCTTTTTGAAATAAGAATTCTTTAACACCATCCATATCAAAATCATAAGATAAAAGCGATGTACTAAAAACGCCCGGCATTCTAGCTTGTTTTTCTGCTAAAAGAAGGTTTCTATAGGCATGTTGCAATAGGTTAGGAAAAGCCGTAGCATCTTCATTTTGTAAGTTAAACAAACAAGAGGCCTCCCCTTTCCATAAATCTTCTAGTGCTGTGTTTTTTCTTGCCCTATCTCCTCTAACTTGGTTACAAAGAGAATGCACAAACAATATTTTTGCATAAAGGTAAGTTAAAGAAGGGGAGGAAAGAACTATTTTTTTTATTGAATAATTCATTACTTTGTCGTTTAAAACAGCACTTGTATTAATAAAGCCTCTTTGATAAACTCTTTTTTGATTTGTGATTTTGCTTATTTTACAAACATTTATTTTTGAATCTTTTATAATTTTAAGAAACGCATTAAACCAACATTCACCATCCTTTTTTTCTAACAAATGATTAAAAGTTTCTTTCCCTATAGGAATAATTATGGAAGATGCACCTTTTACCGACAAATCCAAAAGATTGTTATAAAAATCTTTAGGGCTTTTTTTATCTATTTCTTTTAATGAATATTCAAGAGGAAAGGCAACAATTGTTTTTCCAGCATTTTCTATAATTAAAGGCTCATACTTAAAAAGCCCTGAAGTTTCGAAAAGCCTTGAATCAAGAAGGCAATAGTCCATCTTGCATTTTTTTAATGCACCTATAATACTTTCTTCCCAAGCAGAAAAAGGAATAAATATTCCATGGGGCTTTTTGCCAAAAATATCTACTATTGTTTCTGTTAAAAGCTCAATTTGACCTAAAACATCATTAAAAGGAATAAGAGAAAAAAAAGGCTCATAAAAAGCACCACCTAATATTTCAGCTTGTCCTTTTGCCACCATATTTTTAAGCCAATAAATAAATGGAAGATTTGAAGTTTTTGCCCATGTAAGAAAAGAACCAGAAGGTGCTATGGTTATAGGAAATTCTGGAAGTAAGTCATGCAAAAAGGAAAGAATATTTCCATATTTATCTGAAACATCTTTTTGATTGAGTTCGTCAATGTAATTTTGCTCGATGTGTAACATAAAACAAACATCAAAAGATTTTCCACTTTTCAAAATAAACTTATCTCCTAGTAAAGATGACAGTAGATTTATTATATTATCACATGGAACAAAAAAAATAAGTACCTAAACCATGAAAATAAAATATTAAAACGAGACTAACATTCAAAAAAGCGTTATCGGCAATATATTGATATTTTGTGAATTACTATAATGAATTTTTGTCATTCTTTAATAAAAGAGGTCCATAAAATATAATGCTGTGCAAATTATGCCTAAAGTAACAAGGAAAAGAGGCACTCCACGCCATTTGTTTTCTATGTTATATGAATCTATTTTTCTTCTAATTGAACAAAGGAGCACATGAAAAAGCATAAGGATTAAAAAAGAAAGGCATGTAATAATAAACATTTCAATATAACTAGAAGATTCATATAAAGAAATTACTACAAGACCAAAACTAAAGATGCGTTCATTTTCTGCTATTAAAACATTTTCACCAAAAAAAACATCATACAAATAAAAAAGCCCTTTTTCAAAAAAGAAAAGAGAAGTGGCTAAAGCTACTGGAAATAAAAAAGAAAGATAGAGAGGAGATAAAACAAAATAAAACAAAAGATAACAAAAACTAGATGTAAAAAAGACAAATATAAAATTTTTTATATAAAAATGTTTATGTGATAGCCTATTACCAGAAAGAATGCACAAACGTTCAAAACCAATAGAACAAAAAAACATTAAAGGAGAGATAAAACTGTAAAATATAAGCATATATTTCATTTAATTTCTTTCCTTAAATACATAGCTTCATCGTTTGCATACCAAAAATAAAAAGAGGCAACAAAGCCTAATGTTATAAGAGTGCCTGCAACAGAACCTAAAAATCTAAACGGAGCTTGAAAGCCTAAAAGCTCAAAAACATTAAACGAAGCTATTCCATATATGGAAGGCAATGAAACAGAACCAAAAGCTAAAATTTCACGCATGAACGATAAAATAAAAAAAAGTATGGAATATTGAATTAACAAATAAGGGAATCTTTTGTTTTCATATTCTTCAAGACAAAAATACATTATGTAAGAAAAGCCTAGTAAATATAAATATGGAAGAAGAGAAAGAAAGATTATTGGAAAAAGCTGTTCCCCTAACTTTACATAAATGGAATACAACAAGAATATGAAAAAAAAATCAAATATTCTTTTATTATCTAAATTTAGAAACGACGACAAAAATTTTGATAGTAAATATGAGCCAAAGAAAACCCATAAAGATAGAATCATCACTATTGAATATGCAATATTCGAAGAGGTTGCAACAATAGGGAAAAGTCCAAAAAGGAAAATAATATTACTATGCTTCACTTAACTTTTTAAGTTCCTATAAAAATATCTATTTTTTTAATTATATTAATAGTATAGTTTTGCTCTTTTTTTTACAAGAGATTTTTAAAAAAAATATATTTAGTCTTATAATAAAGAAAGACCCATAGCCTCGCTTACAAGAAGCATAGTCTTTTTTGCTTCTTCTTTTACTTTTCTATTTCCTTCCATTATTATATCATTTAAAAGCTTTTCATCTTTTTCATATTTTGCTCTTCTTTCTCTTATTGGTTCTAAAAAGGCATTTATTGCAACACTTAATTTGTCTTTCACTTCAACGTCGCCTACAGCACCTTTTCTATATCTTTCTTTTAAATCTTCCACTTCTTCTTTATTTGGATTAAATGCATCGTGATAGATAAAAACAGGATTCCCTTCCACTTTACCAGGCACTGTGCTAGAAGTTCTATTTGGGTCTGTATACATTTTTCTAACCTTTTTTTTCACTTCATCAGCACTATCTGAAAGAAAAATTGTGTTTCCAAGACTTTTAGACATTTTGCTCTGCCCATCTGTGCCAACTAATGTGCTAACCTCGCTTGTAATTGTTTTAGGTAGTGGAAAAACTTCACCATATAAATAATTAAATCGTTTTGCAATTTCTCTAGTAACTTCAACATGGCTTTCGTTATCTTTGCCTACAGGAACAAAAGTAGCACGAGGAAGGAGTATGTCTGCTGCTTGCAAAACAGGATAATTTAAAAGACCTAATGGCATTTCAGAAAGTGATGCATTTTGTGCCATATCTTTTAAAGATGGCACGCGTTGCAAACGTGGCACTGTAATAAGGTTAGTAAATATTAAGTTTAAGGTTGCAACTTCCAACACTGAAGATTGAAGATATATGCAAGACTTATTTACATCTACCCCACAAGAAAGATAATCTATCACTATTTCTTTTATGTTTGTTTTAAGCTCTTTAAGATCTTTTTTTTCATGCTTTGTAGTAAGAGTGTGTAAATCTGCAATAATAAAAAAACACTCATATTCTTTTTGCATCTTTAATCTATTTTTAATGGAGCCAAGATAATGACCTAAATGCAATTTTCCTGTAGGTCTATCGCCTGTTAAAACCCGCTTTATTTCTTGTTTCATATCTTATAATACTATATTTTTGAAACCTTTTTTACAAGAGCTAACTTTGATAATTACTAGTAGTAAAAAATCTTTTTACTACTCTTAAGAATAATTTAAACATAATATCATGGAAGAAAGTTAAAAAAAGTTGTTTAATTTAGCCCATTTAAAATGATATGTATTAACACTTGTAGTTTTAATCTTTT
>CAUUIE010000065.1:0-10730 GCA_963545065.1 uncultured Treponema sp.
GAAATAGCCTCTTACATTAAAAAAAGCATAGCTTACTCTAAAGAAGCAAAAGAACTATTAAAAGCTAGTATTTCAAAACTTGAAAAAGCTATAGAAAATAGCGTCGGGGGGGGGTACGACATAAAGCAACTCAATTAGAAGAAAAAGCAACCTATTACTTCCTGCTAGCACAATTTAGGCTATATGAAGAGCTAGGTTTTTTTGACTTCTTAAAGCACAATAATTGTGTTATAAAATCCTATAGTGAAAGTTTTGGCAAAACAGGCAGACTTGACGCTGAATATTACCAAGCAAAATACGAAACGCTATTAAATAAAATTACAAAATTAAAGCATGAAAAGTTAGCCTTTCTTACTAAAATAAACAAATCAATTGAGCCTTGTAGCGATGAATACAAAGATGAAGGCATTCCGTTTATTAGAGTTCAAGATTTAAGCGAGAGAGGAATTTCAAAATCTAACGTATATCTTTCAAAAGAATATTCTAACATAATCAATATAAATCTTAAAAAAGACACTGTCCTACTTTCCAAAGATGGAACTTGTGGCATTGCTTATAAGGTGGAAAAAGATATAGAGGTTATAACTTCAGGTGCAATCTTACATTTAAGCATTAAAAATAAAAACATGCTCCTTCCAGACTATCTAGCACTCCTTTTAAATTCCATTGTTGGACAATACCAAGCAGAGCGTGATGTAGGTGGTTCTATTATTAAACATTGGAGAATAGACCAAATTAATAGAATCTTAATTCCTATTATAAATATTGAAAAACAAAAAGAAATATCAAACATATTGCAACAAAGTTTTAAATTAAAAAAACAAAGCGAGTGGTTTTTGTCTAATGCAATTACTCAAGTTGAAAAAGAAATAGAAAAAGGTGAGTCTATCTAGCAAAAACGCCCAATAGAATATAGTTTTTAAGCTGAATTCTATGTTAAAGATATAAGATATTTTTGCAAAATACTAAAGCTAGAGTTTTTCCTATAATCCTCTATTTTTTTTAAGCGAGCTCCATGTGTTTTATGGGAGGATTTTTATATCATTTATTGTTAAAACGTTGCCCCTTTATTGCAATAAAAAGGATGCAAGGCGTGTAATGCCATTGCCTTAGTTCTAGCTAAAAGAAAGACCCATTTCTAAAAGGAAATTAGAGGCGATAATGTGCCCAATTGAGTAAAGGCTTTTTTAGCATTTAATTTAGCAAGGTAAGATATTTTTAATGTGCATTTTAACAATAATGGGTGAGTCTAAAAGATAAAACGTGTGGTTTTATTTAATAGATAAAAATCTATATTCATATTGCAAAAAAAACAGTTTTAGAAATTAATAAACCCTATCTTTATAAACCAATGACTAGAAGCATAAACAAATTAAAAGGTTTTAGTGATAAAAACATAAAGGTTATTCTAATATAAAGAGCTGTTTTAATAGAATAACCTTATAATACTATAGGGTGCCATCTTTTTAAGAGCTAAAAATCTGCACCTTTTGGAAAGCGTGGAAATGGAATTACGTCTCTAATGTTGGACATTCCTGTAACATAAGAGATTAACCTTTCAAGACCTAGCCCAAACCCTGAATGAGGAACTGTGCCATATTTTCTAAGCTCCACATACCACCAATAGTCTTTTATATCTAGCTTCAATTCTTTTATGCGACTAACTAAAAGATCGTAAGAATCTTCTCTTTCGGAGCCCCCAATAATCTCGCCCCAGCCAGGAACTAACACGTCCATAGCTCTAACAGTTTTTCCATCATCATTTAATTTCATGTAAAAAGCTTTAATTTCTTTTGGATAGTCTGTAACAATAAGAGGCTTTTTAAAAACTTCTTCTGTTAAAAAGCGTTCATGCTCACTTTGAAGATCAGATCCCCAAGATGGTTTAAATTCAAACTTTTCTTTGTGTTTTTCTAGTTCTTTTATTGCCTCAGTATATGTAATTCTTGCAAAAGGGGATGATAATGTTGTGTTAAGCATTTCCAAAAGACCTGGTTTTATTCTTTCATCAAAAAACTTTAAGTCTTCCATAGAGAAATTTAATGTATCTTTTAAAAGATATTTAATAAATTCTTCTGCCAAAGTAGCGTTATCATCAAGGTGAAAAAATGCCATTTCTGGTTCTATCATCCAAAACTCAGCTAAGTGGCGAGTAGTATTAGAATTCTCTGCTCTAAAGGTTGGAGAAAAGGTGTATATCCTAGAAAGTGCTGTAGCATATGTTTCGCCTGCAAGTTGCCCAGAAACTGTTAGGTTTGCACGTTTTCCAAAAAAGTCATTTGAATAGTCCACCTTAACGTCCTCTTCTTTCATTCCTTTTTTTAAAGATGTTTTTATCATTTCTTCCATATTAAGAGTGGTTACTTGAAAAACTTCTCCAGCCCCTTCACAATCTGAAGCTGTAATTATTGGAGTGTGCACATATTGAAAACCTCTTTCTTGAAAGAATGTGTGTATTGCGTATGAAATTCTGCTCCTCACTCTAGCCACTGCTGCAAATGTATTAGTTCTAGCTCTAAGGTGTGCATTCTCTCGCAAAAACTCAAAGCTATGGTTTTTCTTTTGTAATGGATATTCTAATGGATTTGCTTCTCCATAAATTTCTATAGATTTAGCCATCACCTCTACAGCCTGCCCTTGACCTAGAGATTCTTGTAATAACCCTGTAATTTTGCAAGATGCTCCTGTTGAAACTTTTTTTAAAGCATTTTCAAAATCATTATTATTTCTTTCAAATGTTATTTGAATGGAAGCAAAAGAAGAACCATCGTTCATTTGCAAAAAAACTAAATTTTTACTTTCTCTTTTGGTTTTTACCCAACCTTCAACAATCACTTCTTGACTTAGAGGTTTTTCCTTTAATAAATCTTTTATTAACATAATAGCTTTTAGTTTAACATATCAGTCTACAATTCTCAATAGGTTTGGAGGAAAGAGAAAAAGGATATGCTTAAAAGTGCTAAAAGGCTAATCTTTATATCCAACGTTATAAAGTCTATATGTTGTAAAAATAAAAATAATGAATAATATGAAGATAACTATTAGGCAAGGTGGAGAGATTCCTATTTTTAATAGTATGATTGTGAAAAGTTTAAATACACTACGCACACCTTCTAGCAAAAGAAAAATTAAATAGTTAAAAATGAAAGCTGAAATTACAAAAAGAGAAAAACAGTTGTGTATGTTTTCAGCTCGTAAAGTTAAAGCAAATATACCTATGAAACAAACAAAAATGATAAAAAGAAAAAAATCGGCAAATCTAGTGCATAGCTCTGCTTGGTACACATTAGGATCAAAGCCGTAATTTTTAGATATTGGTATGAAGGCATTTAAATCTAGTATTGTCATTACATGGGGTTCTTGTTGTGCAAGGGTTATAAGCATAAAATCTTTTAGTGTCATTCCTAAATCTATTGGAATGCCCATAATTAATGGATTTAAAGATGCTATTTCATAAGGCAATTCTTTAAATTGACTATATTTTGATTTTATTCTTAGTAGAAGATACAGCTTTTTTTTCCCATCTGTTTCTTTTTCAATTATTTTTGCATATGGAGTTTTAATTTGAGAAAGGAGAGAACCATCACTTTTAAATTTTGAATATGATAAGTTATAAATATATATTGCAAAGCCATCTTTTGTTGATGAATAGTAAAAGTTACCAATATTAAAACTTGCATGCTTATCATCAATATTAAATTTAATGTTATAGCCAGAATTAAAATTTTGAATGCCTTCAATTTCTTCTATAAAAAACACTTCTTCTAAAAAATGTTTTCTGGCAATTTCAAGGTGTTTTTCAACATCTATGTCATATTTATTTGTTTTTGCTAAAATGTCATTGTGCACTTCTAAAAAACCATAATAAGCTTTTTCATAGTCTTTTTGTGTTAAAGCTTCATAAGCTTGCTTTTTAGCTTCGAATTGTTTTTGAGAACTAAGTAGTTTATCGCCAGAAAGACCATCTCCTATTTTTGTAAAACATAATTGTTGTAATATTTTAGCTTCTTTTTTTGTTTCGTCATCATCATTTTTAATAAGTTTTAATATTAAAGCGGCATAATGGCTAGCCGTGTAATAGTCTTTTATTTTTGCCCTATCTTTTGCAATGTTTAGTATTTCTTCAGGGCTTAAATTTTCAGGAATGTTAATTTGATTTAATTTTTCTTCCATATATGGCATTTCTTGTTGTTTTTCTTCCATACTTGCTAGTTGTGCTTGAAGAGAAAGCACTTCTTGGCTATCGTCCCAAATGGAAAGAGCTACTTTTAAACACAAAGAAGCTTTTTCATAATCTTTGTTTGCTAATGCTACAGAATATAAATTGATATTTTCATAATATTTTTTTGAAAGCTGTTCTGCCATGTTTCTATTTTGAATGAATGCAGGTCTTAAAAGCTCAGATATTATTATATTTATTGCAGAAACAATTACACATGCTATGAAAAGTTTAGAAATTAAGGCTTTAATAGTCTGGGAATGTTTTTTTAATTTATGTTTAGCCAAAGATGCAATGGAAGCACTAAATAATATTAAAGTGATTGTTATTTCAAGAGATGGTAGGTATTTTATAAAAGTAATAAATATTGAAGAAAAATGATAAGAAAGCTTAAATTGTGGCAACAAAACAACATCTTTTTCATTTATCATATATAGCAAGCTATAAACCATGAACCAAAAAAGAAAGTATAAAATAATAATAAGTGTGCGTTTTAATGCTTGAGTCATATGAAAACACCTTTTAAGTTTTTAATCTTGAAATAATACCGTAGAGAGACAAAAGACTTGAAAGCCCTATTGTAATAATGTAAGTGGGTATCCCTCTTAATTGATGTGTGGAAAAAGTTAAAACAAAAAGCTCATGTGATGGAAAATTCATAACACAATAAAGATATATAAACACTCTTAAAAAGAGTAAAATTATAAAAAAACTAAAAAACTTCCATTTCACTTTTATTGTTAGTAATGAAAGAGAAAGTAAAAACAAAACGTAAGAAAGTGAAAAAAATAGATGATATTTATAGCCTTCAAAATACGTTTGTCTTGAATCATCCAACACTTGGGATAATTCCATTAATAAAGATTTTAGCACTATGTGTGGCTCCATAAATCTATTTATAGAAAAGCTATTAACTTGTGAAAAAGATGAGTTATATTCTTGAAGGCTAGAAGTGAAGGAATATAAAAACGGCTGTAAGAATATAACTATGGGTATTAGTGGAATGAGAATTGTAAATATTGAAAGGTATGATTTATTATTTCTTTCCATTAAAAAAGAAAGAGAGCTTAAAAATGCCAAAGAATATATAGCTGGAAAAAAGATGCAAAGCATTTTTGCACATTCCGAAATAAAAAGTATGAAGCCTTGATATTCACTATTAACTGCTATCTTAATTGCAAGAATAAAAACAAACACCAAGCTCCATTTGAAGATTTTCAAAAGAAATACTAGCGGAGATTTCATATAAAGCTTCATATTCTTATAATGCTAACATAATAATATGATTATAACAAGGTAGATAAGGAGGCGTTTAAAGATTTTTAGCAACATAAAAATTGGGTGTGCTTATGCTATTTAAAAAGCTGTATGCAAAAGTTTTTTAAAATGTGATATTATCTTTTTTATTATGAAAAACTATCAAAAAAACATTGCAGAGTGTCTTGAAAATGTGGAAGTTTTATTTACTAAAGGTCTTAGTAAGGTTGTGAATGCTTTGCAATATGATTCAAGAAAGGTTAAAGCGGGGGCAGCTTTTTTTGCACTAAGTGGAATGCACCAAGATGGGAAGGCTTTTATAGAAGATGCAATAAAAAATGGTGCTGTGTCTATTATTTATGAAGGTGAGCTTTCGTCCTTTAAAGAAGGCATTTTTTACATTTCTGTAAAAAACATAAAAGAGGCAATGGCACACATTGCCTCGTCTTTCTATGAAATGCCATCTAAGTCTTTAGGTGTAATAGGGGTTACAGGAACAGAAGGGAAAAGTAGCAGTACGTCTTTTATCTTTCAATTACTCACTCTTTTGGGAAAAAAGGCAGGCTTTGTTTCAACAGTTAGCTATTCTTATGGAAGTGAAACTTATGCAAATCCTGAGCATCAAACAACGCCTGAATCCACTCAAGTTCAAGCACATCTTGCTAATATGCTAGATGAAAATTGTTTTTACGCTGTTCTTGAATCTTCATCACATGGGCTTTCAAAAAAAACTAGTAGGCTTTTGAATGTAGCTTTTGACATAGGCGTGTGTCTTAACATAACAGAAGAGCATTTAGAATTTCATAAAACTCTTGAATGCTATAGAGATGATAAAGCCAATCTT
Organism: uncultured Treponema sp.; assembly: GCA_963545065.1. Taxonomy (GTDB): domain Bacteria; phylum Spirochaetota; class Spirochaetia; order Treponematales; family Treponemataceae; genus Treponema_B. Next base: position 6,321 of record CAUUIE010000065.1, read on the forward strand.
TTTAGAATGATTGGAAAAGATAAGGTGCACAAAAAATCTTCTTGTTATGTGCCTTGTTTTTCTGTAATAAATGAAGATGATAATAATGCTCCATATTTAAAAGAGATTATTAAAACCCCTTGTTATTCTTTCACTCATAATGAAAACATGTTTAAATCTTGCAAAGATGAAAATATTTTTTTAATTTGTGAGGTGAAAGAAGAAGATACATTAACTTTTTCCCTTTGCTATTTTAAAGAGGGGGCTAAAAAGAAAGTTAAGATAAAAAGCTTGCTTTACGGCTCTTATAATGCTGATAACATTACAGCTACAATAATAGTAGTTTCAAAGTTATTAAATGTTCCTATAGAAAATATTTGTGAAAAGATAGAAAAAATATTACCAATTAAAGGGCGGATGAAGGCGATAGACGAAGGGCAGGAGTTTGAAGTAATTATAGATTATGCACACACACCATCATCTTTTTTGTCTATTTTCCCTCCAATTAAAAACCGTATTAAACAAAAAAATGGGCGTGTTATTTCTTTGTTTGGTTCAGGAGGAGAAAGAGATATTCAAAAAAGGGCTGAGCAAGGAAGAATAGCTAGTATTTATTCTGATATAGTCATTTTAGCTGATGAAGACCCAAGGGGCGAAGATTCATTTGAGTTATTAGAGATGATTGCAAAAGGGGCAAAAAACAAGAAAAGAGATAAAGAGCTTTTTATTATTCCCAAAAGAGAGGAGGCAATAGAAAAAGCTTTTTCTATTGCAAAAAAAAACGACGTTGTATTATTGTTAGGGAAAGGGCATGAGAATTCTATTATATTCAAAGACTATGTGCAAAAGTATGATGAAGAAGAAACAGCACGCTTACTATTAAAAAAACTTTTGAAATGAAAAAATAGCTATAAGACATATTTATTAAAAATATATCTTATAGCTTAAGTGTTAAAAAACACCAATATTTATATGTTTTACCTTGTTTTTATAAAGCAGTCTTTAAAACCAAAATTTTTGAATATATTTTGGACTGCCCCTGTTTCATCTTTTTTTAATGGACCTACAAACACAACATATTTATTACTGCCTTTCTTTTCCACAATTATGGGATATTTGTTTCCATATTGTTTTAACACTTCTTCCACACTTAACTCACTTTCATATACTGCTATTTGAACGTAACTATATCCCCAAACAGTTTTTCCTATATCAAATCTTGTCTTGTGCTTTTTTTCTTCCTTTTTATTTTCTTTTCTAGGTGGCGGAAGTGGTTTAGCATTATTTACATCTTTTTCCTCTAAAGGTGGCTGTTTTGGCATTTCTTTAGGCTCTTCTATAGGTTTAATTTCTTCTTCTTTTTCCTTTTCATCTTCTTTATTTTCTTCTACTTTTTCTGGTTGTGTTTCTGTATCATCTTTATTTTCTTCATTAGTTTTAGGTTTATCCATTTCTTGATTATTATTATCTTGTATTTCTTGAGATGGAGTATTGGTTTCTTCTTTTTGAGAAGAAACATTTACTTCTTCTTTGTTTATGTCCTCGTCAAAAGGAGCTTTTTTATTATTTATTTTAATTATTTTAATTTCATTTAATGCCTTACCATTCATATCATTATTTAGTTTAGAATTGTCGTTTTTTACCTTTTCATCTTCTAAAGCAACAATATTTTTATTCACTTCATTATCTTTAGGCTTTTTAACTTCAATTTCTTTTAAAGCTTTTTCATCCAGCTCTTTAGTGCTAGCCTCTTCTTTTAGGCTTTCCTCTTTTGGCATCTCTTCAATAGGGACTTCACTACTAGAATTATTTTCCTCATCGTTATTTTCTTCGCCCTCATTTTCAGAAGGTGTTACATTCTCTTCAAGGTCTTTATTTTCTTCTTCAATTTCTTTAGGAGCGTCTTCTTCTTTTACAAGTTCTGCTATAGGCTCATCTATTGGTTTTTCTTCTTCTTTAAGTTCTTCTTCTTCAATAGGCTTTTCTTCTACCTCTTTTTCTTTTATGTTTTCCACTACAGAAACATCTTCTTTTAAAGATTCATCTTCACTTTTATTAGGTTCTTTAGGAATAGAAACTTCACTAACAGGGGCAATAGGCTTTTCTTCATCGTCCACATTTGAATGTGTAACTTGAGACACTTCCATAACATCTAAAATAGTTTTAGTTTCATTTTTTTCTTTATTAGTTGGTATGCCCACCTCATTCACATTCTTATCATCTTCTTTCACTTCTTCTTTTAATGGTTCCATGATTAAAGGAGCATTTTTAACATCTTCTACTTTATTTTTATTAGCCTCTTCTTTTTTCTCTTTAATTCCTTCTACTTCAGAAACACTTTTAATATCTTTTTTTTCTTCTGTTGCATTTTTTAAAGCCATTTCTTTAGTGCTTTTAACTTCCATAGGAGGATTAATTTTTGTTTCTATAGGCACCTCTTTTTTCTCTTTAATTCCTTCCACTTCCCCCACAGCTAACAAAACAGTTTTTTCTTTTTCTTTAGGTTTTTCAATCATTACAACATCTTTTACAGCTGGTGTCTTTTCTTTTTCTTTTGTTGCTAAAGAGGTGCTAGGAACCTTAGATGTAGCACTATCTTTTGCTTTTTTCTCTTCTAACTTTGGAATTGCAACTTCCTTAGGTGGACGCAATGCCACTTTTTCAAGATATACAGAACGTTTTTTAGGAGTTGAAATAGTTTTTGGAGGGGTAATAGGAGATGGGGTGGGCTCCCCATATGTTTTTGTAGTGGTAGTGCTAGATTTAATCTTAAGTTCTCCCTCCTTTCCCTTAGGCTCGTCTTTTATTATTTCTTTTGGAATATTAAGATTCAGTTTAACATCTTCTTCTATAAAAGAAGGATTGAATGATACCTGGCCACCTTTTTTTCCCATTGTTTTTGTGCTTTTAGCAACAGGTTTAAAATCGTAAAGCAACACTTCATCATCCTTTTCCTCTTCTTTTAAGGCTTCTCTAGCTATAGGGGGAACCTCTTTTTTGTCTTTAGCATCTATTTGTGCCTCTTTTTTTTCCTCTTCTTCCTTTTCGTCTTTAGGAAGCTTTGCTAAAGAAGAGCTTTTATTATCTTCTTCAACTAATGATGGACTTGAAACTCTAATTCTTGTAACCTGACCATATTTAACCTTCAAAGCTTCTGCAACGCTGGGAGAAAAGGTCATTAAAATACCTTGCTCTTCATTTCCTTCCAAAACAATGGAGCGAACTGTAATGTCATTTTCAAGATTAGTAATTTCTATTAAAGAATATTTAGGAACAATAGATGTTTTAACAAACATACCATCTTCTTTAAAATCTGTTGCAGTACCTGCAATGCCATTTCCTTCCCAAATTGCCCACAAATTTATTCCTATCGTAAATATACTAATTAAAATCAATATGCATTTTTTCATAGATTCCCCCTAATTGATTTTATTATATTTTGCTCCAATTGCAAAAAGCACATATCTAGTTTTTTATACGTTCCTAATGCCTTAAAATCATCTAAATTAAATTTTTCTTCATATAGAAGTTTATTCCCATTCACTTCAAACACTTTGCAATAAAGCTCTTTGCATGGTAAAAGGTTGCCTCTTTTAAACTCGTCATACTTCCTATTTTTTTCATATAAAAAATATATTAATATGAAGTAATCTATGTCATTTTCGAAACTGAATGTTGACAAATTAGCTTCAAGATAATCTTTTAGTTTTCCCTTTGCATATGGAAAGGTTGTAACAATGAGCCCTGCATTAAAAAAACTATCCATAAGTCTATTTTCCAAATATAATGTAAGTTCCGAAGGTATACTCTCATCATGAACGCTTTCTATACATGCTGTAGCAACAACTTGAGCGTGCATTATCTGAAAAAATAAAAAAAAAGAACAAACAAACAGAAAAAAAACTAAAAACACAGCAAAATAAAAGATATTCTTCATAAATTATTTAAGTAAAAAAACTTAATGGAAGTATCGGAAATAATGAGAAAAAACAATAGAAATGTTATTACTAGAATGTTACATGTGTTTATTACACTAAACGCATGTAAAGGTATGTAGCACTTTCATCTTGTTTCTAGCTAAAAATGCTGTTATGTTTTAGCTAGAAATGATGCTATGTAATAGCTAGAGAAAGGAGCCAATCATTTAAGTAATAATAGGCGAATTTTAGCAACACTCGCTCCCGCCTCTTAGCTAGGGGGAGCCTTCCTGCTAGCTAGAGGGAGGCTTCCCGTTAGCTAGCAGGAGATGTCCCTCTAGCTAGTAATAAAGATTTTATAATTTAGCCCTCTCCTTTTTTCTGCTATTATTATGAGAAAAGGTTAAGTGCTATTAGATTGTTTTTTGAGTTTTATTCTATTATAATATTATGCTATAGGTATGAAAGAAAAGAAAAAAGGAAAGGTTAAAAGGAATTACAAAGATACAGTATT
>CAUUIE010000066.1:0-10538 GCA_963545065.1 uncultured Treponema sp.
TTAAAATCTTCACTTCTCATAAAAACTACGTAAGTTTCTCCCAAATTCTAGCTAGAGTTTTAGTAAAAACTAGCTAGAGTTTGAAGAAAGTCTAGCTAGAATAGGTCCCCGTTTATTGCTATAACACACTCCCCATTACTACAATAAACGCACCTTAAGGTATGTAACACTATGCCTCTTGTTCTAGCTAGAAGAGGATATGCGTTTTAGCTAGAAGTGATGCTATGTAATAACTATAGTGTGGAGCCAATCATTTAAGTAATAATAGGTGACGTCTAGTAGCACCAGATCACGCCGATTAGCTAAAAGGAAACGTCCTTATAGCTAGTAGGAAGTCTCTCGTTAGCTATAAGGGATTTTTAGTCTCTTATTTAGTAGAACATATCTTTTAGTTTTTAATGAAAGTCTTAATTTTTAGTTAAATTTATAATGGAAAAATCCACATTTAAAACATGTTTATATTTTGATGTATAATCCATTTTCATCTTAAAAATATTTTCAATGCTTTTGTCTTTTCAGATTAAAATGTTATAATTAAGGTTTAGTAAGTAATACACATACTTTAATAAGAATTTATAGATTTTATAGTTATATCAAGATACTCATCTAATTTCTTTTTTTTCTCATTTAAGATTTTATCACTAGAATTATCATCTGGCTCAGAAAGTATAATATAAATAATATTTTTTTCTACAATTTCATCTAATTTTGTTTTAGTTTGTGGTGATAAATCATTAATTTCTTTATCCCAATTTAAAGATCGTATATACTCTTTGATTATTTTCTTATTATCATCATCATTTTCAAGAAAATCTGTAAAATTGTTATAAATAAACACATATGTTAATATAACTATACTAGCAGTTTCAATTTTATTTTCTATTATTTTGTCTTTAATCGTTATTTTATCATATTCTTTTATATCTTTTATTAAAGTAGACACATTACTTTTCAGCCAATTATTAATTAGTCCTTCTTTTTTAATAAAGTCTCTTATTGTATTAATCTTATTCATATCAGCACTTTCAATTAATGGATGCATTTGAGCTTTAACCAAAGAAAAAGAAGAAATAAAAATTAATATAAAACTTATCTTTTTTAGCATAGTTAACCTTTATTTTCTTTTCATTGCAAGAATTGTAAGATCGTCATATTGTTCATCTTGTTTAATATTTGTGTAATACAAATATTCATTATATTCAGGATGAGCTTCACGATGTAAACAATAAGTTGGATATTGCAAAAAGTGTTTATTTAAAAACATGTCTACTTGTTTATCTACAATAACTTGATCAAAATTAGTAGCACTTTTATCTTGATATAGCCTAAATATCTTTTCAACAGAAACTAAAGCTAAAATAGCTTCTTCTATTGTGCCTTCACAATTAGTAAAATCAAAATCAAATGCTTCATCTTTTATTGGATTATGCCATTTTTTTAAAGTGAATTTTCTTTTAGCAAATACAGCTTCAATAATTTCTTGCACTCTTTCTCTTCCCATTTCTTCAGAGTCTTGACCTACAGTGTGTGTTCCATGCTCATCACCTTCTTTTAATCCAGGTTCATTACAAAAGATGATTTTTAAGTTTTCATCTCTAAACATTCTCTTTGCTTCTTCAATACCGTCTGTATAGAAAAAGAAAATATCTCCTTTTTTTATATTAATTTTTTCAACAGGAAAGCCTCCTTTCATATCTACTAGCATTGTTGGGAACACACCTGCTGCTGCTGTTTCTTTCAATACAAGTTCTTTCATCTTCTTAGTAGTAGAATCATAAATATTTAGAATATTATCGCCTGCATTACAAAAATAGGCATCACCAGAAATACTATCGAAAATGCAAAGAGTAAAAGCTGCAAAACGTCCTTTAAAACCGCGAATCTCTATAGCATCATTAATTTGACCTACAATACCACTCATATTAAAGCCATTCTTTTTAAAAGTCCAATCCTTAAAGTAGTTAGAAAAAAGAGTTGCAACTTCAACCATAATTAAAGAGGCTGGAACACCTTTTCCTGAAACGTCACATTTTATAATTGCGTAGTGTCTATCATCTAGTTTAATATAATCAAAGTAGTCTCCAGAAACACCTTTTGCACCTTCATAATATCCAAAAAACTCAACATGTTCATCAATGCGTTTTCCAGAAATTAGTTTTCTTCCTCCATTATCTGTATCAAGAGGAATAAACATCTTTTGAATTTCTTTACCAACAGTTAAGTCTTTAGCTGCCGCTGCAGATTTACTTAAATTGTCTGTCATTTCATTAATAATTTCACCCAAAAGACCTACTTCATCTTTTTGCCTTATTTTCATGCTTTTTCCACTAAGTTTTTCTTTATCTTCAGTGTCTCTAATCATAGCCACATGAATAGCCAATTCTTTTAATGGCTTTGTAATGATAGAAGCCAATAGCCAAGCACCTAAAATTCCTGCCAATAGGGCAATAAATGAAATAGTTAATGTAATAGCAACAACTTCTTTTTGTTTTGCTTCCACTGCATTTAAAAGACTTTCTATAGACACTTTTAAATAAACTACACCATGCACAAAAGATTCATTATCTTGAGATTCCCTATATAAAATTGGTTTATAGAATAGATATTCTAACTCTTTACGCGATAATTCATTTGGGTTAAAAATTGGATATGAACCTACCCCACTATTAGAAAGACTTTTAAGCCTTTGTGTTATATATTCTTCTGTCTGCCTTATAGAAGCTTGTATCTCATCTCTTTTTTCTTTGCCTGCCATGTCTTGTCTTGTAACATAATTTAAAGCTTCGTTGTTTAGACTGCCAACAAGGCGAGACGCTTCCCCAACATATTCTGCGGCTTCTTGATTTAATTCATTAAATCTTTTATTCAAATCTTCTTTCACATAATTTTTAAGCTTAGATTGCCCTAAAAGTAAACTTTCTGTATCTATATGATTAGCAATATCTTTGTCACTAGATGCCCAAACAAAATCATACCCTTCTTTTTTCTCTTCTTGATGTTTACTTGTTATAGTTGCAAACATTACATCATCTATGTCATTTGCTTGGTTTGTTAAAAATGCCAACTCTAATATATTTTTTTCTCTTAAATAAGAACGAGAACTAGAAACAATACTTTCTAGCACAGTTTCTGTTTTAGAAACTAAACTATCTGCAAGTAGCTCTTTTTGAGTTTTAGAAAAATGTGAAAGAAGAGGAATAGCTAAAAGAAGAATAATAGAAATAACAAGCATTACAGTAAAAAGAACTAATTTAAAGCGTAAACCCACACCTCTTGTTTTTATTTCTTTAGATTTCTTTTCTTTTTCTTCCTTTCCCATATTATCTCCTTTAAGCAACAATGCTATTTCTAGCTTAAGACCTTTATATTCTTTTATAACTTTTGCCACTCCAACAACATATAGTGAAAGAATGCAAAAAAATAAACAAAGCAAAATAATTCTCACATAAAAACTAAAATTAAATATAGAAGAAATTTTTGAATCTATACTCCATATATGTTTATAAGAATAATCAAAGTTTCCAAATTTAATTGTTCCCATCTCATCCACTGTTACATAAAGATTAGAAAAGTATAGCCCACGTGATGAATGAAAAAGACCAATTTTATATTTTCCTTCTTCTAAGTCATCTATTTTAATTTTAGAAATGAATCTATCACTAATTATAGAAAATTGGTTAGCATTAAGGGTAAGGTCATAAGGGGATAAGCCATCTTTGTCTATAAACACCTTTGTAATTTCTCCCTTTTCTTTAAAGCCACGTCCTATTAAAGAAAGAGAAAAAGAGCCATCAATTGCTTTTTCTACATTTATGTTTGTAATAATTGTATAAGCAATAAATTTATTTAATGCAAAAAACTTATTTGCAGGTTTTCCAATATTCCCTGCCATGTCGATAGCAGCAACTTCTAAGCAATAAATACCATTATCATAATTTTTTAAGTCTATGTAATTTCCTTTAGTTTTAATAAATGTTGGTAAGCTATTTTTAAGGCTTACCCTTTCTTTTAAAAAGTCTTGCAACTCATTATCATCTATCGCTTCATCTTCTACATTTTTTTCATTTCTAAATTCTGCATACAGTCTTGAAAGATTTAGAGGTTCTATCTTCCATGTATATCCTTTAATTTGATTTTCTTCCCCTCCTTTTTCATCTAATTCAGGGGTTAGCCAACTAAGACGCAAGGTATTAGATGTACAAAAGGCATTTTTATCAAGATTAAGTGGAATAAACTGAGGTGGCATAGGCGGAGTAGTATCCAAACTACAAGAAACAAAACTGATTTTAGACCAATTTCCTGCATAATCTTGGACTCTAACCCCTACGTACCAATCTCCATCTTCTTCTGGCTCGTAAAAAAGAGTGTTTTCAGATGGAAAATTTTGTATATCTTCTCCAACATATGTAGGAGGGCCATCTTTAGACCATGCATAAGAGTATCCTGCAATACCTGAAGAATCAAATGGAAAATTTATTTTTACACTAAGGCGTTTTTTACCATTTTTAAGCTCTTCTATCTTTCCCAAAAGTTTCGCTTTTTGAACAGAATTATCAGGCTTTATGTGCATAACATTTCTTGCATCTTGTCCTTCTTGCCAAATAAGCTCTAAGTTTCCATCAATATTATAAGGTCTTGAAAAAAGCATAGGTCTAGCAGAAGTGCGAACCTTTATGTTTTCATTTATTTCACCATCATATATGTAAAGAGAACTCTGCCCTTCATTTTCATGTGTCCAAGAAATGATAGGGTTATTATTCATCACCAGTATTTTTGGATTAATGCACTTACCAGCTCCAATAAATATTTCTTTTACTGGGGTGTTAGGAAGTCCATTATTATTTAAAAACAAGGAGCATATCCCTACATTATTCGATCTCACTCTATTTCTTTCCCATGTTAAAATAAATTCATGTTCTCCCTTTACTGCTTTTATGTCTGGTCTTTCATTTTGAAAATCACCATCTATTGTTATTTGCTCAGGAAAAGAAAAATTTTTACAACCATCAGAGGAGTATGTTGAAAAAAGTTGATATGACTTTCTTCCGTTAATTGTTGTAAGAGCTTGAAACACTATTACATCATGAGCTTTCCTTGACATAGAAACTGCATGAGATGGCAAAAAAGCTCTATCTGTTATGGAACTAGAAACAAAAGGCTTTAAATCCCCCCACTCAAGCCCATCTTTAGAAAAGGTTGTAATAATAGAAAAGCGTTCATCTGAGCCTTTAGAAAGAAATATTAAATATCCGCCTTTAGAGGTAGTTATAATATAAGGAGATGAAAAATCATTTGAAGGTAATGTAATGGTTGCTTCTTCAAAAGAGATGCCACCATCTTTACTGCTATAAACTACAAGTTTATCTTTTTCATTTATAGCACAAACTAAAATTGTTCCATCTTTACCTATTGTAGCAGAAGCAATAGATGGTATGTTAATGCTATATGGAATTGCAGGTGTAATTCTTTCATGTGTAAACCATTTTCCGCCTGAATATACCGAAAGAGATACATAAACTACACCATCCCCATTTTGTGAAGGCACAACTTCTTGCCACACAGCAATAGAAGTACCATTTCTAGAGTCAGAATGCAAAAATTGTGTATTTTTTACTGTTATTCTTTCAGGACTTTCCCAATAATACTTATCTGCATATAAGATACTAGAAAAAATAGAAATAAAAAGGAATACATAATATGTGGTTTTTTTTATCATAGTTGTGCGTTAATCCTCTTTTTTAGATCATGCACCTTTGCAGATTTTCTGCCTTCTGTATCTTTTAAAAGCTCTTCTACCAAAGCAATAGCTGTAATTTTATTTCCCTTTTGCAATGCCAAAATTGCTTGCCTATATTTTTCTTCATTAGCATAAGAAAGAACGGCAATAGCAGTGCCACCCATAGCCATTTGAATTCTATCTTTTAAAAGAGAGGCTCTCTCATTATTTTGATTTAGCTTAATAGCAAGATTTAGTTTTTGCAAAGCTTCATTGTAGCGAGATTTATCTCCTTTTTTGTATATTTCATCTGCTTCATCAGTATAAGATTTAGACTTATTTACTGCCGTCATATCAGGCGGTAATATTTTTACCCCTAAATATATTTCTACTTCGTCTTTTAGTTTTGCAATACCAGGAAACGTTTTATCCATTATGTATAAGTTTAATAGTTCTGCATAATAGGTTTGTGGGTTTCTTTTATAATCACTTCTTATTTTATCAATCTTTTTTTTCACTTGAGTTTGAAAGTTTTCAGGATCAATTAACTGGTCAATTCTTAAACCCAATTGCCCTGCTTCTTCATTTAAAGGATATACTAGTAGCACTTGCTTTAAATTATTTCTTGCTTCATTTAATTTTTGTAAAGCTTCACTTCTACTACGCTTAATTTTTGCACTGGCTTCATTATAAAGTTGCTTGGAATTACTTAAAAGTTGGCTCATCTGGGGATAAAGAGTTGCAGAAATTGGAATTGTTCTTCCTGTTTTCATAACACTTGCTGTTTGTGTAATATTTATCCAATTTTTAAGCTCTTCATTTTCTTCTATGTTAGTAGCGTGCCACCTTGTATTTGCAGAAATTAATATACTTTCTGCTTCCCCAAAATTTCCATTAAAGTATAATTTTTTTGCATTATCAATAGATTTTCTTACTTCTTTCACAACTTCTTCATTTTCTTTTTGATTTATTTCAAGACCTAATTTAGAAAGTCTTTCATCTACTAATGCCCTGTATTTAACATCATCTTCCAAATCTAAAGCTTCAGTACTTTTTTGTTGGGACCTTGTTATATTATCTCTTGCTTGTGAGAAATTGCCATTATTAAACATTTTTAAAGCTTCATTATACCTAAACTCTGCTTCTTGTTTTGCAAGTCTTATTTTAAAAATATCATTTCTGGCTCTTGTTGAAAGAGATGCAATATTATTTAAAAGTTCCTTTAATTTTTTTTCGCTATCTTTTATACCTTCAAAATGAGTATTAGTAGTTCGCTCTTTATCTATTTCCTGAGAAGAATTAGAAATAAAAGCTATAGAATCTTGTAACATTTCTATATCAGCCCTTATTCCATCAAACTGCTTTTCAAATTGCTCAAGAGCTTTTGTAGGATATAGTACAACTTCACTCTCTGTTTCCTCTCTTATCATAGTTCCATCAACTAGCTTTTTAGTTGCAAAAAATTGCTTCTCATGCTCTTTATAAGCACTTTTCCCATCAATGTTTTTTACTCTTGCATAATTTGCTAAACGATCTTGATAAAGATTTGAAAGAGCACTAAAAAGATTTATTTGAACTTTTGTAAGTTCATCTTTACTTTCTGACATTGTTTCAAAATTATATTCATATAATTTTTTTTGTATTGCAGGTAATTTAGATAGAGAAAGAGATATTTCTTTTATCTGCAAAACATTTCTTTCATCGCCATATTCTCTTGAATTATAATTTGTAGCATTTATACTGATATATTTATCATACACTAAAAAAGTATCTTCCAATATGGATTCAAACAAAGAAACAGAGGCAACTACTGCTTTGTTTTCTTGTTGATTTTTTGGAAATCTCGTATTTTCAATATTTAATTTTTCAATCAATAAAATAATTCTATTATATTCTTCTATATGTTTTTTTAAATTTTCAACAATTTGACCTTCAAAAGAAATGCCAAATCTAAATTTAGAAAAAAAAGATTCTAATATCTTTTTCATATAAGAAAGTATATAGTCTTCTAAATTGCTAAGCCTTGTAAAAAGAGCTGCATCTACACTTCCTTGCACTCCTTCATATTCTGTAGCATTTCCTCTTCCCATTGTTAAACGAGTTGAATATGGCAAAAAAGAATCTAAATTAAATGTTTCTAACCTTTCCTCTTCTGCAAGATAAGAATTTAAAAGAGTTCCATTTGTAAAAATATTTCCACCAAGCTCATGAACTGACAAAATTTCTTGTTCTAAATTGGAAACAATATTTTGATCCACTTTCAACATGTTTTGCCTAAACATTGCCTTATAGGCATTAATCGCACTCAAAAATTTAACATCTTCTTTTTTTAATAAATTGGTAGTTTCTTTTATTGTTTTTAATGCTTGTTGTGTTTTTTCTAATCTTTCTGTTTCTTTATAAGTTTCACAGTAGTCATCATAACATATTGAATAACCTTCCATAAATTTATTTGAAGCTTCAAAATATAATCCATTTTTTATTAATGCAATACCATCTTTCATTATATTATTAAATTTAATTCTATTTCTGGCATATAAAGATGAAACTTTCAGCTTTTGCAAAAAATCTTGCATTTGTGGATCCATAGCACTGTTTGATTTTTCAATATTATTAACTAAAGCTAAAATTCTTGTGCTGTTATCTGGGTCTTTATATAGTTGGTTTATTATCTTTAAAAATTCCTTTACAAATTTATCTTGATTCTTCATTGCTTTTTTTAAAGCATCTGTAGCAAGGTTAAAAGATTCTGGATTTTCCTCTAATATTTCAATAATTTTATATATGGCAGTATCTTGTTTTTTTTGTTTAATAAGTTTATTTGCTTCACTATAATTTGCCCCACCTTTTGCATAAAGACCAGCAAAAAAGAAAAACCAAAAAGAGATGAGAAAAGACATTTTAGTAAAAAACTCTCTTTTGATATAACCCTCCTAGTTCCTTCTCTGCTGTAATATTATGCTATAAAAAGATATTCTAACGCTATAGATATTCGGCATTTTTCTTTCAATTTTTCACCTTTTTATTGGGAGACAAACATTAAGGATGTTTTTGTTTTCAATGAAATTAATAATAAAGAAAATTTAAATTAATATTTTAAACCTTATTTATTGTTATCTATCAACTTCTTTTTGTAAAATAGATTCATTTTCTAATGTTTTTGGAATATCAGAATATATTTCAGCTTCAAAACCAGCTTGTGGTTTTATAATATTTTGAGTATTCAAATAAGCAAGACTTAAAGCTTTTGACGCAACCATAGTCTCTGGATTTCTAGTAAGTGCATCCCATGCCCTAGAAGATTCTCCAAATAAAAATAATGCTCTACCATTTTTTTCAGAATTACCATTTTGCATTGCAAGTTTATTCAATATCACAGCTAAATTATTTGTAGAACGCATATATTCATCAACAAATGCACTGTGATCTGGTCTTGAATTTGGAAATAACACATGTTTTCTAATTTTCTCAGCTTCCAATATTTCCATAAGACGCTCATAATAGCCTTGTGCAACTTCATAAGAGCCACGTTTATATAAAGTATTTCCAAGTCCATAAAGCAAATTTTTATCCGTTTGTTTCTCTGAATGCACCAAAAGGAATGCACGCATTGCTTCTTCATAGCTTTTATTTTGGTAATTTATATAACCAATCTTATATTGTATTGAAGGGGTATCATTCATTTCTTTAATCGCCATATTATAAGCTTGCAATGCTTTCTGTAAATCTCCAGAAATAAAATAATTAATGTCTCCATAATCTTGATATAACTTTCCAATGTTTTTGTCTGGTGAAATTAACCTGTTTTCTGAAAACTCTTTATATTTACTTAAAGCGTCTGCATATGCTTCCTGTGCTTTTAAATATTCTTTATTTTGACTTAAAATCTCTCCATAAAGACGCATTGCATTAACGCTATTCATAATACTTTCAGACGAAAGGTTATTGGACATTTTGTAATTATCAATAGATTTAGCTAGATAGTAAGATGCAACATCAAGTTTTCTGTTGTATAAGAAAAAACGACCCATGTTATAATTAGCATTTGCATTTTCTTCATCTCTTTTTAATGAGCTTTCTAATATCTTTCTCACATCGTCAATAGCAGAATTTAAGTATTCATTATTTTCATCCTTGTCTTCATAACGCTTCTTTATCAAATATGAACCAAGTTCAGTAAGATCGTCTGTCTCTAACCTTTTTAAATTATCTACAAAATGAGCCTTTAGTGGTAACACTTCGCCTAATCTATCTGTGCGTATAAAATATTTCATCAATCGAGACAAAAATATATCTTTAGTGCCATACATGTTAATAAGAGAAGCATAAGTATCTTTTGCTTTATTAAACTTATCAGGTTTTTCTCTAGCCCATTCTAAATAATTATCTCCTAAAGCAAGCAAAGCAGTTTCATCATTCGCATGATAATCTAACACACTACGTTTCAAAACATTTTCTGCCTTTTCATAGTTGTGTAAATCATCGCGTAGCATAGAAGCATATTCAAGACCACCTTGTTTATCATGATTAAAATCAAAAAGTATCCATCTATAAATATCTTCAGCTAATTTAAATTGTTTTTTTTCTCTAAAACCATTTGCATATTTAAAATACCATCTTTTCTTTCTTACATACTCCCCTGCACGTTCAAATTCTTTTACAGCATCAGAATATTTATTTTCTTGCAATAAAGTATAGCCTCTATTATAAATGGTTTCCGAGACTATTGGCTTATACACAAACATCCAAGTAAGAAAAGAAATACAAGATACAAGTACTAAAATGATAGTTATTATGCTTGCAAATGGAATAATTTTATGAC
>CAUUIE010000067.1:0-10307 GCA_963545065.1 uncultured Treponema sp.
AGAGGGCCCACGTTCTAGCTAGAATGCAATGTTATGTTTAGCAAGAAATGAAAGGGGAGTTTTAGAGAGAATTAGAAACATATAAAAACTAACTTTTAAAGTCTTTTGTTATTGCACATATCTTATTTTTTTTAATCACATTCTCTTACCTTCTTATATTATTTTTATAAATTTTATATACTTGCACTTCTTTTGCAAACTTTTAAATCTTGAGGATGGCATAATGCTTGTAATGATTTTGTTTCAGATGCTAGGAAGCTTAGGCTTTATTCTTTATGGCATGAAAATGATGAGTGATGGCATTCAAAAAAGTGCTAATAAAGGAGTGCAAAAAGCATTAAACCTAATGACAGGCAACCGTTTTCTTGCTGTTCTAACGGGAATAATTGTTACAGGACTAGTGCAATCTTCAGGTGCAACTACAGTTATGACCGTTACCTTTGTAAACGCAGGTCTTCTCACTTTAGAGCAAGCAATAGGGCTAATATTTGGAGCGAATATAGGCACTACTATAACAGCGTGGATTATTTCTCTAGTTGGAAACTTTTCGTTATCATCTTTTGCAATTCCTATATTTGGGCTTGGATATTTTTTGCATTTTTTTAAGCGTTTAAAAAAAGAGAATGCAGGGGAAGCCATTATGGGCTTTGCTTTGCTTTTTATGGGGTTAGACCTTCTTACAACGGTGGCACCAAACATTACAGAAGAGCATTTAAGTTTTGTTAGTATTTTTCAAAAAACTAACCTTTTGTCTGTTGCTGTAGGCGTGGTTTTAGGGCTTATTTTAACAGTAGTTTTGCATTCTTCTAGTGGAACTACAGCAGTGGTTATTGCTATGGCACAATCTGGCGTTATAGGCTGGGAGTTTGCTGCAGCAAGTATTTTAGGAAGTAATGTAGGTTCTACAGTGGATGCTATTATTGCTTCTATTGGTTCCCGTTTAAATGCAAGACGGGCTGCTGCAGTTCACGTTTTATTTAATGTTGCAGGCTCTGTTATTGCACTCATTTTCTTTCGCCACTCACTCCTTTTAATAGACTTCTTATTTCCAAGTGGACCTTCTAATAGCAACATTGCGTTTAGAATAGCTATATATCACACGCTTTTTAATGTGGTAAACACTCTTTTAGCCATAGGCTTTGTTCGCCAAATTGCTAAATTGGTGCGTTTTATTATTAAGCCAAAAGAAAATGAAGATGAAAATGAGCAATATGGTGTTTACATACTATCGTTTCAAGCTCCTAGTATGAAAGAAAATACTAGCTCCTATGTTCTAACTGCAGAACATGAAATAGTGAAAATGTCAAATATTGTGTGTGAAATGTTTTCATTATTACGGGTTATATTAAAAAAAGAAAAGCAGTCTGCATTTAGCAAAATAGAAAGGAATCTTGCAGAAAAGGAAGACTATGTTGACCAGATGCAAAGTGAGCTTTCAGAATATCTTGTTTCTTCTTTTGGTTCCTCTCTTTCCGAAGGGGATAGAACTAAAGTTCGGTTAATGCTTGGCATTGTGGATAATTTAGAAAATATTACAGATAAAATATATGAGGTAGCAATTTTTATTATCAAAAAAAATGCAAGGTTAGAAAAGCCTATTTCAGATGAGGATATGTTACGTTTGGAGCCTTACACAAGAGAAGTTGATGATTTTATTCACTTCATTCACGATCACTTAAATGGACCTCTCCTACCTGACCAATTTGAAAAAGCTTGCTCTATGGAAGATAAGATTGATAAAATGAGATATGAGCTTAAAAGCTTGGCAAGCAAAGAGCTAGAAAAAGGTGCTGCTGTTAAAACTGAGCTTCTTTATATAGATATAGTAAGAAATATAGAAAAAATTGGAGATTTCGCTTTTAGCATCTCTAAAGCTCTTTCACAATTACAATAAACATAGTTCATTCATTAGCCTATAGCTTTAATATAAATATTTTAGTAAAATATTACAAATATATTCCTCAAAAGGAGGGCTATATATGTTAGATAATGAAAAAATTAAAGAGGCAATAGAAAATATTAGACCTATGTTACAACAAGATGGTGGAGATGTAGAATTAAAGTCTATTTCAGAAGATGGTAGAATATTTTTAACATTGCAAGGAGCTTGTGGTTCTTGCCCAATGGCACTTTTCACACTTAAAATGGGCATTGAAGCAAGATTAAAAGAAATGTTTCCTGAAATAAAAGAAGTTGTGTCTGTTTAGAGGTTAAGTTTATGCCAGACGTGTTAAAGTTTGAAGCTGTAGTAGAACTTTTGATGGGAGATGAAGAAAGTGCAAAAGAATTGCTTAAAAGTTATCTTGCACAAACAGAAGAACATTTTACAATTTTATCATCCCTTTTAAATGAGGGGGCTTTTGAAACAAAGAGAGAAGAAATAAGACATGAAGCCCATTTACTTAAAGGCAGTTCTCTTAATGTTAGTGCAAATGATTTTGCTAATGTAATGTTAGAGATGGAAAAAGGTTCTAAAGTCTTAAATCAACAAGAATTATTAAAACTTTATTTAATTGCAAATGAAAAGCTTAGCATTCTAAAACAAGAGATTAAAAAGATTATTGGTTAATAGCACTTAAAAAGTTATTCTTTTTTTATAAATTCATTTATATTTTCTATTGAATCTAGTTTAGAGCTATCAACATCGTTAAATTCGCCAGCTGTCATTACCTCGTCTTTTTCTTCTTCAAAAAGGGAGGAAGCAATGTTGTGGTTTTGAGCTTCTGCAATGTTATAGACAAAAGAAAGAATTCTATTTCTATGTTTTTCTTTTATAAAGGAACAACTAAAGTGTATTTTTGACATGTTGCTTTTTTCATCATAAAGAAACCTAACTATTAGCCCACACATTACAATGTTTTTATTATTAATCTTAAACTGCAATTTTATGTTTACACCTTTTTCTGCTTTGCCTTTAATATATATCATAGCTCCATCTTCGCATATGTTTTTAACAATGCACTTAATGCCACCAGTTTTTTCATATTTATCATTAAATTCAAACTTTGAATGCAAAGGATATAAAACTGCATTAAAGCGACACGATGCTCTTATAGATTTTCTTTTTTGTATTCTTTTTAAGTCGTTTGAATGTGCTAAGTGCATTTCATATCCATCTTTTATTTTCATGCCACGTAATACTTTAGATATATAAAAATATCCTGCGTCATATTTTCTCCAAAAATACACTTGTGCATAGTCATTTTGCCAATTATGTTGCGAAGCTTTAGCTGCAGAAGAATCAAACATAATAAACCGTATGTAATCATCTTTCACTTCTTCACATCTAATATATATTGAGCCAACCTTTTTTGAAAGCAACATACAAACTTGTTTTTCTTCCATGTCGTACGTAGTGTTTATGTAATTTTGATTTTGCATAAGCTCTAATTCAAACTTTGTTCGCCATGCATAGAGTTTTGTTAATAAGATTTCGCTTTCTTCAGTTCTTTTATTTTTTTTAGACCTTTCTATCTCTTTTTGAATCATTTTAATGCAAAAGTCTAAAGATGCAATTGATGAAAAGAAATGTGCTTTTGCATTTTTATTAGAAACAGCGTTTATTTTCCACAACAACATTAAATGTTTAAAAGAAAATCCTTTTTTTCTACCATCCTTGCAAAACCGAATAAAGTCTATTAAATTCTTTCCACGTTCTGTGTTATAAAATGCTAAGATGCCAACAATAAATATAATTAAAAATAAGAAAATAACCATAAAACCTCAAATTCTTAGATTTTACCTATCGTACTAAAATATTATAAAAACATAAAGGGCTTTTTTTAAAAACCAGAGCTATATATAAAATGTATATGGTAAAGTAGAAAATTAGACTAGCCGATTATTTAATAAATAGTTTAAATTTTTTTAATGTGAGGTAAGCTAGTTTTGAAAAAAAATAATGTTATGTCGTCTCTTCCACAAGTGGAAAAACTTCTTAGTAGTAAGCCTCTAGCACAACACATAGAAGAAATTGGGCGTAGTAATGTTGCAAATGTTGCATCTTCTTATCTTGATGATGTGAGAAAAGAGATGAAAGAAGGTGGAAAGCTTCCTTCTTTTGATGAATGCATTTTTGAAGTTTGTGCACGATGTGTTTATTTTTCTAAAAAAAGAATTAAAAGAGTTGTAAATGCAACTGGTGTTGTTTTACATACCAATCTTGGTCGTTCTCCTTTGCCTCATAAGATTTGGGATGCTGCAAAACAAAAGGCTTCAGAATATTCTTCTATAGAAATGGATTTATATTCAGGAAAGAGAGGAGGACGTTTTAGTTTTTTAACAGAAACTATAGCTCATCTTCTTTCAACAGAAACTTCTCTTATATTAAATAATAATGCAGCAGCTGTTTTTTTAATGCTTAAGGCTCTTGCAGAAGGAAAAGAAGTTATTGTTCCTAGAGGGCAACAAGTGCAAATAGGTGGTGGCTTTAGAGTGCCAGAAATATTAGCAATGGCAGGTGCTCACCTTATAGAAGTAGGAACTACTAATATAACCACAATTAAAGATATAAGTAATGCAATAACTGAAAACACAGCAATGGTTTTGTATGTTCATACATCTAATTATAAGATTAGAGGTTTCACAGAGACGCCTAGCATAAAAGAAATTAGAACAGCAATACCCGATAATGTAATTTTAGCTGTTGATCAAGGTTCTGGTAATCTTTTTTTTAACATTCCTGATGAAATTTCTTGTAAAAACATATTAAAAGATGGAGCAGATTTAGTTTGTTTTTCAGGAGATAAGCTATTAGGCGGCCCTCAAGCTGGCTTAATAGCAGGAAAAGAAGAATATATAAAAAAGATTGCAAGCCATCAATTAATGCGTACCTATAGGGTTGGTAAAGCTGTAGCTTCTCTAATGGAAGAAACCTTAATTTATTATTTAAATGGTGGAAAGCCCGTAGCTATTCAAGCATTAGAAAAAGACAAAGAAGAAATAAAAAGACGCGTTACCTCTATTGCAGGAAAGTTGCCCAATACATGTGTTAAAATAAAAGAGGCTTCCTTTTCGCTTGGTGGTGGTTCCTCTCCCGATGTTACGTTTCCAACTTATGCTATAGAAATATGTGTTAAAAATCCACAAGATTTAAAAGACTATTTAAGAGATTTACCCATTCCAATTATTGCTATAATCTTTGAAAACAACATTGTGTTGCACCTTATTACAGTAAAAGAAGCTGACGATTTTTATATCCTTTCATCATTGCAAACTTATTTTGACCAAAACCCTTATGAATGTGGAGCTTCTTAAGCTTGAATATTAAAAGTTATTTAATAAAAAAGCCATATTAAAGTATTGCTACTTAATATGGCTTTAATAAAGCAACGCATAGTGTTACTGCAATTTAGTTCCTGCCGTAGCACCTATTTTTAAAGTGTCAATTTCTTCAATATGAATTAATACCACTGCCTTAGGCACTTTCCCCTTTGCCCATTCAACAGCTTCGTCAAAAATCTTTCCTTCTGTAAAGATTTCAGACTTACCAACAAAACGATAGCCATCAAGCTTTTCCCAATCAACATATGCAACTGATGCTCTTCCATTAGCCTTTAGATTTTCAAACGTTCTTCTTCCTGTGTTTTCATTATACATAAGAGTGCTATCATCAACAATTCTCATAGTTCTTTTAGGACCAATATTAGGACGACCATCACTACTGACTGTAGAAATATAAGCCAATTGCTTACTCATTAGTTCTTTCATTTCATCTGTTAGTTTTGCCATAAATTTAAACCCTCCATATAAATGATTATATACCATTTATCTTAGTTTGCAAGTGGATAAGGGGTGTTTTTATAAATCTTTTAATTTAATAAGTTTAGGATGATTCTCTTCACCTTGCACTTTAGAAACTTCTTCTAATAATGTTTTTGCTTTGCTAGACAACTTTGTTGGCACTTTTAATTTTGCTTGTATATATAAATTGCCTTTGCTACTACCTTGAATGTTTGGAACCCCTTCATTTGTAACTTTAATCATATCACCATTTTGCGTGCCTTGAGGAATTTTCACCTTTATCATCTTGCCATCAAGCCCTTGTATTTCCACTTCGCCACCCAAAGCTGCTTGTGTAATTGAAATAGGCATAGCACAATATAAATCTCTTCCTTCGCATTCAAAAGATTCATGTGGTTTAACGGTAATAAAGATAAAAAGGTCTCCAGAAGGACCTCCACAGCTACCAGCATTTCCCTGCCCTGGTATTACAATTTTGCGACCATTTTCAACTCCAGGCGGAATAGTTACTTTTATGGTTTGTTTCTTTCTTTCTAACCCTGTTCCACCACATTTTTTGCAAGGCTTTTCTAATATGCTACCTTGACCACTACAACGGCTACAAGTATGAGAGAAAGTCATAAATCCTGATGATTGCCTTATTTGTCCTTTACCATGACAATCGGGGCATGTTATGCGTTTTGAATTTCCTTCTGCACCAGAGCCAGCACAAGAAGAACAAGATACGTCCTTTGAATAAGTAATATCTATTTTTTTACCATATATAGCTTCTATAAATGGAATGTTTAAATTATATCTAAGATTTGCACCTTGCAACGCATGGGAGTGACCTTTTGTAGACCCACCAAAGCCAGCACCAAATATGCTATCAAAAAGGTCAGAAATGCCCCCAGAGAAAATATCTTCAAATCCACTAAAAGCTGATGCATTAAAACCACCTGCTCCACCCATACCGTCAACGCCTGCATGACCGAATTGGTCATAAGCTTTTCTTTTTTTCTCATCTATCAAAACTTCATATGCTTCCGTTGCCTCTTTAAATTTTTCTTCAGCCTCTTTATTGCCAGGATTTTTATCAGGATGATATTTTATTGCAAGCTTTCTATAAGCTTTTTTTATTTCATCACTACTTGCAGTTTTTGAAACCTCTAGCACTTCATAATAATCTCGTTTAGATGCCACGCCTAATATACTCCATAAAATATTAAAAAAAGGGCTGCACTAAGACAGCCCTCAAATCTAACAAACTAATTTTTATAAAATCTTTATTTTTCTTCGTTTACCACTTCGTAATCAACGCCATCTGAAGAACCTTTAGTATTTCCACCCGTGTTAGCATTGTTATTATTTGCACTATTTCCCGCATTGCCTCCACTAGCTTGTTGTTTTTTATAAAGCTCTTCTCCCATCTTCATGCTAACTTGTTTTAATGCTTCAGTTTTAGCCTTAATTTCTGCTGTGTCATTACTTTCAATTGCTCTTTTTAAAGCTGCAAGAGAATCTTCTATAGACGCCTTTTCACTAGATGGTAACTTCTCTCCAAGTTCTTTTAGTGTTTTTTCTGTTTGATAAACTAAACTATCAGCCTCATTTTTCACTTCCACCTTTTCTTGCTCTTTTTTATCGTTTTCTGCATTAGCTTCCGCTTCTTTCACCATTCTATCAATTTCTGCATCACTTAACCCTGAAGAACTTTCTATTCTTATATGCTGTTCCTTTCCTGTGCCTAAATCTTTTGCAGAAACGTGTACAATACCATTAGCGTCTATATCAAAAGTTACTTCAATTTGTGGAACACCACGAGGTGCAGGTGGAATGCCTACCAAATCAAAATTGCCAAGCGTTCTATTTTGGCTTACCATTCCTCGCTCCCCTTGCAACACATGAATTGAAACAGCTGTCTGCCCATCTGCAGCAGTAGAAAATATTTGACTTTTCTTTGTAGGTATTGTTGTATTTCTATTTATTAGCTTTGTGAAAACACCACCTAATGTTTCAATTCCTAAAGAAAGAGGTGTAACATCTAACAAAAGCACATCTTTAACATCACCACCTAAAATGCCGCCTTGAATTGCAGCCCCCATTGCAACAGCTTCATCAGGATTAACACTTTTAGATGCTTCTTTGCCAAATATCTCTTTTATAATTTCCAAAACCTTTGGCATACGTGTGGAGCCCCCAACAAGCAACACGTCATCAATTTTGTCTGCTGTAATGCCTGCATCGCTTAATGCCTTTCTACATGGGTCTTTTGTTCTTTCAAACAAATCTTCTGTCATTTGCTCAAACTTTGCACGTGTTAGGCTTTTTTGCAAGTGTTTTGGTCCTGAAGCATCTGCTGTAATAAAGGGAAGATTAATGTCTGTACTTGCCACATTTGAAAGTTCAATTTTTGCCTTTTCTGCAGCTTCCCTTAAGCGTTGCAAAGCCATTCTATCTTGCATAAGATCAATGCCAGTGTCTTTTTTAAACTCTTCAGAAAGCCATTTAACAATGCGTCCATCAAAATCGTCGCCTCCTAAATGGGTGTCTCCGTTTGTAGACTTAACTTCAAAAACGCCGTCTCCTAATTCCAAAATAGAAATATCAAAAGTTCCCCCGCCTAAATCATAAACCGCAATTAATTTTTCTTTTTTAGAATCTTTATTAAATCCAAATGCTAAAGATGCTGCTGTAGGCTCGTTGATAATTCTTTTTACTTCTAGCCCTGCAATCTTTCCTGCATCTTTTGTTGCTTGCCTTTGTGCGTCATTAAAATACGCTGGAACTGTTATAACAGCCTCTGTAACAGCCTCTCCTAAATAATCTTCAGCTGTTTTCTTCATTTTTTGTAATATAAAAGCAGAGATTTCTTGTGGAGAATATAACTTACCTGAAATATCTACCCTCACATCTCCATTTTGCTCTGCTAGCTTATATGGTACATTTTTAGATTCATCTTTTAACTCATTAAAACGATGACCTATGAATCTTTTAATAGAATACACTGTTTTTTCAGGATTAGTAATCATCTGGTTTTTTGCAGGTTGCCCTACCATACGCTCATCTTTAGTTGTGAAACCTACAACAGATGGAGTAGTTCTTCCACCTTCAGAGTTTGCAATAACAACTGGCTCCCCGCCTTCCATAACAGAAACACATGAATTAGTTGTTCCTAAATCAATTCCTATAATCTTTCCCATTTTCTTAATCTCCTTAAAATTGTTAATAACAAATGCTTATAATTCTTATTTAGAAATGTCTTAAGTTTTCTTTTTAGGTTTCACAGTTTCAACTTGTGCCACCCTAATAACCCTATCTTTTAACTTATAACCTTTAAGAAGCTCTTTTTCTACTATTTCTTCACTCACTTCATTAGACTCTCTGCTACCTTTTGCATCGTGAATGTTTGGGTCAAAAAGCTCACCTTCACTTTTGTAATATTTAAGTGAATATTTATTTTCTAACATTGAATAAAACTGTTTTCTTATAATGTTAAACCCTTCCATATATGGCTTAATAGTCTCGCCACCATATTTTTCTACAGCTTCTATTGCACGGTCAAAATCATCTAAAACATGCACTAAATCTTCCAAAAGAACTTCGTTAGCATAGTCTATAGCGTCTTTTTTTTCTTTAATCATTCTTTTTCTATAATTTTCAAAATCAGCCGCTTTTCTTAAATAGTCTGCCTTCCACTTTTCTAATTCTTTTTCAATTTCTTTATTATCTTCTATATTAATATTCACAGTTGATTTTGCACTTGTTTTATCATTATTTTCTTTGCTCGCATCATCATCACATTTTTGTTCAAATGAAATATTAGAATCTCCTACAGAAATATTAACTTTTGCATCCTTTTCCAATGCCTCTTTGCTTATTTCAATTTTATCTTTACACTTAAACTTTTCATTATTGTTTTGTTTGTTTTCGTGTTTATTATGTTGGTGTTTTCCCATAAGCCTCTCTCTCACTTTTATATTTTTTAAGTCCATTTTAATTTTTAAGATATTATGTTTAGTGCATGTTAATAATTTTTATTATTGAACTTGAGAAAAAAGATACTAATATTACAAAAACTAGACAATAGTTTTTGGTGAAAAAGAGTAATTTTAAGAAATTATCTTTTTAGATTTGGCTTAAAGTCAAATTCTATATTAAATAATGTTATTAAGATGTTTAAAAAACACCAAAAAGAGCATTAATAAAATGAGTGAACTTTATAATCATAGAAAAAACTTTATAAATATTGTTTAATTAAAAGCCCATTAAAATGATTTTTATTAACGCCTGTGGTTTTAATCTTTTTATAGCCTCTTTTATGAATGAATCTCCTCTTGCTTTACGAACAAAGCCTAGCTCTTTAATGAAAAGACTGTCTGCTATTCCAGCAATAACTCCCGCTTGCTTTACGGGCGGACTCAAGACTCTTTTATTAGCACTTTCACCCATTTTTATAAGACGATTATCGCCTCTTCTTTTATTGAAAAAACCCATTTGTTTTATAGGCAACTTATCCCTTTTCTCACCTCAAAAAAAGCTCTTTTTTAAAAAAGGCGTACTTCCCTCCCAAATTCTAGCTAGAG
>CAUUIE010000068.1:0-10159 GCA_963545065.1 uncultured Treponema sp.
CTTTTGCCTCTCTAGTCTAGCCTAAACTAGAGGGCAAGTTTAGCCTAAACTAGAGGGCACAAATAAAGACATAAAATCAGAAGAAAATCTCTACTTTCTCAAGCAATAGTAGTAAAAATACCAGCCACTCACCTCTTTTTTACTACCTTTTTATCTACCATCAATGCTTATTACATTTAGTGTAATGCATCAATTATAGCTTTGTCAAGTAGCATTATTTAAATGCTTAGAAATTTTTGACACCATATCTCTTTTACTTTCTTTTTGAGCTTCTGTTTCGTGATTAGCATATCTGCTTACCATTTTCTCCGTTTTATGTCCTGTTATTTGCATAATTTCTCTAGTTGATGCTTTACCATCAGCAAGTAAAACAACAGCCAAATGTCTATAGCTATGGAATGTCAAATTTGGACGAGCAAATCCCATGTTTTTCATAGTTTTTCTAAAACCGTCTCCAATTTCACTATAAGATATAGGTCTATCAGAAAATCTTAAATGGAAAAATAAGAATGGATTTTTTATTTTATCTTTATACGGATTCTGTTCAATTAGTTTTTTTAATAGATGTAATAATTCATCAGAAATAGTAACTGTTTTTGATATTTTGGTTTTAGTAGAATCTAGTTTATGTGTCGCAGTATCATAGGATTTATTTATTTCAACCCAACATTCTTCTTTGCCAGTAATGGATGAATAAGAAATCTTTAAATCTTCAATCTTCAATGCTAAGATTTCACCTACACGTGAGGCAGTTTCAAGAGCCATTCTATTTACGCAATAATGTCTTTCATCTTTAAAATTAGTTATTGATGAAAATAGATTATTACACTCTTCAATTGTTAAAATTTCTTTTTTTCGAGATTTTGCTTTATATCTAGTTATATTTGGAGTAATACCATTATTTATTAACTGTTTTTTTTCTGCATAGTGTAGAGGTTGAATAACTGAACCCGCCAATGCAGCCATATAGCCTTCAGAGATATGACATTCACGCAATAAATGAGAGAAAAATCTATTTATCATTTCAGCAGTTATATCTTTCAAAAGTAAATTTTTATCGAACCAGCTTATATATTTTTTTAAAGATTGCCCTTTATTAACAAAACTATTTTCTTTTGGTATTTCAGAAATTGGAGTTCCCATAGCAATTAGTTCTTTTATATATGCTGAATTTTTATAATCCCAGTAGTTTAATACAAAGTCTACAAACTTAATTGATGAATCTTGCTTTTTGGAATTTTCTTTTATAAGAGAAGGCACATCAATTTTAAGTTTTAAAAGAGAAAAAATGATATTAAAAAAATATTCTAACTCATTTTTAATTTCATATTTATATATGTCTACTAATTCGTATATAATAGCCAATACGTCATCCACTCCAAATTCTCTTTTCATTGCCATAGAAGATAGAGCGCTTAAAACATCCAGCTGAGTAATAGATTTTGATTTTTCTTTTTTATATGGCATAGGGTAAGTATTTTTAAATGCCCAGCTATCCATAATTCTTTTAGCTTCCTTATAGTCTTTTGTACCTGTGGAAATTGAATATAATTTCTTACCTGTATCATTAGAAAGTGGAGAGCAATAGTAAATTCCAGTTTTTGGTTTTTTATAATAATAGTATTTTACAGTTTTTTGTCGCATAACGATATACTCCTTAATAAAAATAATTCTTTATAGATGTAGTGTTATTTGATTTTGTGCTGAGATGAAACTGTGATAATTAGTTGAAAATCTGGGAACTAGTCTTATATCGACATATTACAGACACAATTTGAATATAAATAAAGTTCAAAATAATTTAATTGACAGGAGTTAATAAATAAAGTAGGATAAAAAAGTTATTTTTTGAAATTATTGGCTTGAACTTGATTATTTTAGTTTTGAGTTCGAGGCAGAAGACAAAATAGGCGCTTTTAGAAAAAGGCTTATGTTTAATTTTTGCGAATATAGGGATTTTGTGCCCTTCTTGCAAGTTTTAAGCATAAGCCTTTTTTTGTTTTAATTTTTTTTAATGATTTGAAGAAAAAAATTATTTTATAAAGATAAAATGGAGGTAATGTTATAAATGATGAAGTTATACATAAAGAAATCAACAGAAAGTAAGAAAATCAAGTTTGAAACTATTAAGGCAAAGATATTGAAGCATCTTGAGATGTTAGAAAAAGAAAACGTGGATAATATTCAAAAATCATTTGATGAGATGTTAATAATAATGAAAGGCGGGCGAGGTTTACCTGTTGGCACAATAAGAGAGTGGAAAGGTAAGAAGTTTATCAAGATAGCACCGGGTAAATGGAAACCAAAATACGATAGCCACACAAAAGGAGCTAAACTAGCGATATCCGCACTGAAGAAAAAGATAAAAGTTTGTAAAGACGCACACGAAATGATGCAAATAGTGCTAGAAAATCGGGAGCGATTTTCTGATACACAAGGATATCCACTACCATTTGTTCAAGAATTACATGATATAGTGCATACAAGTCAAAAAGAAATTACAAATACTAATGTGCAAAATGTTAATAATGAAAAAGACACAATAAGTACTGAAAAAGAAAAAACAGTTAATAGCAATGCTGAAGATGATTATCCTGAAAAAGACTATCCTGAATATAAAGGCAAGGGGCAAGAGGCAGTAGATTTTATAGTCAAGAATAAAGGCGGACAAGTTAAAGGCGCATTTTATAGAGAAGAAATAGGAGATATTGATGTAGTTTGGGGCGAAGTTACGGATAAAGAAAAACATACTGGATATGGACTTTCGCATATCATAGATAAACACGGAATGGATTCGGTGAATAAAATTGGAGAGGTTGTAAAGGATGGAAAGATTGTACATCCTGAGAATAACCCTAAACGTATTAGTATTGAAGGCAAAAATTTTCACATAGGATTACGTCAACAATGGGGTGGTAAAAAGAAAACCTGGATTATTACAGGATTTGAAAAAGAAGGGAATGTTAAGACCACACGCTCTAACAAAGATAACACAGAGGAGACTCTCTCTGAAACCTCCGATACGATTGTACCACAAACCAAAGAAAAATCAAGTATTGGATTAGATGCTATAAGAGAGAAATATAATGCGAGTGAACATATTGAAGGTGATGAAGATGAAATATACATAGGAGACGAAACAATAAAAGGAAAATGGAAGCTTGTAGAAGCAGAAGCGCCAAGTGCAAGCCATGATGAGATGACATTTCAAAAGACTGAAGGTTTCCCCACTAATGAAAATGGAAGTACTATAAACGATCGAGATTATGAGCACGATAGGCAAGCCCAAATGACAGTTATAAGTGTTGCAGGGAAATATGATGGCAGAGCACTTTCTTTTGATACGCCTGTTGTAGTAACAAAAGATGGTGTAGTAATTTCTGGAAACAATAGAACTATGAGTTCTAAGCTTGCAAGTAAAAAAGGAACTGATACTGCATACATAGAAGCACTAAAGAAAAGAGCTAAAAAGTTTGGATTTAATCCAAAAGATATTGAAAAGTTTAAACATCCTAGATGCATATTTGAAATTGAGGGAAATAGTGAATATTCAACAAAAGAGTTTTCTAAGTTCAATATGAGTCAAACAAAAGCAATGAATCCAATAGAAGAGGCTGTTAAGGTATCAAAAGTGATAAAGACTGATACTATAAAAGATATTGCCGTAAATATTGCCGAATATGATACGATGGGAGAGCTTTATGCAAGTAATAAAGCAGTGCTAAATATTTTTGATACATTACAAAAAGAAGGAATCATCAATGAATTTAATCGTGGGCAATATGAAATGGAAGGTGGCACTATAACCGGAGCAGGTAAAGAGTTTTTAGAGACTGTACTTATAGGTTCTATTGTAAATGAACCAAACATAAGGGGGTTAAATCGTGAAGGTTGCAAGAATATAAGACGAAAACTTGTAAGAGCCATAGCTCCACTAGTGAATAATAAGAGTATGGGCGGTTATTCTATAACTGATGAGTTAAACGATGCTATAGATATAGTAATGCAAGTTAATACTTCTGAAGGTAAAATTGCAAATGTTGACGAATGGGCAAAACAAGGAAATATGTTTGATAAAAAAGACCATTCTGTAGCTGTGGCTATTGCAAAGCGACTTGAAGGCAAAGAAAAAGAATTTGCATCTTTTATGCAAGAAATGAATGCAAGTCTAGCACCTGCAAGCGAGGGACAAACAGATATTTTCTTTGGTGAAGTAGAAAGCAAAGATGATATCTTAAAAAGAATGCTAAGTCTAAAAAAATCATTAATGTTGATAGTTAAGGCGCTGTCTAAAGGATTGAAAAAAGGTATAAATTAAAATGTAACCTTTAATTCTCTTAACATAGAAATGAAATTAATACATTTAATTCCAAAAGAATTGCATACATCTGGTAACTTTATATTCTTTTTTGAGAAAGGAGCGGAAGTTTCTTCTGTTACAACTATATATTCAACAGGCATTTATTAATGCAAGAGCTATTAAAAAAATGTCTGTTTTATTGTTATCAATAAATTTATCAACTGTTATTTGTTTGAGACTGTCATTTATGACTCTGTCCTGAGCCCAATTTGCAATTTCCTCAATTGACATCTTTTGAAGAAAGATATATAGTATAGACGTAGTTTTCTTGAAATTATTGGCTTGAACTTAATCATCTTGGTTTTGAGTTCGAGGTAGAAGACAAAATAGGCGCTTTTAGAAAAAGGCTTATGTTTAATTTTTGCGAATATGGGGATTTTATGCCCTTCTTGCAAGTTTTAAGCATAAGCCTTTTTTTTGCTTTAAACATTGTGCTGGGAGAAATTGATGGAAAGTATTGTGAATTTACCAATTATTGGTTGGATTGTATTGTTAATTATTGCGGTTTTAATTTTCATAGTAACTATGGTACATGGAATAAGACTAGTATTTGGAGATAAAAGCTTGTCCATAGGTGGAAAATTGGATAAAAAAATAGATGGAGTAAAAAAAGAACTTACAGATAAAGTTAAAAATACATTACACGATGAACAGTTGAGACTGATGCTTTATAAAAAAAGCATTCATATAGATGAGCATCTAAATGCAGATTTGAGAAAAACCGTGAGAAAACTGGATAATAAAATTTGTACATTACTTGAGCCTTATTCAATTTCATTTTTTTTGTCTATGGGAATAAGTGAAATAATAAAAGGCGAGTTAAACGAACGAATAGACTATAATAACATAAGAGAAAAACTTTCAGGCAGAGAGCGAGCTGGATATTTAGAAGATATTCTTTTGGATATAAGAGATAAATATTCAACTTTTTTAATTCATCTACTGACACATAGCCAAAGTTTAAAAGAGTATCCTGAGTGGGCAAATATAGAACAACCTATACGAGACTTAATTAGCAATTGGGAAGAAGATGTGATAAAGTTATTGAGAGAGCATATAGAAGAAAAAATCAAAATATATGTAGATGAAAAAGATAACTTTATAACAGAAGAATACACAGAAAACAGTATTAATTATCCAATAAACAAAAACAAAAAATACTTAAAAGATCTTGAGGTTTCATTATGCAATTGCTAAAACAAACTCAACAAAACCTGTATTTTATAATTCAGTGTATTGGCTGTTTTTTTAGGAGTGCTCAAGCAATAGCAGAATTGGAAAACAAAACGGCTCTTTCTGCTGAACAAATAAATGAAATGTGGGACTGGGCAAAGGCTAGTGGATATATAGACGAAAAAAACTTTATGCGCGCAAGTGCTCCTATAGCAAACCATACAATGAAACTTTTTGGATGTAAAAAAAAATTTTATGAAGTGGGCACATTTCAAAATGGAAAGATTGAATATTACAAAAGCATTCCCCCTAGTATGAGAAGAATCGATTATTGCATACAGAAAATAAAAACAAAATATAAGGCGGGTACTCATTTTAGAGTAGTCGACCTTAAAGGGAATATTATTTTCGACCCAGATCCTAGAATTGAAGCAGTAGGGGTATTTTATTCAATCCTTTATTGCGTAGTGGATATATAAAATGAGCTTGAATGAGAATATAAAACTTTTACAAGGGGACTGTTTAAAGTTGATGAGAAAATTAGAAGACGCTTCTATTGATGCACTGATAACAGACCCACCATATCAATATTTAAATCTTAAAGAAAAAAATTGTCGTTTTGATTTACCATATGACGAAAAAGAATATATAAGTGAAGTGAAACGCATCTTAAAACCTACAGGCTTTGTTATAATGTTTGGACGTGGACCTGCTTTTTATCGTCAAGGTATGCTACTAGCCGATGCGGGTTTTAAATTTAAAGAAGAGATTTGCTGGAATAAAAAAAAGCCATCATCTCCTTGTTTACCATTAAAAAGAAAACATGAAAATTGTTTTATATTTGCAAAAACTAAAAAAGGAACTATAAGAAAATGTAAGATTCCTTTTGTTGAGCATCTTGAAAGTCTTCCATTAAAGCAAGCTATTGATATTATAAAAAACACAATAAGAAAAATTGATAGCGATATTAAAAAACCTGATTTATTTA
Organism: uncultured Treponema sp.; assembly: GCA_963545065.1. Lineage (GTDB taxonomy): Bacteria > Spirochaetota > Spirochaetia > Treponematales > Treponemataceae > Treponema_B. The sequence goes on from CAUUIE010000068.1 coordinate 6,522, forward strand.
AATCTATAATGCTATATCTTGAAAAAAACATAATAGCTTATAACTGCTCTCTAAAAAACAATTTTTGTATAACTAATCACATGAAAAAACGTTGTATTTATTCTATTAGTGCTTTGCAAATGATAAAAGATGGGTATTGTGAAAGTGATATAATGAATATATCTGATATGATTGAAGTACCTAGCCTAAAAAATATACACCATCCTACAGAAAAACCTGTAAGATTGATGGAACGTCTTATCGCTTTAGTTAGCGATGAAGGTGATGTTATTTTAGATTCGTTTATGGGTTCTGGTTCTACAGGAGTTGCCTGCCTTAATACAAAAAGGCTTTTTATTGGAATGGAATTAGATGATACCTTTTTTAATATTGCTTGCCAAAGAATTAAAAAAGCAGAAAGCAAAAATAAGGAAGAATTATTTACCAAAAATGAAACAGGAGTTATTTGATGAATGAAAAAAACAATTTTATTTTTTATATTATACTTATTAGTTCGTTTTTGTTTACAATCACCTCTTGTTGCACAGGAAGAGGTTTTTACTATAACGGAGACGGAATTAGCAAGGTTAGAGACAATTTCAATCAATTGGGAAAAGCAGAAACAGAGTCAGCTATTAGAAGTGAAGAACTTGAAGGTAAAATTACTCAAACTCTCGAAGGAATTAGAGGAAGCATTGAAGAAATCGGACGACTTGAAGAAATTATTGGGAACGGAGAGGGAGATATCGATGAGTTTAAAAGAATCATTCGACAAATACGAAAAAGAAATGGTAATGGAAATTAATAAAATAACAGCTGAAAACCACCGACAAGCCTTAAAAATAGAAAAGCAAAAAAGATATATTTTCTTACTCATTGGAATTACTATTTTTCTTATTTTATCAATTATCGGGTTTGCAATGATAAAATTAAAATTTTTAAAATAAAACATGAGAAATATCTAACTATGCTAAGGCTATACATAAAGAAATCAACAGAAAGTAAGAAAATCAAGTTTGAAGCTATTAAGGCAAAGATATTGAAGCATCTTGAGATGTTAGAAAAAGAAAACGTGGATAATATTCAAAAATCATTTGATGAGATGTTAATAATAATGAAAGGCGGGCGAGGTTTACCTGTTGGCACAATAAGAGAGTGGAAAGGTAAGAAGTTTATCAAGATAGCACCGGGTAAATGGAAACCAAAATACGATAGCCACACAAAAGGTGCAAAGCTTGCAATATCTGCCCTTAAGAAAAAGATTAAAGCGTGTAACGATGAGCAAGAAATGATGCAAATAGTGCTAGAAAACAGAGACCGATTTACAGACAAAAACGGGCATCCATTTCCATTTGTACAAGAACTATATAATTTTATACAAGAAAATAATAACTCCGATAAGAAGGTAAATCCCGAAGAAGCAAGCAGAAATAGAAGCGAGGCAATGAAGGGCAATCAAAATGCTAAAAAAGATGGCGTAGTTCAAGACGAAAAGACTAATTTCACTAAATTATCAAAAGTTTTGGAAAGTGGTAAATCTTCAAGTGTTAAGCATAAGGAATTGGGTGAAATAATAATTGATGCAGGAAGTACCGGTAAAAGTGGATACGGATTGAAGCATATTATAGAGCAAAGATATATGAAGGACGGTAAGGATGAAGAAGAAATAACTGCGCTATTGTCATTGGTCTTAGATGCAACAAAAGACGGAGAGGTTGTACGCAATAATGAAAGAATTATTGAAGTACAAAAAAATGGGGTAATTGCTATTTTAAGAAAGGAAAATGAAGAACGAAACAGCAAGTGGCTTTTAACTGGATTTTATAACTGGGATAATAAAGAGGTGGCAACAGATGCTATAAAGACGGTTATCGCCAATAATAGCTATGCACCTGAGTACTCTTCCTTCCGTTCTCAAGTGGGAGCTGTTATTGCCTCTCTGGAATCGAGCATGCCACAAAATAAAGGAATAATCAAGAAGTTTGAAAAAATGGAAGAAAAAAGGAAAGAAATAAACAAAGAACGTGAAAAAGTAGGGATGCCACAGTTGGCACTATTTGAAAGAGAAAGTGCAATAAAAGATAGCACTTGGAATCCTAATAGTGAAGACTATCGTTATAAAGATACAGGATATATAGAAGGTAGCAAAAAGGACATAGCGAAAAAAAAGATAGCGAGTAAACAACTGGAAGAAATGATAAAGTTAAATCAACAAATATTGGAAAGCGATATAGATTGGGTTGGTTTGGAAGTAGATTCAAATGTTGCCTCTTCACTAATTACTAAGAAAAATATTTTTGGCAATATCGACTGGCAAGACTTAAAAGAAAAAGGGATGAGTGGAAGTGTAGCGTTTTTGATTAATAAGATTTATTCTTCCATAAGTTCTAAACCGCTTGATAATCCTCTTGCTCGCCGTAATTATGTAATTGCACTTAATACTTTAAGAGATAGATTAGAAAAATGTAATAGTGTAGCAGATGTAGAAAAAACTTTAACTCATATTGGATTTGAAAACCAAGAAAAAATATTAGGTAAGAATATAACTAATCCTTTATATAATGTTTGGAGCTCACTAGGCACAAAATTTAACTCTATTAATACATCCTCGTCGTTTACAACACAACGTTATGACGCAAAATATGGTAAATATGATGATTGGAAATGGTTAGATAGCAGTACTATGAAAAACAAAGAGGCTCGGAAAAAGCCTTTTGAATTACTAGTATCAAAATCTTTTGAAAGAATTGGTGGACGAAATGTGAAAGTTAATTCTACTGAGGAACTAAAAAAGATGTTTAATTTGAGGGATGTTCAATCTGGAAATTGGGTATTAAAAGACCCTGATACAGCAAAATTTCACGTAGATCATATATGTGAAGGTTTTGCAGATTTAGCAGATGTTACAGGCATATCGGATAATTTAATTTCTTTAGGAGGTAGATTAGCCCTTGCAATAGGAGCTAGGGGACAGGGTCGGTTTTGTGCACATTACGAACCACTGGAGAGAGTTATAAATATTACAAAACTACGAGGTGGAGGAGCTTTAGGGCACGAATGGTTCCACGCTTTTGATAATCTTATTAATGTTGCAATGGGGAATTCGATTGCTACATATGCTACTTATTTAACACAGGGAGGTACTGCACCTTATGCTGATGAGGTAAGAGAGGCATTCCTAAAATTATATAATGCTATGACTTTAAGTGATGAACCGAAAAAATATAAGTATTCATATAGTGATAGAGAATATAAAAATGTTCAACGAGTTTTTAATAATATAAGCAAAAAGCATCATCTTTTTGCGGTCAAAAATGCAAAAAATATTGAAGAGGCGATATCTTTAATAGAAAAACATTATGAAGAAATAAAAGCTCCGATAAAGAAAGAAATAATAGATATAAACACAGATTATTATGATATAAAACGTGGAGAAAAGAAACTTAATAAACTGGCTAAAGATGCATGGGATGAGTTTAAACTTGCATACATATATTTTACCGGAAAAGAAGGTGGTGGCGAAGTTGAAATTCCTACTGATAAAAGAGAGACAAGCTCTTTCTACAAGGAAGCAGTAAATTGTGATTCCGGTCATGCAGATAAATATTGGTCATCTATACACGAAATGGCAGCAAGAGCATTTTCCGCATACCTTGAAG
>CAUUIE010000069.1:0-10087 GCA_963545065.1 uncultured Treponema sp.
AATATTCCAACATTAATAAAATCTTTTAGTGCAACACGATTATTTTTAAAAGCAATGTTTGTTTTCTTCCATAAAGGTTCTTTAAAAATAAGATTTTTGTATTATTAATAACTTATAGCAATTAGTTTTATAAAAATAATTTATAAGTGTTTACAATATACACTTTGCAATACATGCTTCAACATCACTCATAGGTGCTGTAGGTTCAAAACGTGCAATTACCGAACCATCTCTTGCAACAACGAATTTAGTAAAATTCCATTTAATGCTGGGATTGTTTTTATAGTCTTTGTCAATTTTTTTTATAAAATTATCCATCATATCTGCTGTTTTCCCTTCACCAAAGCCTTCAAAAGCTTTTTGTTCTTTTAAGAATGTGTATAATGGTAATTCATCTTTTCCATTAACATCTGCTTTTTTCATCTGTGGGAATGTTGTATTATAATTAGTAGTGCAAAACTTAGTAATTTCATCATTGCTACCAGGAGCTTGCTCTCCAAATTGATTGCAAGGTATATCAATTATTTGTAAGCCCTTATCATGATATTTTTCTTGCATAGCCTGAAGCTCTTTATAATGTGGAGTGAAACCACATTCTGTTGCAGTATTCACAATCAACATTACTTTACCTTTAAAATTGCTTAAAGGAATATCTTTTCCATCTGAATCTTGCACGCAATAATCATAAATTGTCATATTTAGCCTCCTAATAATTAAAAATATTATGTCTTTTAATATGTTTTTACAAAAGATAGTTATTTTTTAAGGTAATTAAATATTTCATTAGCTTTTTCTTTTGTAAATGAAGAATGAGAAATAATAGAACCTTTTTCCATTAAAATAATATCATCTGCAACAAGACTTAAAAATTCAAAGTCGTGGCTAATGATTATAATTATCTTTTCATTTGAACGGATATTATTTATTAACTTTGCAGTTTCTTTCATGTGAAAGTAATCCATACCAGAAGTAGGTTCATCCATAATAATAATACTAGCATTGGAACTTACAGCAGCACCAATTGAAACACGTTGTTTTTGTCCACCTGATAAGCTTAAAGGATGACGCCCTCTTAATGCAGTTAGTTGCATTGAATCTAATATTTGTTCAGTTGTAAGTGTCTTATGTGATGAATCTTTTGTATTACCTACTTTGTTTTTTCCAAGCTCTATTTCTTCTGCCACACTTTCAGTAAAAAGCTGATAACCTACATCTTGCATGACAAGATATGAAAGCAATAATCTTTTTTTTGCATTCAATTTCTTTCCATCAATTAAGATAGAGTCTTTACGAGGTTTTAACAAACCAATAAGGCATTGTGCAAAAGTGCTTTTTCCTTGCCCATTTTTTCCAGTAAGTGCTATAACTTTGCCAAACTCAAGTTTTATATCTTTAACAGAAAGGAAATCTTTAGATGCTTTTGGGAATTTATAAGTTAAATTTTCAATTACTAAATTTGATACATCTTTTGTATGTAAATTATTATTTTTATCTGTTATTGAAGCATTGCAAGTCTCAAAAATAGACGTATCCATATTGATAGGGCGTAACAAAAGCTTTTTTCTTTCTTCTTCAGACAGCTCAATAAATTCTTTTTTTGAAAATTTATGTTCAATTTTGCCATTTTTTATTAAAAAAGCTCTATCTATTATGTCTTTTAAAAAATATAAGCGATGTTCGCTTATAACAATAGTTTTTCCTTCGTTCTTTAAAAGCTTCAATATTTGACCTATTTTTTCAATATAACATGAATCTAAATTAGAAGTGGGCTCATCAAAAACAATGATATTATTATCAGATGCTAGAGAAGAAGCAATAGCTATCATCTGTTTTTCACCACCTGAAAGATCAAAAATGTTTCTATCTAGTAAATGTTCAATGCTCAATAAATTTGAAATAAACTTAAGTCGCTCATGCATTTTTTCAAAAGACGTTCCCATATTTTCAAGAAAAAATACAATTTCTGAAGTAGTATCTAAATTAAAAAACTGAGACTTAGGGTTTTGGAAAACTGTGGAAACTTTTTTTGAAACTTCATAAATAGGAAGTTTTGCTATATTCTCTTTTTCAATAATAACACTACCTGTAAATTCCCCTTCATAATAATTAGGAATTAAACCATTCAATAAACGTAATAAAGTAGTTTTGCCACAACCCGAAATGCCAGTAAGCAAAAGACATTCGCCACGCCGTAGTTGCAAAGATACATCATTTAAAGCTTGAATAGCACTATTATCTATTGCATATTTAAAGCTTATATTTTTCATTTCAGCTATAATTAGAAAATCATCTATTGAAGTACAATCGTCCATACTATTTATCTTTTCCACAAAAAACTACCTTATGAAACATTAATTTAATAATATTTATACCATGCTAATACGTGTTAAAAATGCAAAACTAAACACTGCAATGATATAAAGTGAAACTAAAACATCCGCAATTCCAAACTTAGCTGTCTTATATCTATTTTTCTTACCCGGAGCGTCCACCCCTTTTGTATGCCCTGCAGCTGCAAGTTCATCACCAATACGAGAAGAAGACGATAAAAGAGGCACCATAATATATTCAAGCGTCATAAGCGGACGAGTTATAACATTTATAAAATTTAGCCCTATGCCACGCATTTTCATTGCGTTTTTTATATTACTATATTCCTCGCCTAGTGTTGGAAAAAAACGAAACATTACAGAAACTGTAATTACTATATTTTGAGGCACCTTGAATTTTTCTAATGCATTCATTAAAAGACCAACTGGTGTAGAGTCTGTCAAATATTTCCCTGCAACAATTGGTGTCATAAAACGACGTACCATAAATGATAAAGGGCACAGTAGTCCAGCGAAAAACGGATGTATATTTTGCGTGTATGAAATCGCTATAAGTAAAGAGAAAAAAAGTATTAACTTAATTGCTCCTTTTTTTTGCTTATTAAAGAAAAATAAAAAAGCAAAAAGCAACATATTCAAAATTTCCACATACATTGGAACTACAACTGTAATTGAAACACTCATGCATAGTACTAAAAATATTTTTGTACGTGGGTCTAAAACTAACTTTTCCATAAAACTAATTAAATAAACTACGTGAATAGCAAGCTAAACAATCCCTGCTTTCACAAAGTGTTTTTTCAATATCTTTGCCCCTAAAAAACCACCCATAATAGCACCTACAATACAGCTTGCATAAAGAATTGCCATAATCCACATTGGAAGAGCCATTGCCTGATCTGCACGTACTTTACCTACTGATTGAGTCATCATATTATAATACTGTTCTTTCATTAAAAAAATTTCCCAAAAGCTACCAACAAGGTCTAAGGACAAAACTGAGTAGCAAGCAATATTACCCTTAAGCGTTTTATATCCTAAAGCTTTCCTAGTTACCTCTGCTAAAATACCTACAATTAATGAGTGCAAAAACACAATAATGGTGTGTCCCATAATAGTCATTATGGCACCAGAAAGAACAATAAAGATGAAAAGTGCAAATGGCTTTTGCACTTTTGCAAGGAAAAACATCCCTATAACACCGGTAAATATAGCAGTTACAAATGGATACATAAGATATGTGACCAAAACAAGAAATGCCAAAGGCATGCCAATAATAAAAGTAGCAACTATATAAATTACTTTAAATACAGCGATGCTAATAAAATCTTTTAGCACAAGACGATTACTTGCACCAGCCTTAGTCCCTTCTTCTTTCATAAAACCCCCAAAATTACTATAAACTAAACAAAATTTGTAAAAATTAAGAATTAAACAATTCCTGCTTTCACAAAGTGCTTTTTAAGTAACTTCACTCCTAAAAACCCACCAATAATACCACCTATAATACTAGTAACATACATGATTGGCATAATCCATATTGGAAGACTCAAAAGCTGTTTTGCATATTCTGCACCCATCATTTTCTCTGTTAATGCACGGTATTGATCAGCTAAAAGGTAGATTTGCCAAAATGCTCCTGCAAAATGAGTTGACATAATTGCATAACCCGCAACACTTCCTTTTATTGTTCTATAACCTATAAATTTACGCACTACTTCTGCAATAATAGCAACAATAATAGCATGAATCATCACAATAGGACTATGCCCCATAAGAGTCATAAGAGTACCGGGAAAAGCAGCAAAAATAAATAAAGCAAATGGTTTTGGCGTTTTTGCCAAAAACATCATAGAAGGGATCCCTAAAAATAGACTTGCTAAACATGGAAATGTTAAATAAGCCACTACAAGAAAACCTAATGGCATTCCAACAACAAACATTCCTACAAAATAAATAACACTAAAAATAGCCAGATTAATAAAATCTTTTAGCACAAGACGATTGCTTTTACCAGACTCCAATTGTGTTTCTTCCATAAATATCTCCTTAAAATTAATGTAATATTAGACGCATAAACTACTAAACAATTCCTGCTTTTACAAAATGCTTTTTCAATATCTTAACTCCTAAAAGTCCACCAATAATACCGCCTAAGATGCAAGTAACATACATGATTGGCATAATCCATATTGGAAGGCTGAAAAATTGCTTAACATAATCGGTATATTCAGGACCCATCATTTTTTCCACATTTGCACGATGTTGGTCAGCTAAAATATATAATTGCCAAAAAGAGCCACAAGTGAACAATGACATTACAGCATAGCTTACAATATTTCCTTTAATAGTCTTATAGCCCATTAATTTACGAATAATCTCTGCAAGAATGGCAATAATAACACCATGAATCATTGTAATAATCGTGTCCCCCATAAGGCTTGAAACGAAAGCGGGGATAATAGCATAAATAAATATTGCAAAAGGTTTTGGCACTTTTGCCAAAACCAACATAGAGGGAACGCCTAAAAATAGGGCTGCAAAAAATGGATATGTTACAGCTGTTACTACTAACAAATCTAATGGCATCCCAACAATCATTATTCCTAAAAGATAAATAGCACTAAAAATAGCGACAGTAATAAAATCTTTTAGCACAAGACGATTGCTTTTATCAGACTCCAATGGTGTTTCTTCCATAAATATCTCCTTAATTAGCTAGGGATAACATAATAGAGAAAATTTGTCAATAATGGTTTTAAATATATTTAATGTAAAATACAAAACCCATGGCAGAAAATAAGATTTTTATTAAACAATAAAAAAGTCCTATTGTAATAACACAATAGGACTTTTATTAAAGTAAAAAAGAATTATTAAGAATTTAAGCCTTCTATTCCATCTTATATCGTAATATTGGCTCCCTTGCAGCTTTTGTTTCATCCACTCTACCAATAGGCTTTGTGTATGGATAGCCATGAACTTTTTCAGGTTTCTCATAAGCTTCTTTTTTCAATTTAGACATAACTTCGGCAGTGTAATCTAATGTTGCCTTGCTTTCTGTTTCTGTAGGCTCAAACATAAGAGCTTCATGCACAATTAATGGGAAATACATTGTTGGCGGATGGATTCCATTATCAATTAATCCCTTTGCAATGTCCAAAGCAGTAACACCTGTTTCATGTTTTATATTATCCAAGCTTAAAACAAATTCATGCATGCATATTCTGTCAAATTCAACTTTATAGTCTTTTTCAAGCAATTTTTTTAAGTAATTTGCATTTAGCACTGCATAACCTGAACTCGTCTTTATTCCTTCTGCACCAAGAGTTACAATATAAGCATAAGCTTTTAAGTAAACAAGAAAATTACCATAAAAATTTCTAACTCGCCCTATGCTATCTGGACGATTAAAATCAAGCTTATAATTACCTTCCGAGCCAACTACTACAGGTGTAGGCAAGAAAGACTCTAAAAATTTTTTGCAACCAATTGGACCACTACCAGGACCGCCACCACCATGAGGAGTAGAAAAAGTTTTATGCAAGTTAAGGTGAACAATGTCATAACCCATATCTCCAGGTCTTACACGCCCCATAATTGCATTTAAGTTAGCACCATCATAATACAAAAGACCGCCTGCCTTATGCACAACCTCTGCTATTTCTTTTATATGTTTTTCAAAAAGACCAAGTGTGTTTGGGTTTGTCAACATTAAAGCAGCAGTATCATCGCCAACAGCCTTTTTTAGCTCTTCTATGTCAACATTACCATCCTTATCTGAAGGAATGTTTATAATTTCACAACCCACCATTGCAGCACTAGCAGGGTTTGTTCCATGTGCAGAATCTGGAACTAATATCTTATCACGCTTTTTATCGCCTCGTTTTTCGTGATATGCTCTAATCACAAGCAAAGCAGTAAACTCTCCATGAGCTCCAGCTGAAGGTTGTAAAGAAAAGGCATCCATACCTGTAATTTCACAAAGTTTGTGCCCTAAATCTCCCATAACCTCTATGCAACCTTTCATTGTATGCTCTGGTTGCAATGGATGAATATTTGCAAAATCTCCTTGAGCTGCTACCTCTTCATTCAACTTAGGATTATATTTCATAGTGCAAGAACCTAAAGGATAAAAACCGTTATCCACACCATGAGTTTTTTGGCTAAGTTCCATATAATGCCTAACAAATTCAAGCTCAGAAACTTCTGGAAGTTTTGCGTCTTCTTTTCTTAAATATTTTTGATCAAGTTTATACTCAGGCACTGTAAGTTTTGTTTCATAAGCCTTATGACCTTTAATAGATTTTTCAAAAATCAATTCGCTCATTACAAAGCCTCCTTAATAATTTGCACTACTTCATTCATGCAACACTTGCAAAGCTTATCTGTAGCACACCACAAAATATTATCTTCGCAAAGCTTTAGGCCCCCAAGTATTCCTTTCTCTTCTAAAGCCTTTAATATTTTCTCTGCCCTGTGTCCTGTGCTAGTTACGAACTCATTAAAGAATTCTCCATTGTTTTCTACCTTTAAGCCAATTTTTTCAAATTCACTAGCCAAATAATGAGCATTGCTTAAAGAAACACTACCTAATTCCTTAAAACCTTCTTTTCCATAAAAAGACATAAACATAGCAGCACGCAATGCACACAAAGCTTGATTTGAACAAATGCTAGAACTAGCTTTCTCTCGCCTAATATGTTGCTCTCTAGCTTGCAAAGTTAAAACAAAAGAACGACGACCTTCATGATCCACAGATTGACCTATAACTCTTCCAGGAATCTTTCTTATGTTTTTCTCTGTTGTTGCCATATAACCTAAATAAGGTCCACCTGCTCCTAAAGGAAGACCTAAAGCTTGCCCTTCTCCAATTGCAATGGTTGCTCCGCACTCTTTAGGAGTTTTTAAAAGACCTAAAGCTATAGGATTACAATTCATTACAAACTGAGCCTTGCTACCTTCTAACATTTTACCAACAGCTTCACAATCTTCTATTGTCCCAAATCTATTTGGTTGTTGCATAACCACACAAGCAACAGAATCATCCATCATGCCTTTAATAGCATTAATATCAGTTTTAAACTTATCCTTTGGAATCTTCACAAATTCAACAGGTGCATTCTTAAAATAAGTTTTAGCAACTTCTATGTAACTAGGTTCCACACATTCAGAGAATAAAACTTTTGTTTGCTTTTTTCCTAAAGACATTGTAATAGCATCTGCTACAGCAGTGCCTCCGTCATAAACAGAAGCATTGGAAATGTCCATGCCCGTAAGCTCACAAATCATTGTTTGATATTCAAAAGCAACTTGTAGCTCACCTTGATTAATTTCAGGTTGATATGGTGTATAGGCAGTTAAAAATTCCTCTCTAGCTGCCATGTGTCTAACTGCAGGAGGAGTATAATGATCGTATGCCCCAGCTCCCCTTAATATTGTTTTAAAAACAGTATTTTCTGCTCCTAGTTTTTTAAAATATCTTTCAACTTGTAGTTGAGTTTTTCCCTCTCCAATATTAGGCAATGCACAATCTTTACACTGCCCTTCATAAAGGTCATCAATAGAATTAACTCCAATAACCTTCAACATCTCTTTTGTTTCCTCTAATGAATGAGGAACATAATTAGACATAAAGCCTCCAAATATAAACATGAAATGAGAAAAACTCATCTCATGTTATTATCATCTCAATTCTTATTTACAAATTTTTTCGTATGCAGAAGAATCCATAAGTTTTGAAGACTCTCCTTCAACTTTTACTTTAAAAAACCAAGAACCAAAAGCATTTTCATTTATCTTTTCTGGAGAATCAGCAAGCCCTTCATTTACTTCTACTACTTCGCCTGTTACAGGGCTAATAATATCAAAAACTGCCTTAACAGATTCAACTGTTGCACAAGATTTATCAGCAGTAACTTTATCTCCCACCTCTGGCAACTCCACAAAAACAACATCTCCCATTTCTCCTTGTGCATAATCGCTAATGCCTACAGTGCCATTGCTAGAATCAAACCACTCATGACTTTCCAAATACTTTAATCCTTTTTTAATTTCCATAAATATCACTCTCCCTAAAAATTATAGATAGTTCACATAAAGAACTAATAAAATTTAAAACATCTTTTTCCTTATAAGCTCTATAAAAGTTTATAAAGAAAAAATTATTCTCCTCTAATTTCTTTTAAGAAACTAGTTGGGCAAATCACTGCTTTTAATTTTTTACCACGCACTTCAATAAAAATATCACTTTCTTTAATACCACGATCAATTCTAATATGCCCAATACCAATTTTATTTAAAGAAGGAGAAGAAGTTCCAGTTGTTACATAGCCAATTTCTTTATCCCCTAGAAAGACTTTATCTCCTTGCCTTGCAATGCCTCTATCAACCATTTTAAAGCCTTTTCTAATCTTTTTTGCTTCATTTTCTAACAATGCTTTTTTTCCAATAAAGCATTCTTTTTCTAATTTTATAAAAGGCTTTAATGTAAGCTCTGTTGCAAGAGTTTCTTCATTCATTTCATGTCCGTATAAAGGCATTCCTGCTTCAAGCCTTAATGTGTCGCGACACCCTAAACCACAAAGCTCAATTTTATATTCTTCGCCTGCCTTCATAATCTTATTAAACATTTCTATAGCATAGTCTTTTGGGCAATAAATCTCGTAACCTTTTTCGCCTGTATAGCCTGTTTGAGAAACAATTACTTCACCCTTTGGGGATTGAAATGTTTTGAATGTATAATATTCTTGAGGAATATCCTTAGCATCTAAAACTTTTGCCATAAGCGGAATTGAATTAGGCCCTTGAATTGCAAGTTGAGCAATTTCATCAGAGCGATCAGTAAATTTTACATCGCCTTTTAAGTTCTTTTTAACATAATCAAAGTCTTTATCATGGTTCCCTGCATTCACCACAAGCATAAATTTCTCTTGGTTATAACGATACACAAGGAGGTCATCCACAATACCGCCTTTTTCATTACACATTAGAGTGTAGCGAACATCACCATCTTTCATGCCTCTAATATCGTTTGCAACAAGATAATTAATAGCACTTTCTGCATCCTTTCCTTCAAAGTAGAATTCCCCCATGTGAGAAACATCAAAAAGTCCCACATTGTTTCTAACGGCTAAGTGCTCTTGCACAATTCCTGCAAACTGAATTGGCATTTCATAACCTGCAAACTCAACAAATTTTCCGCCCTTTTCAAGCAAAGTTTCATAATATGGCGTTCTTTTCATTCTTCCCTCCTAGTTAATTATCAACTTATACACTTAATATATAAAGACAATTCTATTTACATAATATATGAAAAAGACTTATTTTTCAATCGTAGATTTCAAAAATATTTTTTGTTTGATAAAAACAATTTAAAATATCTTTTTAACAACAATCCTCTTATCTTCCGTGTTTTAATAATTTTTATTATCTTATGGAAGATAAGTTTAAAAAAATGTTTAATTGGTCTATTAGAATGATCTCTATTAACGTCTTAACTTTTACCTTTTTTCTCCCCCTCTTTAAAAGAAAAGCTCTGCCTTTTATTACCCGCCCCATCCTCTTATTTAACGGGCAGATCGCTTATTTTTACAAGATGATTCTCAGCTATTTTTTTATTGAAAAAGCCTATTTCTTTTATAGATGGCTCATCTTTTTCCTTACCTCAAAAGGTGCTCTATTTAAAAACTTAAGTACTTCTCTCCCAAATTCTAGCTAGAGTTTGGGCAAAATCTAGCTAGTTTTTGAAGAAAGTC
>CAUUIE010000070.1:0-9989 GCA_963545065.1 uncultured Treponema sp.
TTACTAGCTAAAAGGAGCCCTCCTTTTAGCTAACGGGACTCTTCCTTCTAGCTAGCAGGAGGTGTCCTGCTAGCTAATCGGCATGATCTAATATGGCTAGACGTCACCTATTGTTACTTAAATGATTCGCATGTAACTCTAGTTATTACACAGCATCACTTCTAGCTAGAATGCGATCCCTCTTCTAGCTAGAAGAAGAGGCATAGTGTTACATACCTTAAGGTGCGTTTATTGTAATGATGAAAGGCATGTTCTAGTAGTAAATGGGGTCCTATTCTAGCTAGAGTTTTTATAAAATCTAGCTAGTTTTTGCCCAAACTCTAGCTAGGATTTGGGAGATGCTTACGTAGTTTTTGAAATGGGGAGGGATTTTAGTAAAAGATTAAGGAAAGTTATCTGTAAAACACATGGTAAGCTCTGTAAAAGAGGAGGTGATAAATAGATATAAAAAAATGAAAGAATTTTCAATAAACGCATGGAAGAACTTACATTGTAACAGAAGGTGAGTAAAAAAATTAAGACTTAAAGACTTATAACAAAATCATTTTTATCTTACCCTCCTATTAAGATCACATTTTTAAGTTTTTCTTATTAATTTATGCACTTTCTTATGAATTGAAAAATAAGTAAAAAAATGCTAAAATTCGTCGCTATGCTACATAAAAATTATTTAATACTCATATCTTTACTGATATTGCATTTGTTTTTTTCTTGTAATAACACTTCTAATTTTAAAACACAGTCATATGAAAAAATAGAAAGCATTACACAATCTAATATAAAACGTATGGACGAGATAATAATTGTGTTTCAAGAAAATATAAAATATAAAGATAAAGTTCAAAAGGCAATTGTTTTTTCTCCTAGTTTAAATGGCACTTATCATTTTACTGATGATAAAACATTTGTGTTTACACCATCTTCCCCCTATGATGGAGGGAGTGAAATTAAAATGACTTGTGACATAGGTCTCCTTACTGAAGGAAAGAAGGGAGAGCAAGGTTTTGTAAAAAACTTCATTGTTTTTCCACCTTCTATAGTGATAGAAACTAAACCTTTAAAGGCTGGGAAAGATAAAGATAGTGTAGAAATTGAAGGTAGTATTGAAACAGACATTCCATATAATGAAGAAGATTTAAAAAAGATATTTACAGTTAAAAAAGAAGATAAAACAATTGAAGACATTAAGCTTGAAGTAGTTAAAGGAAAAATTCCTACGTCCTATTCCTTTTCTATAAAAGGAATAAAAAGGGAAAATAAGGATGTAAATTATACAGTTTTTTATGACGGAAGCTCTTTTGGAGCAATGTTAGACGATTTTGAAAATTATAGAGTGGTTGCTAAAGATAATTTTGAAGTTATTTCACATAGGGTTGAAGATGGGAATACTGTGAATGTTCATTTTTCTGATAATTTAGCAAAAGATCAATTAATTTCTACGTTAGTTACAATAGATAGTGACACTAGGTTTACTGCATATCTTTTTATAGAAGAAAATAGAATTAGAATATATAACAATTTAGGCTATTGGCCAGATAATTGCAAAATCAATATTTTAAAAGGGGTAGAAAGCGATAATGGGAATGTTTTAAAAAACGACTATAGTTTTGTGATAAAAAATTCCTATGATGTGCCAAGGGTGAAATTTGAAACTCATGGCAATATTGTTCCTTCCAAAGATAATGCTACAGTTCTTATAAAGACGCGAAATGTAAAAGGTGTAATGTTAAGAGCAATTAACGTATATGGAAAGAATATGTTACAATTTTTGCAAAATGATAATTTAGGGGAGGAGCATTATTTAGAGCCTGTTGGGGAGCCTGTATGGGAAGGTAGATTTCAATTTGAATGGAAAGAAGATATGAAAAACCGTGATGTTGTGCGAGCTATAGACATAACAGAATTGGTTAAAAAGTTTCCTACAGGTATGTTTAATCTTCAGCTTGCTTTCTCCAAAGAAGATAGTGTTTATGTCCCTAATAATACGCAACAAGATTTTTCACACCTTCCATTTCCTCCACCAAAATTTTATTTAAGTTCGTGGAAGCAACAAGAAGACTATTGGGACACAAATAGAGGAAAGGTTTCACAAAATGGGTTTTGGAGACATTATGATAATCCTTCACATCCTGCGTTTTATTTAACTTCATATAACAGTGAGCTTGTAGCAAAAAAAGATATTTTAGTTTCAAATATTTCTTTAATGGCAAAAAAAGATGTTAATAATTCTATTTATGCTAGAGTTTGTGATATAAGAACAGGAAAGAGTGTGGAAGGTGCAAAGGTTAAAGTTTTTACATTTGCACAAAGAGAAATTCAAAGTAGTGTTACAGACAAAGATGGTTCTGTTTTTTTTGAAAAAACAAAGGATGCACACTTTATTCAAGCTGAAAATGAGGGTAGCTTTGCATATCTTAAGCTTAATAGTGGCAATGAGATTGAAACAGGACATTTTGAAGTTGATGGTGAGGTAAGCAAAGAAGGGATAAAAGGTTATATTTATGGAGAGAGAAATATTTGGAGGCCTGGAGATGCAATTCATTTAAGTTTTATATTGCAAGATGTAAATGAAACGCTTCCAAAAGACATTCCAGTTGAATTTACTCTTTTGGATCCACTATATACAGAAGTGGATAGAAATGTTTTTACCTCTTCTATTGGTGGCATATATAGGATGGATACAAAAACATTGCCTAATGCTAAAACAGGCTCCTATACTGCACGAGTTAAGATTGGGGGGAATGTGTGGAGTAAGGCTATTAAAGTAGAAAGCATTATTCCTAATAGATTGTTTTTAGAGCTTACACCTCAAAGTAGCTTGAAAAGTGGAGATAATAATTTTGTGCTTTTAAGCGAATGGCTTCATGGTGCTAAGGCTAGTGGCTTAAAAGCAGAGTTAGACTTAAATTATAGTATTAAAACATCTCCATTTAAAGAGTGGAAAAATTATTCTTTTATTGCAGACTATGCAAGATATAAATTTTCTGTGGCAACTGAAAATGCATGGCATGGAGTATTGGATGAAGAAGGAAAAGCTTACTTAAAACTTCCTATGAATGTAAAAGATGCACCTGGAAAGCTAAAAGCAACTTTTAAAACTCGTGTTTATGAAGGCTCTGGTGCTTTTTCTGAAGAAAATAAAACATTTGATTTCTCTCCTTACCCTTGCTATGTTGGCATTATGTTGCCTTTAGGAGAAGATTCTTATAGAGAAAGGATGCTATACACAAATAAAGAGCATGAAGTAAACATTGTGGTAGTTGATGATGATGGAAAACTTATTAAGAAAGAAAGAAAATGTAGTGTGGAACTTTATAAGCTTGAATGGAGATGGTGGTGGGAGCATGATGCATATGCAGAAAGTCTTTATTCGTCTAGTTCTTCCATTAAGCCTGTGCTATCTAGCAACGTTATTACAAAAAATGGAAAAGCGACATGGAATTTCAACATAAAAGATGAGGATTGGGGGCGTTATCTTTTAATTGTTAAAGATGATGAAGGAGGTCATAGCTCGTCTAGTATAGTCTATGTGGATGCACCTTATTGGTCACGCCGTGATTCTCGCAATGTGGGCATTGCAGAAACAATTCTTCAAATGCAAGCAGGTAAGGAAAGGTATAAAGTTGGAGAAGAAGTTGAAGTTACTTTTCCCTCATCTAGTTCATCTTTTGCTTATGTAACTCTTGAAAAAAGTGGAAAAGTGATTGAAAGAAAAATTATAGAAGGAACAGGTGGAACACTTAAATATAAATTTAAGGCAAAAGAAAATATGGCACCTAATGTTTATGTTCATGTTTCTTTAGTGCAACCTTATAAAAATGTAAAAAATAGTCTTCCAATAAGGCTTTATGGAATTTTACCAATTAGCGTAGAAAATGAGCTTACACATTTAGAGCCTGTTATTCTGGCAGATAAAACTTTTGAATCTAGTAAAAAAGCTTCCTTTAAGGTGAAAGAACAAAATGGAAGGTCTATGGCATTTACTGTTGCCGTTGTTGATGAAGGTTTACTAGGTCTTACAGGTTTTACACAACCTAATCCTTGGAATTATTTTTATAGAAAAGAGGCATCATCGCTTTTGTCTTATGATATGTTTAATTCAATTAGTGGAGCTTTTGCAGGACGCATTGAAAGCCTTCTTGCAATTGGTGGCTCAAGTGATGTTTCTTCTACAGAAGGTAGTAAAAAAGCAGAACGTTTTAAAAGTGTTGCAATGCTATTAGGACCTTATCAAATAAAGGAAGGTGAAGAAAAGAAAATAGAGTTTGAGATGCCCCAATATATGGGTGCTGTGCGTCTTATGGTGGTGGCAAGTAGCGGGGTAAGTTATGGTGTTAAAGAGAAAAGCGTGAAAGTTACAAGTCCTTTAATTGTTTTACCAACTTTTCCAAGAGTGTTAGGCATTGGGGAGAATATGGAAGTTCCTATTACTGTGTTTAATGGAACAGATGCTTTATCTTCCATAAAGGTGAGTTTAAAAAGTGAAGGTGCTATTAACATAAAAGAAGAAAAAACACTTAAAGTTGGAGCTATGAAAAATGAAATTGTTAGTTTTAATGTAAAGGCAGAGAAAAAAGGAAAAAGTGTTTTTACAATAGAAGGTAGGGGATTAAAAAACATAAAAGATACTACTAAAGTTGAAATTGATAGTATTTCTCGTGGCACTCCTTATGTGAATGTTGAAACACTCTTATTAAAAGGTGGGGAAGAAAAAGAGATAGAAATAGAGCTTTTAGGAGAAAAAGATAGTAGGGAGCTTTTTTTAGAAGCCTCTAGGATGCCGTCATTAGGATTAGAAAATCGTCTTTCATATTTATTAAACTATCATTCATCTTGTTTGGAACAAATTACTTCTAAGGCATTTTCACAGCTTTATTTACAAACCTTTTTAGAGCTTGATTCAAAAGACATAGAAAAAAGAAAAGATAATATAAATAATGCATTGAAAATGTTTTCTTCGTTTCAATTAGCAAATGGTGGCTTTTCCTATTGGACTGGTGGAAAAAATGAAGCTCTTTGGGCTTCTATATATGCAGGACATTTTATGAGTGAAGCAAAAAAAATGGGTTTTGAAGTTGAAGAAACTTTATATAAAAAGTTTTTAGCACATGAAGTGGAATTAGCAAAAAATTGGACTGTAGGATTTAAAAATGATCCTGAAATACAAGCCTATCGTCTTTATGTTTTAGCACTCTCTGGTGTTGGCGATTTACAATCAATGAATAAACTAAAAGCAGTGAAAGATATTTCTCCTATCTCTAAAACTCTTTTAGCTTCCTCTTATATCATTTTAGGGAAAAAAGATGTTGGAAGGAATTTATTAGAAGGTGTAGATTTAAGCTTTGTAAGTAACAAACAAGGTCTTAAAAACTATGGTTCTACCGTAAGAGATGTAGCGATGAAACTGCATGCTTACACACTATTAGAAGAAAAAGGGGAACATGTTAATGATGCTGTTTTCGCTTTAGCAAATGTTAGCTGTTCAGATGATTATCTTTCTACTAATGAAATTGCTTGGCTTTTAATTGCCATGTCCCCATATTATAATTATAAAAAAGCCTCTTCACTTGTATATGATATAGTTACTAAAAATGAAAAACAAGAAATAACTCTTAATATGACAAGTAAGGTAACAAAACTAAAAGTTAGTGATGAAAAATTACAAGTGCTAAGGGTGAAAAATAAAAATAAAGAAAACATGTATTTTTCTTTTACTGCTAAATCAATTCTTCCTGTAGGAGAAGAAAAGTCAGATGCTAAAGAGGGACTCAGGCTATCTATAAAATATACAAATCTTAATATGGAGCCTATTGTAAATCCTAAAAATATTAAAAAAGGAGAGCGTTTTTTAATATTTATTCTTGCAGAAAATAATAGTTATGTTAAGCTTGATGATCTTATTTTAACTTTGCCCATACCTACAGGATGGGAGCTTACTAATAGAAGACTTTCTGATGATGATCAAAATAAAGTGCGTTCATCAGAATACGATTATCAAGATATAAAAGATACTCAGGTAAACACATATTTTTCACTTTTACATGGAGAGAAGAAAAACTTTGTATTTGAAGGAACAGCAGTGTATGAAGGTGAATATTACATACCTTCTATTGTTATGGAATCTATGTATAATCCAAATTATAGGGTGTTGTTAAAGAATTAAAATAATAATAGGTAAATTTCTTTAGGAGAATTCCCTATTTTTTAGGTATTGGAGGCGGTGGTGTTTTATGGACAAATATGCTTTTAAAAAAGAAATAGGATTAGAAAATTTTATTTCACTAGTTGGTTTTTTAGCCTTTTTTCTTTCTATTGGTTATGTTATGGGTGGCGTTAATATGATGAAAACCATGATGAACACAGGTTTTGATCTATTAATTAACACATGTTTTTATCTTATGGCTGTGGCTGTATTAGCGGGAGCTTTTTCTAGCCTTTTTTCTGAGTTTGGCGTAATTTCATTATTAAACTCTGTTCTCTCTCTTTTGATGAAGCCACTTTATAACTTACCTGGTGCTGCCTCTTTGGGAATGTTAAATTGTTATCTTTCTGATAATCCTGCCATTTTAACTCTTGCTGATGATGATAATTTTCGTCGCTATTTTAAACAATACCAGCTACCTGCTTTAACTAATTTAGGCACTGCCTTTGGAATGGGTTTTATTGCAACAACAGCTATGATGACCTTAAATGTTAAAAATGCAATTCCTGCAGCTCTTATTGGCAATGTTGGAGCATTGGCAGGAAGTGTTGTGTCTGTACGCTTGATGATATATTTTTCTAAAAAAGTTTATGGAACAGAAAAAATGGTGGAAACAAAAGGAATGCAAAATATTCCTGAAAAAATGCGTATGGTACATAACGGAAAGCCCAGCTTTCGCTTTATTCAAGCAATGCTTACAGGTGGAAAGTCTGGAATTAATATGGGGGTAGCAATTATTCCAGGTGTTGTAGTTATTTGTACATTTGTTATGATGCTAACTAAAGGTGCATCTCCAGATGGAACTTATACAGGTGCGGCTTATGAGGGAGTTGCGTTTTTACCATGGCTTGGACAAAAATTGAATTTTATTTTAAAACCTCTTTATGGTTTTACAAGTCCTGAAGCAATATCTGTTCCTATTACAGCATTAGGTTCAACAGGGGCTGCTCTTGGAATGATAAAAGGAATGGCAATAGATGGACTTATTAAGGCAAATGACATAGCTGTTTTTACAGCTATTTGTATGTGTTGGTCAGGCTATATTTCTACTCATATTGCTATGATGGACGCTCTAAATACAAAAGAAATGACAGGGAAAGCTATATTAAGTCATACAATAGGAGGATTATTTGCAGGGTTTGTAGCACATCTTTTAGCATTTATGCTTTAGAATTTTTAAGTTTGATTTTAGGCTTAAATTATTATTAAGCTCGACATTAAATATAAAACGTGTTATACTGTTCTTTAATTATAATTATATGAGGGGTATGTAATGAAAAAAAAGTATGGAGTGGGTCGTAGAAGGTCTATTTTTACGAGATTATTTATCCCTCTTACTGTTGTGCTATTCTTTCAGGTTGCTTTAACTTTATTAATTTTTTCTAGTATTAGAATTACAAGTCAATATAATCTAAAATATGTTTTAATTTTTTCTCTTTTGATACTTAGTGTTGTTCTTTTTTTAGCAGCTTATATATTGAGTAGGCATTTTTCTTCCATATTAAAAAAAGTGTTAACAGATTTAAAGGCAGGAAGCAATAGAACTTCTATTAGGATTGATAGAGTGAATATTAGAGAAATAGACGGTTTAATAGATGCAATAGAAGACAATAGTGAAGCTTTATTTACTCAAGCAAGACGCGTTTCTAGGATTATTACATATGCAAACCCTCATCTAGGCGTTTTTGAAGATGATGCAAAGTTGTCTTCGGTATATTGTAGTGCTAATTTTTTTAAGATATTTAAAATAAGTAAATATGGTGGAGATATTTTTGTGGAAAGAGATGAATTTAATAGATTCTTTCTACCATTTAAAGATAAAGTGTATTATGAAACAGACACAAATGTAATATATTCTGTGCCAACTGAGATTCCTGGTAAAATGCAATGGATAGAAATAAAAAAAATAAAAGAAAGGGATTATGTTTTGGGCATGGTTTATGACATAACCACTGAGTTGGAAGAAAAAAGAATATTGGAGATTCAATTAAAATATGACAGTCTTACAGGTCTTTATAGGAAGACTGTTTGGGATCAAAAAGTTCATGATGTTCTTGAAAATGATTTTGAACAAATATATGCACTTGTCATATGGAATATAGATAATCTAAGTTATATCAATAATACATATGGGCATCCTTGTGGAGATATGTATATACAACATTTTTCTCATGCTTTAAGTACAATTACTCCTAAACATTGTATTTCTTGTAAAGTTTCTGGTGATGAGTTCGCCTCGTTTTTTTATAATCTTTCTTCTAAAGAAGCTGTAATGGAAACTTTAAATGAGTTTTGGGATGATTTAGAACGGGAAGTTTTTATCTTGCCTACAAATGAAAGAATTAAAATAAGGGTATCAGCAGGTCTTGCATGGTATCCTGAAGATACAAATGATTTTAGAGTTTTGTTTAATTATGCAAATTTTGCCCTTTATCACTCAAAACATACTATTAAAGGAACTATTTGTGAATTTGATAAAGAAATATATAAAAAGAATTATATTCTTTTGCAAGGGACAGAGAATTTAAACAAGTTATTGGATAATAAAGCGATATGTTATGCAATGCAACCAATCATTGAAGGAAGAACGGGTAGGGTTTATGGCTATGAAATGCTTATGCGTTCTAGCATGCAAGAATTTAAAAGCCCAGCAGATATTTTACGTCTTGCAAAAGTTCAATCTAAGCTATACATAATAGAAGAAATTACTCTTTTTGAATCTATGAGAACATTTTCTGAAAAAGTGAAAGAAGGTTTAGTTCATAAAGATACAAAAGTTTTTATTAATACTATCAATAGTCAGTCTCTTTCCAAAAAACTTTTTAATTCTTTTGAGAAGGAGTTTAAAGATTATCTTAAAAATATTGTTTTGGAAATTACAGAAACAGACTCACTTGATGATACCTATTTTGCACAAAAGTTAGAGTATATTAAAAAATGGAAGGCTATGATTGCTATTGATGATTTTGGAACAGGATATAATACTGATGTTTCTCTAATTTTTTTATCGCCTAACTTAGTGAAAATTGATATGTCTATTGTAAGAGACGTTGATAAAGATATTGATAAACAAAATATTTTAGAAAATTTACTTTCTTATACTAAAAAACGTAATATTATTGTTTTAGCAGAGGGAGTTGAAACAATAGAAGAGGTTGAGACACTTGTTTCTTTTGGAGTTGATTTATTTCAAGGTTATTATTTTGCTAAACCAGAGTTTGAAATTAAAGATATAGACAAAGAGAAACTTGATTTTGTTAGCTCCCTTTATAGAAAAAATGAAGAATTAAATGAAGCTGTTTAATAATGTTTGTTTTTCCTAAAAAGCTTAAAGCTGTGCGTGGTGCCATATGTACAGCTAATCTAAAAGAGCAAATTAAAGAAGATGTTTTGTTTTTATATACTTCTATAATGGAAAGAAATAAAATAAAAGAAAAAAATATTGTTTCAGTACATTTTTCATTAACTAATGATATTACAGCTTGTAATCCTGCAACTGTTTTGCGAAGCAAGGGATATCTTTTAAATACTGCTCTTTTTTCATCTCTTGAACCTTGCATTGAAGGCTCACTTCCTTTTGTAATTCGCATTCTTGTACTTTATTATGGTAAAAATGAGCCAGTGTATGTTTATGAAAAAGGTGCTGAAGTTTTAAGACAATAAAAATTTTATAAATTAATTACTTGCGTAATTAATTTATAATAATTATAATAACTACTGTATTAGTGTTTTAAGGAGTAAATATATGAGTAAACTAGATATGCATTTTGGGGGGGGGGGGGGGGGG
>CAUUIE010000071.1:0-9984 GCA_963545065.1 uncultured Treponema sp.
TTTTTTAAGAAATATATGCCTTAAATTTAACATAAAAAAGATAGGGCTTAAAGGCTCTTTATGGTAGCTATTTGCAAGAAATTAAATTGGCGTTAATATGCTATCATCTTCCTATTTTCAAAATAATGTGTCAATGTTATCATTATTATAATGTGTTTATAATATTTTGTTTTTTTAAATTTCAAAATTAGGAGAATAATATGGTTAAAACAGTAAAGGACATTGAGCTAGAAGGAAAGAGAGTTATTATGAGGGTGGATTTTAATGTTCCTATGAAAGATGGTAAGGTAGAAGATGATGAGCGTATTGTTGCAGCAATTCCAACAATTAATTACTTATTGCAACACAAAGTGAGGTCTTTGGTTCTTATGAGTCATTTAGGAGATCCTGAAAAAGACTTAAAAAAGGCAGAAGATAAGGCAAAAAAGCAAAACGTTCCGTTTGATAAAAATAAGTACATGGAAGGAAAACATAATATGTTTCCAGTTTCTCAATATCTTTCAAGAAAGTTAGGAAAAAACGTAGAGTTTGCTACCTCTTGTTTTGGGCAATTACAAAAAGTGGAATCTTTGCCAACAGGTGGCATTTTAATGTTGGAAAATACTCGTTTTGAAAAGGGAGAGAAAGGAAAGGATGAGAATGAAAGAGAGGCTTTAGCAAAGGAGTTAGCAAGCTATGGCGAAGTTTTTGTTAACGACGCTTTCGGTTCTGCTCATAGGATGCACGCATCTACTTCTACAATTGCAAAGTATACAAAACATGCTGTGGCAGGGCTATTAATGGAAAAAGAAATTACTCATTTAGAGCCAGTTTTAAACAATGCTAAAAAGCCTTTTACAGCAATAATTGGAGGAGCAAAGGTTTCTTCAAAGATATCTGTTTTAAAAAGCTTTCTTTCTAAAGCTACTACTTTAATTATAGGCGGGGGCATGGCATATACCTTTTTAAAAGCTACAGGGCATTCTATAGGAAAGTCCATATTAGAAGAAGATTATATTGATGTTGCCATTTCTTTATTAAAAGAAGCAAAAGAAAGAGGGGTAAATATTATTTTACCATGCGATCATGTATGTGCTAAAAATTTTGCAGAAGATGAGGAGCCTATTGTTGAAAATGCTATAGATATTCCTTCAAATTTGATTGGTATGGATGTGGGGCATTTAACTATTGAAGAGTATAAAAAGGCTATTTTTTCTTCTAAAACAATTGTATGGAATGGACCTGTTGGTGTTTTTGAATTTCTTGCTTTTGCAAAAGGAACAGAGGAGGTGGCAAAGGCTGTAGCAGAGGCTACAGAGAAGGGGGCTATATCTATTGTTGGGGGTGGAGATTCATGTGCGGCATTAAATAGGTTTAATCTTTCAAGCAAGATGACTCATGTTTCAACAGGTGGTGGAGCATCGTTAGAATATCTTGAAGGGAAGATTTTGCCCGGTATTGCATGTTTAGAAACTCTGTAATGTTTTTATAGTTTTAAAATGTTATATTAAAACACCTTTTTATAAAAAGTTATTAGCTTATAACACATAAGTTTAACTCTATAACTTCATGTTGATATGTGTTATTATTTTGCATATGGTAAAGGGAAAAGCTGAGCAAAAAGGCTATCAAGAAGCAGGTTTTATGAGACCTAGTGTTCAAGCAGGAGATGAAAAAGATGCACCACTAAGGCCTCATTTGTTAAAAGAGTTTCAAGGGCAAGAAAAAATTAAACAAAATCTTGCAATATTTATAGAAGCTGCAAAAGAAAGAAATGAAAGTTTAGACCATGTTTTTTTAATAGGTCCTCCAGGTCTTGGAAAGACAACTTTAGCTCAGATTGTGGCAAATGAGTTGGGAGTTGAATTTAAGGTGACAGGTGCACCTGCTTTAGAAAAGCCTAAGGATCTAGCTGGCATACTTACTACATTAAGCCCGAAATCGCTTTTTTTTATTGACGAGATTCACCGCCTAAAGCCTGCAATAGAAGAAATGCTATATATCGCTATGGAAGATTATGAATTAGATTGGGTGGTAGGGCAAGGCCCTGGTGCTCGCACAGTGCGCATTCCATTGCCTTCTTTCACTTTGGCAGGTGCAACTACTAGGGCAGGTATGGTTTCAAGCCCATTAATTAGCCGTTTTGGAATAGTCCAACGTTTTGAATTTTATTCTTTTGAAGAACTTTCTTCCATTATAATGCGCTCTAGCAATATATTAAAGATAAAGATTGAAGCAGATGCTGCCTTTAAGCTTGCAACATGTGCTAGAGGAACGCCACGCATTGCAAACCGTTTACTAAAGCGCATGAGGGATTTTGCTCAAATTGCAGGAAAAGATGTAATAGATGTTAAAACTATAGAAATAGGTTTAAAGCAATTGAATATAGATGATATGGGTTTAGAAAATTATGATAGGCAAATATTAAAAGCAATTATAGAAAATTATTCAGGTGGTCCCGTTGGAGCGGAAACACTTGCAATTTCTATAGGAGAGTCTCAAGATACATTAGAAGATTATTATGAGCCTTATTTAATTCAAGCAGGGCTTTTGCAAAGAACGCCTAGAGGGCGAATTGTAACAGAGAAAGCCTATAAAGTGCTTGGCATTACGCCACCCGCCCTTACTAAAGATTCTAATTTAACACTCTTTTAATGCGTGTTTTATAATTGTGACAATATTTCTGTGTGGTCTTCAAATACAGCTACTGTATGCTCCATGTGGCAAGAGACAGAGCCGTCAGCAGTGATAACCGTCCACCCGTCTTTTTTATGCTTTATTTCATCTCCACCTAAGTTAATCATGGGTTCTATTGCAAGCACCATGCCGGGTTTAATTCTAGGGTTGAATCCTCTTTTCTCTGGCACATTTGGAATGGAAGGCTCTTCGTGTACGTCAATGCCTACTCCATGCCCAGTATATTCCCAAACAACACCATAATTATGTGCTTTTGCATGAGAGTATACAGCTTTAGAAATATCAGAAATTCTGTTTCCTGCTTTGCAAGCTTCAATGCCTTTATATAAACATTCTGTTGTAACTTGCAATAGTTTTAAATGCTCTTTTGCAACATTCCCAATAGGGTATGTTACACATGAATCACTTATGTAGCCATTTAAGTCTATTCCTATGTCCATAGAAACTAAGTCGCCATTTTTTATCACTCTTTTACCAGGGAGCCCGTGAATTATCTCTTCATTAACTGAAATGCATGCAGCCCCTGGAAAATTTTCACGATACCATGCAGGCTTTCCACCATGTTGCGTAATAAATTTAACACAAAAATTGTCTAGTTCTTTTGTTGTTTTTCCCTCTTTCATTTCTGGTTTTAATTCTTCAAAAAGTTGGGCCAATAATTTACAAGATTTTCTAATGCCGTCAATTTGTTCTTTTGTCTTTATTATTATCATAGTTACCTCTATAATATTTTCTAATCTAGGGCTAACATTTTATATTTTTTTGTTTGATTATTCTATAGCCAAAATGAGTGAAATGTAAGAAACTTGTTTATACGTTTGCTTTATTTTTTAAATTTATAAATGCTATGAAAAAATGATGAAATGTGTTTTAAAATGTTCCGTATTGTTTTGAAAAAATGCCTTCGTATAGATATCTTTTATCTTCTTCTTGAATGTTATCAATTTTTAATCCAAGAAAGCCTGCATTACATTCTGTTCCATTTTTAATGAATGGAGAGAAAAAGTCATATGTTACATTACATGATATGTTTCTATTCTTAAAAGAAATATTTGCTATAAATTTTTTGTTTTTATTTGAGCTAGATGCAAATTGCTTCGCTAACTTTATGCTGGAAAAAAGTAAGATTATGCTGGAATCTGAAAAAAGATATAGGTTGCCCTTTTTTAAAAGCCCTTTTTCTTTTTTGATTAAAAAGTCATTAATAATGTGTATATGTGAATATAAGTTTTCATCTTCTGGAAGAGAGCGTTTTATGTTTTCTAAAAGATATGAAAGGTTGTGACCCATGTTATGAGAACGAGTGAAAATGTTTTTAATTTCTGTATTAGTTTTTTTTAGTGTGTCTTTTATTAAATTTGCACTAAGAAATGTTGAAAGCAAAAAGTTTTGATAGTATAGATTCATTGAAGGAAATGTTGAGTTGTGTTTTTTCTTTTTTTTTATATACACTTTTTCAGGAATTTTAAAATATAGTTCTTTTTCTTTTTCTAATATGGTTTTAAAATACACTTTTACTTTTTTATAAAAGAAATATACAATTATAGGCATGTTTTGGACAAATTCATAATTTAAATTAGATATTTTAAAAATATGGTTTTGAGTTATGTAATCTTTATGTGATAAAGATATTTTGCTATAAGCATGTTTAATATATAAGTTAGATTTTTCTTTAATAAGATTAGAAAAGATTAGTTCTTTTTCAATTCTAGAAAGGGCTGGCATCTATTTCCCATCCAATAAAATCGAATGATTCAAGGAGCCATATATCGTGTTCTTTTATAAAAGTGCCTTCCATTAATCTATATTTAGGGGTTCCATCTCTTTTATAACTTAGCCGAAATCTAGACACCGCTTTATTTTCACTAGTAAAAGTGGGCGTAGAGAAAAAAACATAATCTATGTGTTCTACTCCCTTCATGTTTTTTAGGCGATATGCAAAAAGTGGTGGCAAAAAAGACCTTTCTTCAACATTTAGCCCACTAGCCATTTTTTTACTAATGATAGAAGTAGAAAAGCGTTGCATGCTTTCTATGAGAGGGTATGATGTGTTGGTGTAGTCTAAAATGCCTAGCCCCTCTATTTGGGGAAAAATAGAGTCTTCACTTATTGTGTCTGCATACAAAAACACATCATTGGCATATCCTATTTCATAAGGAGTAGGCAGTTTAGATAAATCTAATGTGCTAGATTCCACCCAATTAATTGAAGAAAAATGTTGTTGTAATGGAAGTAATAAATATTCTTCCGTATATGATGCATAAAATGAAAAAATAAGGAAAACAATAAGAAATCTTTTCATAAATTTAAGCATAAGCTTTTGAAGTTTGTAATAATAAATTAATTTTAGGTTATGTTTAATTTACCATATTAATTGCTTTTCCTTCTATAAAGGCTTTAACATTTTGGTAAGCTATGTCCATAAGTCTTTTTCTAGCTTCATATGTTTGCCAAGCAATATGTGGTGTTATAATAGAAGAAGAATTTAGTAACGGATTTTCCTTTTCGCAAGGTTCTTTGGAAAGAACATCTGTTGCATATCCTGCAATTTTTTTGTTTCTTAGTGCGTTTATAATTGCATTTTCATTTACTAATTGTCCTCTTCCCGTGTTTATGATATAGACACTTTGTTTTACTAACTCTAATGCCTTTTCGTCTATAAAGTTTATTGTTTGAGCATTTAATGGTAAACAAAGGCTAATGAAGTCTGATTTTGAAAGGAGTTCATCTTTTTCAACTTGTTTTGCATTAATAAACGCTGAAACATCTTTTTTGCTACGGTTATAGAACAATGGTTTCATACCAAAGGCTTCACCTATGTGGGCTACTTTAGTGCCTATATCTCCCAATCCTGCAATGCCCAGCACTTTTCCATTTAACTCATGTAATGGAAAGCTATGGTAGCAAAAATCTAAAGAAGTGCACCACTTACCTTCATGCACTTCTTTATTATGTTCTTCAACGTGAAAAGTGAAATTTAATATAAAAGAAAAGACTAACTGAGCTACACTATCTGCACTATAGGACGGAATGTTTGTAACAACTATTCCTCTTTTTTTTGCTTCTAATACGTCAATAACGTTATATCCTGTTGCAAGCACGCCTATATATTTACATTTAGGAAGGTTATCAAATTCTTTAGATGTGAAAACAACTTTATTTGTTAATATAATTTCAGCATCTTTTGCCCTTTCAATAATTTGGCTATTAGAAGTTCGATCATACACTTTTAAATCGCAAATATTACTAAGAATATCCCAAGTTAGATCGCCTGCTGTAAGAGTTGCACCATCTAAAACAACTGCTTTCATAGATTAAGCTCTCCATTTTAAGTCATTTTTTTAATAACACTATTCATTACACTTTATGATAATAGTTATTTTATATTGAAGGATTTAGTTGCATTGCATCTTCTTCTCTTTCAAACATGTAAATATCTTTTATTTCATGGCAAGTTGTAACATCAAAATCTTGACTTGCATTTTTTGTTGAAGTAACAGAAAGAGAAAACGCGTGCTTAACACTTTCATAGCCTTCCTTTTCCACTACCAAAACAAACTTAAAATCTTTAGTTATTCCTTCATTGTCTGCTTTTTGTGGTTTTGGCCAGAACGTGCAAACACCACCCATATTTCCATGCACAGTATATGGATTATCCCAAAGGATATCCATTTGTTCTACAAGCTCATCATCTAATAATAATTTAACAGTAACATCCTTCATTGGGCTTTGGTTGTTTCCATCATTAATTTTACACTTTATTGTGGGAAAGTTAAAACATGCCTGAAAAGAAGTTACGTCTTCTTCAGTTTCTTCTGTGTGTGGACCCCTATTTGCTTGGACTACTTTCATTGCTTCAAGAGCAACAGAAGAAATATCTGCAAAAAACTGACTTCCCATTTTAAAGTCAATCTGAAAGAAATAAGCCAAACCTTTCCCAGACTTAATATATCTAGGTTTCACTCTATTTAGAGCATAACACATTGCATCCACTCTGCATTGTATGCAGTCGCACACTAACCATTTCTCTCCATTTTTCTTGGCTTCGTCATAAAGTCTATTCACTTCTTTATACAATATCTCTTCCATAACATTGTGAAAAAACATAACTTTCGCCTCCTTGCAACGAAGTAAGTGTTGTTTACTGTACACATTTCTTCAGTACGTGTAAAGTAGATTCACTAAAGAAGTTTTTAATATATGAATCTTTACTTAGTTTTTAAATTTAAAAAAATATGATTAAATGCCCATATTTTAGGTTTAAAAAAATCTTTTATGTAGATAGCTATTTTGTTTTTTTTATACATTTCAATTTTATCTATGCTTTTTGTTATTCCAAGTTTTTTAACTTTCATTCCAAAACATTTTAAAAAAGCATAGTTTTCAACTTTAGCAAAACCTATATGTTTTTCATAAATTGCTGTTCCTATTTCTACATATTTTTCATAAGTCTCTTTAAAATAAATATCTATTATGGAAAGACCTGTCTTGTTTGCAAGACCTAGTTGCACCTCTTCTATTATGTTTATCGGAATAATAGAGTAAACTCTTTTGTCGCCATAGGTTATTTTTGTTTCTAATTCTCTTAAATATTTTCCCAATATTTTAATTCGTGCGTCTACTTTTGAAATGTGTTGATATGTTATGTATAAAAGTTCAAATAGATTAAGTTCATTTTTTGCACCTATTGTTAAAAGACTTTCTATTTCGTCTTTTGTGAGTTCTTTGCTATCGTAAGCTTTAATATTAAAACTTTTTATGACGTTTTCTATTTTATCTATTTCTTTTTTGTAATCATAATTTTCAGCATTTTCAGCCCAATTCTTCATTAAAATAATGTTAAATAAAAAGAAAACAAGAACTAGGTTTTTCATTTATGTTTCCTATTTTTGCTTGCCTAAATTTATATATTCTTCTATTGGAAGTGAAAACATAATGCCCATGCCAGGTTTGTGTAATATTTCTAGTTCTTTTATAGCAGTTTTTATTTTTTCAGCCTTTTCATTATTTGCAGCAATTAATAATTGTTCTTTTTCAGGCACTATAGTAATTCCAAAAAACTTTTCATCTTCTTTTTTGCCTGTGCCTCGTGCATGAATTATGGACCCTCCATCAGCTCCAGCCTTTCTTGCTGTTGCCATAACATCATCTGCATAACCTCTAGTAACAATAACAGAAATCATTTGACCTTTTCGTTCCATATCTCCCTCCTTATATCGTTCAAAAGTTGGAATTACATAAAGACTTGCTCTTTTTATTTTCTTAAATAATTTATTTTGTGTAATAGCATTAAAAATAATATTATAATCATCTTCTTTAGTTAATATTTGTAAAAGTTCAACAGGCTCATCCCCAAGACACAAAGCATATGCAATTTTATTGATAGGTGGCTTATGTCCTGTGCATATGGTGCCTCCTTTAGCACCACTTAGATATAACTCTTCAAAAAGAGGCTCTCCTTTATGCAATGGAAGGGTGAGAAGAATCATCCTTGTAAAATCTTTTTTTTCTATCATTTTAATTCTCCTCTTTTCTTTTCTATTTCTGTTTTCTTTAGAGCTCTTTTTTTCTTTGCTTCAAACATACAGCCTAGAATTTGTATTGTGATTAATGGAGATAAAGATGTCATTGCAATAAGACCAAATGCATTAGTTGCACTACTAGAAGAAAAGGAAGAGGAGAAGCCTAGAGCTAATGGTAAGACAAAAGCACTAGAAATAGGACCTGATGCAACACTTCCTGAATCAAATGCAATAGCCGAAAATAGTGAAGGTGTAAAAATTGTAAGAATGAAAATTAATAGATAAGAAGGAATAATTAAATACCAAATGCTAAAATCAAAAAATATTCTAACTATTGCTAAAGCTACAAATAAAGATGTTCCTAGAGCTAGTGATAAAAGCATAACAGGCACTCTTATGTTTCCTCCAGAAATTTCTTCTACCTGTGCCATTAAAGCCCATGCAGAAGGTTCTGAACACACAACAGTTCCTCCTATAATGAAAGCAATAGGTAGGGCAATCCAATTATAAGAAAGGGAAGAAATAAGAGAGCCTAGGCTTTGAGCCGTTGGAATGAAGGCTGTGTCTGTTCCTAAAAAGAAAAAACATAAACCAATATATGAATAAACAAAGCCTATTATTATTTTTCTTAATGCTTTTGGAGGAATGTGCAAAATTAAAAATTGAAACACAAATAGTAAAACAATTAATGGCAAGATAGAAAAAAACACACTAAGCATAGTGCTAGGAACTCTTTGTAATAAATTGATTGAAACCTTTGCAACATTTTTAGTATTTTCTAACGGCACTATAGAAGTGCCATAGGCTATTTTTAAAAATACAGCATATAAAATTACTAAAAGAATGGGAGAGGCTACAGCCATTCCAGTGTGTCCGAAATGGTCATCATGTGCTTTTATGTCACTTCTAACAGAGGCAGCACCCACACCAAAGCTTATAATAAACGGAACAGTTAACGGTCCTGTTATTGCACCTCCTGCGTCTAGTGCTATGGAAACATATAGTGGAGAGATAAAAGCACTAAACAAAAATGTGAGCCCATAAAGTAATATTATTATCACCTTAAAATGTAATTGAAATATTGTGCGAATTAGCGATAGTGTTACAGCTAGTGCTAAACCTATGCTTGCTGAAATTAGTAAAGTTATGCTAGAAATGCCCTTTACATTTTCTTCAACTTGCTTACCCAAAATCAAAAGGTTAGGCTCTGCAACAGCAACTAAAAAAGCAATGATCGCCCCTGAAACTAAGATAAAAAACACTTTTTTACTTCGCATTAAACTAGAACTTAAAAAAGAGCCTATTGGCATAATGCCTAAATCCATGCCATGCAAAAATAACGTAAGTCCAAAAACTATAAGAATAGAGCCTCTTACAAATGAATAAAAGATCTCTTTTGGTAGTGGCGTAATACTAAAATGTAATAATAACACCAAAATAGGGATGGGTAATAATGAAAGAAAAACAGATTTAAATTTTGATTTAATTTTTATTCCCTCCTTATAATAACTTGAGGGAACATTTTAGCACATTATTTCTTTAAAATATACCATTTTATTAATATAAATAAAGTATCTACACCTTTAATTTTGAATATAAAGCTCAAAATAGAAGAAATGATAGCTTCATATAGATGAATATTTAAGTTTTTTATAACATAACATCATTACATGATAAATAGAATGTTAAATTATTTTAGTTATGCACTGTCTCTACTTCTTTAACTATTTCTTGATACATTGCAAAAAGATGGGAAAGGCGCTCTATGTCATTTATAAAATTTTCT
>CAUUIE010000072.1:0-9871 GCA_963545065.1 uncultured Treponema sp.
TCTAGCTAGTTTTTACTAAAACTCTAGCTAGAATTTGGGAGGGAAGTGCTTAAGTTTTTAAAAAGGGCTTTTTTGGGGTGAGGAAAGGGGTGAGCCATCTATAAAACAAATGGGCTTACTCCACAAAATTACAGGTGAGCTAGCAACAAAAGAGGTGAGATTTACTTTAAAAAAGGAGTGAGATAAAATCATTTTAATGAGGCAAATTAAACACTTTTTAGAAAGTTTCTTCCATTGTTTACAAATTTATTTTTTCCTGTTACCTCAATATCTATTAACTTAATAAAATTAGAAATTGATTTTTTCGCATTCCCCTAATTTTACTATTGATAAAAAAGTGATTATGTGTAAAAATAAAGGGCGTTTTTTTAAGGAGATTCAAAAAGTTGTCTAACGAAGTTTTAAATGAAATTGAAAATAAATTTGTTTCATATATAAGTAATGCACTAGATGCTGTTAAAATGGTAAAAGACCCAGAAGTTTTGAATAGATATAGGAAGCTTTTTAAGCAACATGTGCCTATTACTATGCGATCTTATGTTGCAGCATATCTTGCAAAAGAAGCAGTTTCTGTAAATGATAAAAGACTTTTAGAAAATGTAAGGAGTTCTAGGGAGATAAGGTCTACATTTCATTCTCCAAAACCTAAAATTGTTTTGAGTGATGAAGAATCTAAAGTGCTCTTTTTTGGTATTGGAAGAAAGAGGGGAGTCTCTCCAAAAGACATTATAACTCTTGTTATGCAAAATGTTCCAATTGTTAGAGAGCATATTGGGGAGATTAAGATTTTAGATAATTATTGTTTTGTTCAGATAATGAATGAAGACGCTGATAATGTTGTTTCACAATTAAATGATATTCGCTATAGAGGAAGACCTCTTTCTGTAAGCTATGCAACAAAAACAGAAAAGGATGATTATACAGAAAAAATGATTGAGGAAGAAAAAATAGAGGATTAGTGTATGGTCAAAAAGAAAATATGTGCAGGTCCTTCTATTAGACGCCTTCCTTCATATTTAAATATTATTAAAGCTGCAAATCTTCAAGGAGATGAATATATTTCAGGCACTGTTATAGCAGAGGAGCTAAGACTAGAAGCAATTCAGGTGAGAAAAGATATCTCGTTAACAGGTGCTGTAGGCAAACCTAAAAAAGGCTATCCTATAAAAGAATTAATTTTTGCTATTGAACGGTTTTTGTGTTGGAATGTTGAGCATAAGGCAGCGTTAGTTGGAGCAGGTTGCCTTGGCACTGCTTTAATTGGATATCAAGATTTTAAAGAGCATGGTTTTAACATATCTATTGTTTTTGATAATGATGAAAAAAAAGTTGGTAAAACAATTTATGATGTTAAAGTCTTTAATATAAAAGACGCTGAAAAAATGATAAAAGCCGAAAACATAAAGATAGCAATTTTAGCCGTTCCTTCTGAGAGTTCTCAAAGTGTTACAGATATTTTATTAAAGGCTGGAATTAAAGGAATATGGAACTTCACAAATAGAAAGATTAACACCCCTGATGATGTGGCAGTGTGGAGGGAAGATTTAAGTTCTGGCTATGCAATGCTAAGCTATATGATGAATAATAATGGAAGCCAGTGCTAAAAAAGAATATCAAAAAGAAATATTCATTAATAGGCTTATAAAACAACAATCAAAATTAAAAAAGTGGATAAAAAAAGAGAATATCTATTGTTATAGGCTTTATGATAAAGATATTCCTGAAATACCTTTAGTTGTTGATCTATATAATTCACTAGAAAAAGTGCCCTATTTGTGTGTTTCGTTATATAGGCGCCCATATAAAACTGATGAAAAAGAAGAAATGAAAGAAATTACTGAATTTGCTTTTTGTGCAGGTGATGTTTTGGGGGCCAAAAAAGATCATATTTTTATAAAAATAAGAGAAAAACAAAAAGGTTCATCTCAGTATCAAAAAAAGTTAGACGATAAAAATGGTGTGTTTATAACAAAAGAAGGAAACGCATTATTTAATATTAATCTTTCAGAATATATAGATTCAGGTCTTTTTTTGGACCACCGCCCATTAAGATTAGAAATTTCAAAAGTTTCAAAAGGAAAAGATGTCTTAAATCTGTTTTGCTATACTGCCTCTTTTTCTATTCATGCAATATTAGGTGGTGCTAAAAGTTCGTTAGGAGTGGATACTTCAAAAAGTGCATTAAAAAGAGCAAAAGAAAATATGAGGTTAAATAATATTAATCTTTCCCAAATGTTTTGTTTTGAAAATATGGAAGTGATGCAATTTTTAGATAATGCTATTAAAATGGGAAGAGTTTGGGATATTATTATATGCGACCCTCCTACTTTTTCTAATTCTTCATCTTGGAAAGGTGTTTTTGATGTTAATAAAGATTATTTTGAATTATGCACAAAATGTATAAAACTTTTACGAAATAATGGCTCATTATATTTTTCTAGTAATTCAAGAAGATTAAAGTTTGATTCAAGTTTACTTAAAAACACTGTTCAAAATAATATTTTTATAAAAGATATTTCATTAAGTAGCATTCCAAAAGATTTTAGAAACAAAAAAATACACAAAGCGTGGAAGATAATAAAAGAAGATTAATTCACTTTTTTTACACATAATAGGAAAATTGTTTTATGCTTATTGCATTTGCCTTAAATTGATGGACATGACAATGGCTATTGAAAGCATGCTCATCCAAAGAGAAGAGCCTCCATAGGAAAGGAAAAGTAAAGGAATGCCAGTAATTGGCATAATTCCCATAGCCATTCCAATGTTTACCATAAAGTGAAAGAAAAACATTCCTAAAATGCCTGCAATAATTAGCTTTCCAAATAAATCTTCACAATGTCTTATGCAAGAAATCATTCTAAAAAACATAACACTGTAAAGGGAAAAAATTAGCATGCCACCAAAAAGAAATCCCCATTCTTCAGATAAAATGCTAAAAATGAAATCTGTACTTTGTTCTGGAAGATAGCCATAATGACTTTGTGTGCCTTTTAAAAAACCCATGCCACGTGCACCACCGGAACCAATTGCAGTGATAGATTGAATTATATTCCATCCATTATCAAGAGGATCAACTTGTGGATCCCAAAACACAATTAAGCGCATAACTTGATATTTTTGTAATTTATGCACTCCAAGAAATGCACCTAAAAGAGATAGTACAAAAATAGAGAAAGTGTACATTATCCAATAGTAATATTTTTTGCGTGTAAAAAAGTATCCTAAAATAGCAATTAATATACATAAGACAAGAGAGAAAGAAATGCTAAAAACTAAAGATTTGGAATTAACAATTATTGTGATAATGGAGCTTTGTTTTGAAATAAGCGTTTGCCATAGTGGAATTACAGTAAGAAGGATTGTTAGAAAACCCATAATAAAAAAAAATATAATGTATCTAAGTTCTATGCCAGCAATGAAACATACAATTAAAAATATTGGTATAAAAACAGAGGCAGTTCCTAAATCAGGTTGTGCAAGAATTAAGGCAACAGGAATTAGCATTATAATAAGAGCAATAAGAAATCTTTTTAGTGGTGCCATGTTTTTAGATTTATCTAGAAAATATGCTAAAAATATTATGTACATTATCTTCATAAACTCTGAAGGTTGAATTCCAAATTTGTCTTTTATTCCAAGCCAACTATACGAGCCACGAGATGGAAGACCAAAAAATCTAGTTATAATTAATAAAAAAACACCCGCAATATATATTAACCAAGACCTATCTTTTATTTTTTTATAATCATAAAACGCTAGAACAAACGAAAAAAGAAAAAGCCCTGAAATAAACCAAGTTAATTGCTTAGCATATTCTTTTTTAATAAGAATGCCTTGAAAGTTCACACTAGAAGAATATATAAACATTATACCAATAGTAGGCAAAAAAAGCATACATAAAAAAAGAAGATAATCAAAATTGGTGAATCGTCTTAAACTAAAAGGCATAAAACATTACTCTCTTCTTCTAAGCTGTGGTAAATTTTCAAATCCTAAGGCTTGTACTGCTTCTTCATATGTTTGGTGTGCTAAAACTCCTTGCAAAATTATATTGGAAGCATGAGGGGCCCACCACTCCCATTTATTTCTTGCTTCAATTATAACAGATACTACAACCATATCTTCCACTTTTCCATCATAAGGTCCATAGCTTAGCATCCATGAGTGCCAATTATGTTCCATTCCAACTTCTGCAGTTCCTGTTTTTCCTGCAAGCTTAAAATATGGGTTGTTCATAGGCATTCTAGCTTCTCCCTCTGTTATTACAGCTCTCATAGCAGAGCGAACTTGTGCAAACACTTCTTTTGGAATGTTTTCTTTATGCAAAACTTGGCGTTCAATTTCTTTTATTGTTTTTCCAGTAGAGGGCTCTACAATTCTTTTTAGTAAATGTGGTCTATATATTACACCATTATTTACTATCATTGCTCCAACATTTGCCACTTGTAGAGGAGAGGCTAACATAAAACCTTGACCTATGGATATATTCATAGTGTCTCCATGAGACCATTTTTCATGCCTTGTTCTTTCTTTCCATTTTTGGTTTGGAACAAAACCTAGCGTTTGGCTTGGTAAGTCTATTTCGCAAGATGAACCGAAACCAAACTTTTTTGCATATTCAATAATTTTATCAACACCTAAATAATCTCTACCAACAATCCAAAAGTAAACATCGCAAGAATGGACTACTCCACCCTTTAGATTAAGATGCCCATGCCCTGGTTTTCTTATATGGCAACGAAAAACACGGTCGCCATATTCTATCTCTCCAGGACACAATACTGTTTTCTCTGTTGGAAAAGCCTTTTCATTAATTATTGCAGTTGCCATAATTACCTTAAAAGTGGAAGCAGGAGGATAGCGTGCATTCACAGCTCTATTTAAAAGAGGGTCTCTATCATCTTTAATTAAATTTCTATAAGCTTCGTTAGAAGAGCCTTCCAAAAACACATTTTGATCAAAATATGGATAAGAAACCATAGCTAAAACTTCACCTGTGTGTGGCTTTAAAACAACAGCTGCTCCTATACGCTCTCCTATAGCCTTTTCTGCCAATTTTTGTATTGAACTATCTATGGTAAGAACTAAATTTTTTCCCATCTTTGGTACTTCTACTTTTTGTGTGTTTTCTATATATCTTCCAGAAGCGTCGACAGTGCGATAGATCATTCCATCTTGGCCTTTTAAGATTTCGTCATATTGTTTTTCTATTCCCGCTTTTCCAATTAATGCATTGGATGTATAGCCTTTATTATACAATATCTTAGATTCCTCTGCTGTAATCTCTCCAACATAGCCTGTGATATGAGAAAAAGATGCTGCTTCAATATAATTTCTTAAAGGCTTACTTTTCCAAGAAACACCCGGCAAATCGTTAATGTTTTCTGCAAGACGAACAATTTTTTCATAGCTTACATTAGAAGCTATTTCTATCGTCCTAAAATCATTTTTAACAGAGGATGGAAGAATTTTTTCAATTTTAGAAAGTGGAATTGCTAATATTTGTGAAAGAGAGCTAATTATTGTATTAAATCTTTCTTTTGGAACTTCTGCAGGAATTACTTCAACTGCAAAAGAATCCACATTTAAAACAAGAGGATTCTTTCCTGTTCTATCATAAATTTCACCTCTTTGAGATTGAAGACGAGTGATTTTTTGTGAAATATTTTTAGCCCTTGTGCCAAATTGCTTTCCATTTATAATTTGCAAAGAAAAGAGGTAATAAGCATATAAAATCATAATGGTGCCTATTACAATACTTAAAATATTAAGACGCGAGTTTAAATCTTTAAAACTTTCTTCGTTCATACATCACCTAAAGATTTAAAAAGGCTTGGGAAACGGTTTAAAACAAAGAAAATTAAAGGGGCGAATAAGACATTTAAGATAAGCTCAATTAAAAAAGTTTTATCATAAATGTTATAAACCTTTACTGCAGAGCCAAAAAGGAAATGTAACAAAATTAATAATAAGAATTTAAGCCCTGTTGCCACAATAGCTAAAATGAATGGGATGCTAAAATGTGAAAGATTATATTTGCCATATAATTTTCCTAAAAAAAATGAAATGAATATAAGAATGAAAGAAGAAAGACCAAAAGGAGAAAGAGACATAAAATCTAAAAGTATTCCTGATATAAAACCTAAAACCATTGCAAAGCGAGAGCCATTATTAATGGCTACAAATGTAATAAAAACTAATAAAAGGTCTGCTGTAACTAAAAAAAACGGAATATGTGAAAAAAGAGCTGTTTGAATTAAAATTAACAAAATAGATACTATACTACATGAGACGAGTACACGATTCATCTTTTTCTATTCCTTAAACTTCATCTTTTTCTTTATTATTGTGAGAAACATCAAGAACAAAAACATATTCTAATGTGGAAAAATTAATTATAGGCTCCACATAAAGCTCTAAAGAAGTTTCATAATCATGCACTAAAATTTTTGAAATATAACCTAGTGGTATGTTTTTAGGAAAAATTGAAGTATCATCAAGACCTGAAGTGAGCACTTTGTCTCCCACTTTTATCTCATCTTTTACCCTTTTTTTTACATACTTCATTAGTAAAGGCAAAGAGGAAGAGCCTTGCCCACCTACTATTCCCCTATGTCTTGAACCTTCCATTTTTGAAGCTATGTAACACCTATCATCATAGAGAGGTAGCACAACGCTAGAAGAGGAGGCAACACTCATAATTTTACCAACTAATGCCATATTTCCCTTTTGAAAAGCTATAACAGGCATGTTTTTTTTAATTCCATGCTTTAATCCTCTATTAATAACAATGCCATAATATAAATTGTTTGGATCCAGCCCAATAATTTCGGCTACTATATTGTGTGTCTTGATATTTTGTGAAAAGCCTAAAAGGCTCTTTAATTCTTGATTTTCTTTTTGAAGCTCATAAGTAGATGTTTCTAAAATTTCATATTTGTTTAACTTTTCTACTAACTGTGAATATTTTTCTTTTAGCGAAGCAAGTTCTACAACAGATGTTACAGTGTTTTTAAAAAAAGAATGTATTGAAAACATGCCCTTTTGAAGACTAGAAACAAAGGAAAAGCCTGCTTCTCTAAAGTTAATAACAAATTCTCCTGTAGAAGTCCATAACATAATTGATGAAGAAAGCAAAAGAATAGCAAAAAGAGAGATATCAAAGTTAGATTTTGTTCTTTTCATTTATTTATGCTGTCATACAAGCTTCTGCCACTTCTTATTTCATTAAAGACTCTGTAATATTTTCCAGCTCCTATTGCCACACAGTCCATAGGATTTTCTGCAACAATTACAGGAACTCTTGTCTCTTGTGAAATAAGTTTTGCTAATCCCTTTAAGAGAGCCCCTCCACCTGTCATAACTATGCCACGTTCCACAATGTCTGAAGTGAGTTCGGGAGGTGTTTCTGCTAACGTTTTCTTGATTGCTTCTATTATCTCTGAAATAGGCTCCTTTAATGCTTCCCTAACTTCAATAGAATCTATTTCTAATTTTCTTGGCAAACCTGTTATTGCATCTGTTCCTTTAATTTCTGCCTTTTCTATGATTGTTTCATTTGATACATTTCCAATCTCTTTTTTAACTCTTTCTGCTGTTTCCTCTCCTATTATAAGGTTATCAACAGCTCTAATATGCTTAACAATAGATTCATCAAATTTGTCTCCCCCAACTTTAATTGAATGGGTTACAACCATGCCTCCAAGAGAAATAACTGAAACCTCTGTAGTTCCCCCCCCAATGTCACAGACCATGTTTCCTGCAGGTGCATGTATTGGAATATTTGCTCCAATAGCGGCAGCTAAAGATTCTTCCACTACTTTCACGTCCCCAGCCCCTGCTTTTATTGCAGCATCGTAAACTGCTTTTCTTTCAACTGCTGTAATTCCGCTAGGAATGCCTATAACCATTCTAGGCTTTATAAACTTATAACGAGGGATTACTTTTCTCACAAAATAGCGAATCATTTTTTCAGTGGTGTCCATGTCTCCAATAACGCCACCCCTTAAAGGACGAATTGTCTTTATGCTACCCGGTGCCTTATAAAGCATCATTTTAGCATCATTACCAATTGCTATAACCTTTTTTGTCCCTTGCTCCACAGCAACAACAGACGGTTCATTAACTACAATTTTCTCGTCAACACATATTATAGTATTGCATGTTCCTAAATCTATTCCAATATTAGTAGAAAAACGGCCTAAAAACACTCTTTGTTATCCCCCTAATTTTTAATTAAACACTTAAGCCTTAAACTTTTAGCTTTTCTATAGCTTTCTCATGCGAAGGGTTACTTTTTAAAGCACGCCTCCATTCTGAGCGAGCCTTTACCATATCCCCTTCTTTTTCTAATATAAGTCCTAGCACATAATGTGCTTCACTCGAAAAGGCATCTTTTTCAAGAATGGTCATAAACTCACTCTTTGCCTTTTCTATTTCACCTTCATTAAACAAAATTGTTCCTATGTAGGTTCTACATTTTATTTGTAATAATTCATCTTTAGTTTCATTCATTGTTTGAAAAAAATATTGCTTTGCGTTTTGGAAATCTTCTAGCTTCATATAAGTTTCCCCTAAAATGTAAAGCAAGAAAGGAGAAGGGGAATCTTTTAATGCAAGAGTAAATGAAGAAATAGCAGCTTCTAATTCTCCTAAGTTTAGATGTGCCATTCCTTTAAACTCTTCCAAATCCGAAAAAGAAACACTACCTTGAGCCATGCTAAGATACTTTATTGCAAGGTCTGCGTAATACTCACCTTTTTGGAAATATGCTTTACCTAAGATATAAGACACTTTTTCAATGTCTTTATCATGTAAAAGATAGAAAGCTTGTCTTAACGATATTATTGCATTTTCCAAATATACTAAATTAGATGCTACATCAGGTTCACTTATATATATATAATATGAAGAAAAACCACGAAAAGCTAAAGCTTGAGGATTAAAAGGATCGTGTTTTAAGATTTGTTCTGTTTTTAGGTACACAGAATTATAAGAAGAAGATTCCCAATCTTTATATATTTCATTTAAGTTTGGCATGTCTTTACCTTTTCTTAAAAAGAAAAGAACAAGTACAACGGCAACACAAACGCCTAAAAGTGAGAATGCAAAAAATATTTTAGAAAACAAGCCACGGTTAGACCCACTATATTGCTGTTCCAAAGCAAAACCACCAGAAAAAAATATAAAAAAGAGTGCCAAGGTAAGCCGGATTCTGTTTTGTTTATTAACACCTAAAGGCATTTAACAAACTAGGAATCATCTTTCTAAATCCTTAAATTAAAGGTTTTTGCGGTCTACCCATAAATTTGAATCGGATAATTCTTTATTTTTGACCTTGCTCTCGATGAGGTTTACAAATACTCCATATGTTGCCATATGAAAGGTGGTCTCTTACACACGCCTTTTCACCCTTACTCAAAGAATGAGCGGTATATTTTCTGTTGCACTTTCTATTGATACTTTAAATATCATCCAGACGTTATCTGGCATCGCACCCGAAAGAGCCCGGACTTTCCTCTGCAAAAAAACAGCGATTCCTCACTTGACACTCAAGATTCAACGCGGATTATATCAATTTATATTACCTTATACAAGACTATAATGTGCTAAAAACTAAAGCCTTTTGGTAAATATTTTTAGCTTGTAAAATTTTTATAAAGATAGCTACTTTATATTCTTTTAAGAATAGAAACAATTACTAGCTAGAAACCATGGTTATTTTTTAACAAAATTACTTTCAAATTATTGTTAGAAGTAGATCCCGTTTCTAGCTAGAAATGATGCTATGTAATAGCTAGAGAAAGGAGCCAATCATTTAAGTAATAATATATGAATTCTAGCCATATTAGACCATGCCGATTAGCTA
>CAUUIE010000073.1:0-9723 GCA_963545065.1 uncultured Treponema sp.
AAGAGGTTGCAGAGATTACTCAAAAGAACAAAGAAAGCATCGCATCCCTTGTTATAGAAGTGTCTAAGTTTAAGGTGTAAAGAAAAATATTTTTAATGAATGTTTAATAATATTTTTTAAGTTTTTAAGCATTTGCCTTATGTAA
This sequence comes from uncultured Treponema sp., assembly GCA_963545065.1. GTDB lineage: Bacteria > Spirochaetota > Spirochaetia > Treponematales > Treponemataceae > Treponema_B. The sequence continues at coordinate 146 of CAUUIE010000073.1, forward strand.
GGTAAATGCTTAAAATGAGATATAGTTTATTATAAATTACTTTATGAACTACTAAGAGAGGAATAAGTGAATATTGGTTTTATAAATAATGCACATATTTACAATCTTTCTTCTTCTTGACCATGCTGTGTACTCTTTGTATAATCCTCCGATATATAACTTTAATACTAATGAGAGATTAGAGCATGAGGAAGGGAAGAAAGTTAATTGCAAAAAATAAAAAGGCTTTTTTTAATTACTCCATTGAATCTAGTATTGAGTGTGGGATTGTTTTACAGGGTACTGAAGTTAAATCTGTAAAAGAGGGAAAGATTGCTTTTAGTGATTCTTTTGCAGAGATACAAAATGGAGAGGTCTTTATAAAAAACTTCTCCATTTCAGAATATGTTTACTCTTCAGTTTTTAATCATAAACCAGATAGAATTAGAAAACTTCTTTTGCATAAAGATGAAATTAAAAGGCTTATTAGGAGTACTAGCGAAAAAGGTTATACTTTAATTCCACTTGAGTTTTATTTAAAAGATGGAATGCTAAAGATATTGCTTGGAGTTTGCAAAGGTAAAAAACTCTTTGATAAGAGAGCTAGTATAAAAGAAAAGGATATAAAAAGAGATATTGAAAGGGAGTTTAGGAATACATAAAAAGCTATAAAACTATAGATTAAGAATGACACAGAATTTAAAAGAGGTGTTTTATTAGTGTAAGACGTTAATGAAAAATTATAAATTTTTACTAATTATACATATATTTGTTATATTCCTCGTGCTTCCAATTTATGCTATACAAAGTTCCGTTCATATAGCGTATTTACATCTTGAGATGGATAATGTACCTCCTCAACTAGAAAGAACCATAAATGAAATTATTCTTTCGTTTACTGCAGAGATTAAAGGTTATGTAGTGGAAGATTTTAATCTAGCAAAAGAAGAAGACATTATTAGCTCTCCAGATATTCTTTATATCTTTACAGGACGAATGATAGGTTTAATGGATGGTGTTAGACTAGAATTAATTTTTAAAAATAGAAAGTTGGAAATTGTCAGGTATATTTCAAAAGATTATGATGGTTCAAACAAAATACTTTTAGATTCTAGACTTTTAGTAAAAGAACTTTTTGCAATGCAAGATAATGTAAACATAGATATTGCTTCTCATGTAAGTAATGCACATAAAAAAAATGATGATATAATAGAAACTGTAGAAGACGTTAAGCTTATTTCCAATTTAGATTCTCTTACTGGAGCTTGGTATGGAGAAGATGGTGAAGTGGAAAAAATAATGATTATGAGAGGTGGAAGAGGGATAGCTATATGGACTTCTGGTATTTCGTTGTTGTTAGAACTAAAATTGGAAAATGGTTATTTAATTGTGACCCAAAAGGGCTTGCCCCAGCCTAGACAGTTTATAGATTTGCCTGACAACATTGCAAATCTAGCTGCAAAATCAGCTAAACCTATTGTTTGGAAATTAAATGTTGATCAAGATTTAAAAATCCTTTCTGGTCTTAAAACAACTTCTACTATAAAACATAATAGCAAAGAAATAATAAGCATCTCTGAAGTGTCTATTCCTGTTAAGTGGCATAGAAATTAAAATGAGGCAGGATATATGAGCCTTGTCTTATAATAGAAAAAGGTCTTTTTGTTGCATCTAGTATTGTAGAAGATGTACTTGTTAAGTTGCCTCCATCAACTATCAAAGATACGTCGCTATAAAACGCTTCTTTTATGTTGCTGAGATTTTTCATTGAAGGATAACCTGATATGTTAACACTTGTAGAAAAAATAGAAGAGCCTATATTTGAAAGTAGCTTTTTAAGCCATGCATCTTTAGGACACCTTAGTGCTATTGTTTTTTCTTTTTGATTACTACTTATAAAAATGATTGTTAAAGGGCATGGCCAAAAAGATAGTAATTCTTTAAGTTCATTATTTGAATAATAAGATTTATCAATATACCTTAATGCTTCCTCTTTTTTTTCTATTAGATTAATCAAACTTTTGTTTTTATCTCTCTTTTTTATTAAGGCCAATTTTTCTTTAGTATGTGCTACAGGTAAACCAGAGAATCCATAAACTGTGTCTGTTGGGATGATAACTATGTTTCCACTTAGAACATAGTCACTAATTGTAGCTATACACTGTGGATCGTTTTTCTTGAGGATCATAAGATTTTACAATTAGCATTTCTATAATAAAAGAAATAATTCCCATAAGAATAGCAAATCGTTTGCAAAGAGAATCTGACATATAAGCAGAACGATGTATTTTAATAGCACTGCCATAGCTTATGTTATCTAATAGCGAATTAGACTTTAAAGATGTTAATTTTATTATTCCTTCATTTTCATTTATGTAGCCTAGATCATGTGCAAATATCTTTATTGTTTGTTCATCCGAAGTTAGATTTTTTATTAACACGTCTAACTCTATTCCTTTCTGTTTAATTATAGAAATATTTTTTATCACATTAGTAATTTCTTCTTCCAATTTTCTTTGTGAGTATATACCTGAGTAGCCAAAGAAAAAGGTTAAAAGAGTGTAAACTGAGGTAATAATAAAAAATGGAAAAATGATACGTATATAAAGTTGCATAACTCTGTGTTGGTATTTAACGGTAAATTTTTTCTCTTTCTTGAATATTATTTAATAAAAGAATATAATGAAGAGGTTATAGGATATTTAAATTTGTGTTTCTTATATCTTTTCGTCATAAGACCGATAATAAGATAATAGGCTGGAGCTTTATAGTAGCAATGTATTGTGTAATTAATTGCTTTTATAAAGTGTTTTTAAGGAGAATAAGATGTCAGATGAGTTTGATACATATGATGAGTTTAAAGACTTGCCTTCTAATGATGAAAAAGGAAATACTTCAGATTTAGATGAATATGGTGTTTGGATAAAGAAAAAACCTACCGCTTTAGAAGAACAATCTTCATCTGAAATACTTGTACCTACAGGAGATAGTAACAATATGGACGATAAACTTAGTATTGAAGAAGATAAAGACGAGGTTGCATTTGATTTTGATGGTCTTGCTGAAGAAAAATCGATAGAAGATGTAACTAACAACAATGATAATAGTGAGTCTTTGGATGATATTGATATGTCAGATTTTTTTACAGACTTTGAAAATGATACTAATAATGACATGGAAGTTAAAGAAGACGAAATGAGCTTGAAGATGGATTTAAATTTTGACACTATGGATTCATATGTGGAAGATAAAAAAGAAGACAATTTTGATGAGATGTTTAATGAAGTTGAATCCACTTCTGAAAATCAAGATGCTTTGCAGTCTACAAACACTGAAGCAACTGAAGATATAGACGTGAATGATTTTTTATCTACTTCCAATTCTTCTCAATCTTCTAATGAAGAAGCTGAAATTCCTTCATCAAGTATTGAAAATGAGGATATAGATTTGAATGTTGAAGTTGATGAAGCTCAAGATTTAACAAATATTTCTAAAATTGAAGATGAAGAGTCTATTATTATACCACAATCAAATTTAGATGATGAAAAAGAAGAAGATAAAGAAGAGGTAAGTAAGCCAATTGTAATTAAAAACACGGTTGTAGAGCCAGAAAATATGGATGAAATACGTGAAGAGAATAGGAAAATATTAGGTGAGAATGAAGAAAATGAAAAAGAGTCTGATAATTATGAAAGTTCATCTAGTGAAGAAAAGAGTGTAAAAAACTTTAATGATGTTCAAGCATTGGCGAATGAACTTACTCAAGATACTTCTAATTTACCTTGTGATAGTGTTATCCATTCTGGAGTTATTTCTGTTGCAGGACTTGATAAGGTAACAGAACTTTTAACAGAAATGGCAAAGGAGCTTGTATCCATAAAGGAAGAAATTTCAAGCCTTAAAATGAATGTACCTCATTCTAATGAAAGTTTTGTAAGTGATGACATTATAGGTAGTAATACTCATAAAAATGATGAAAACGAAGATGCAGGCTTTTTTAAAGATGAGGATACTGATGAAGCTATATCTTTGACAGGTGATGAATTAAATAATATTTTAATCACAGCAGATTTTACAGAAGATGATGCTAAGGACAAAAATAATGAATTAACTGAAAATGACGAGACTGCTACATTTAGTGAAGAAAAAAATGAAAATAATGGTGATGTTGCCAGTTGTGAAGTTTGTGAGGTTGAAGCTACATTTGATGATGAAAACGAATTTGAAGCTGATAAGAAAGAATTGGATTTTGATGATATAGCACTTGAAAATTCTAAGCTTGATGATTTTGTTATCCCTGAAGAACTTGATTATGATATGTTAAATAGAGAAACTGAAGCAGAAGATATTGATAATTCTCCAAATACTGCTGAAGGTAAAGACATGTCTTATTTAGATGAAAAGGCTGAAAGTATCGATAGCGATATATCTACTGATGAAGTTTCTGTAGAAATACCTGAGACACAAGATATAGACATAAGTGTTAAATCTATTGATGAAAACGTGGATGCGAGCAATAAAGAAAGTCTTTCTACTGAAGAAAAAATAATTGATAATGCTGTTTCTTCCAATGAAGATGATATAAATGTTAATGAGGATGTTGTTAAAGGTACCTCTTCTATGGAAGAAAAAGAAGATGAATTGCCTTCTAACATAAAAAAAGATGTGAAATCTGTGCTTTCATATATGGATCAGCTTCTTGAAAGTTTACCAGAAGAAAAAATGAAAGAATTTGCAGAGTCTGAGTATTTTGAAATGTATAATAGATTATTTAGTGAATTGGGTATTTCCTAATGGGACTCTTAAATAAATTAAAAAATCTTGAGGGTGAAAGAAAAATGGAATCTTATACTCAAGATAAGCCTAGATATTTCTTTTTTAAGTCTCTTTTTGCTTCGTTTTTAGAAAAGGTGCACGCTGAATATGGTGCTTTTTTAGTTAAGCATGCGGGGGTTTTTCATATTGCCTTTCCTATAGGCATTGATAGTGAGACTTTTCGTCTTTCCTCATTTGATGCTTCTTTTGTATCTATCGATAATATATCTTCTTTTTTAGATTCTTTTGTTATTTTAAAGCAAAAAGAATGTTTTGAGTGTGATGCATCATTTTTTGAGAACACACTCTTATATTCTTTAGATGACGGAAATTGTGTTTTTTTATTGTTAAAATTTGATGAGTCACCTAATGTTTTGTTTAATGATGAGAATAAAAATGATTTAATATGCGAAGTAGAAAATTTCCAAAAGGAATATAAGAATAACAGAATTCTTATTGAAACTTGTGTGCCTCCGTTTTTAAAATATGTTGGTTCTTCTTCCATAGAGTCAAAGCTTGAAGGCTCTCTTATAGCTTCTACTATTCCTAATTTTATAAAATTTTCTTTTAAAGATGCATTTGAAATTTCTGATCTACATAGCAATCTTGATTCTCTTGTTCTTTTTTATTCTATAGTTAATAGAATTTCTTCCTTAATTGGAAGGTATAGTTTTGCAGTGCTAGAAAAAGATTTATCATTAAATGTTTGTATTTTTTCTAGTCAAAAGTTAGATAAAAATGTTTATGGGAGTACATTAAAAGCTCTTCTTTCTTCTATGTATGGATTTTCTTTAATAGAGAGGATAGGAGTGGATTTTCATTTTGATATAAAAAATGCAAAAGAAGAGATTGAAGCTTGGGTAGGAGATGCTTATAATCCACATGAAATATAAGCATTATGAATAGTAATTTTCGGTTACATTCAAAATATGCACCACAAAAAGAAGCAGATAATTTTGTGGCAACAGTAAAAGGTTCTCCACTTTTTATTGTAGTAACTGAACCTGGCGAGTCTTATTTGGTAGCATCTTTTAGAAAAAGATTTCCAAAAGCAAAACTTTTAGCGATTCGTTACACAAAAGAGCTTTTTTTAAAAGAAGATGTTTTATTTGATGCAGTTTGGCGAGGCTCTTTTACAGGAATTACTTCATTTTTAATGAATAATATTCCCGATGAATATTTTTCTAGAACTCTTTTCCTTTCTTGGAAACCAAGCGAAAATATATGGTTTAATGAAGCTAAAATTGTATGGCAGGAAATAAAAAAGGCGACGAATATATTTATTTCTGTTATAAGAACACGAAGCTTTTTTGGGAAAAGGTGGCTTAAAAATATTTTTAATAATATATCTTTTGCAAGAAATATACGTAGTTTAAGATTCGATTTAGTTAAAGATTCGTTATTTTTTGCATCTGGTGTTAGTTTAGAAGACTTCATTAAAGATAATAATATAAAAAAATATACAAAAAAATGTTTTAGTTTATCTGCATCTTCAAGCCTTTCATCACTTTATTTTCATGGTATTATACCAGATGTTGCAATCACTACTGACGGAGGCTTTTGGGCAGGGAAACATTTAAGGCAAGTAAATAACACTTTACTTGCCTTTCCTTTGGAAGCTTTTATTCCTCATTTTGTCCTTTCTAGTGCCAATGTGTTATTTTTAAGTTATGGTTCTGCTATAGAAAATTATTTTTTTGAAAAAACTTCTTTTCCTATTTTTCAAGCAAAAAGAAATGGTACAGTTTCGGGTACTGCTATTGAACTTTTACTAGATAATACAAAAGGAAATATATTTATATCAGGATTGGATTTGTCTTTTTCTAAAGGGTTTTCTCATGCAAGACCAAATGAAAATATGGAAAATAATTTTACTTATGAAAGTAGATTAAATACTTTTTCAAGTTTATTAGCATTATCTAGTTTTTCATATTATAGTCTTGAAGTTTATTCTTCATGGTTTTCCGGTCTTTCAAAATTAAAAAAAGATAGGCTTTTTAGAATAGGAAATAAAGGTATTGATATTGAAGGCATTGAAAGAATTCTTAAAGCAGATGTACCTAAAAAATGTAAAAAACAAGATATAAAGAACAATTATATTTCTTTTGATAATGCTTGTAATTTTTCGGAGCGAATTAAACTTATTTTCTCTTTTTTTTCAAATATAAAAGAAAAGTTAAAAGATAGTAGTTTTTTTGATGATGTTATGGATATTCAGTTTAACAGCATAGAAAAAGAGTTATGCCAATTAGTTGCTTTTTCTGATTATGTATCTTTAATTAAAAATTGTGAAAATAAGCCTCATATATTTAAAAAAATAATAAAAGATAAAATAATGGAATTCATAGAAGTGGAAGAAAAAAGATTATTATTAAGTGATGCTTTAGACTTTTAATATTACATTAGCAATAAAACTAAAATGTCGATATAATATTCATAATGAATGATGTTTTTGAAAAAAATATAAATATTATAAAAAAAAGATTCCCATATATTTATGAAAAACTAGTTGATGTTATTCCTGATAAAAGTTATCTCAAAGTTGAGAAATCTAAATATGGGGACTATGATGTGCCTGTATTTATGGATGGTAAAAGTGTACATTCAAAATATTCGCATGTAAATGAAAGTAGTAAAATGTTTTCTGGAAATGAAGAGACAGTGCTATTTTGTGGTATAGGTGGTGGCTTTCATATTCAATATTTCTTAGAGCATTCATCTAATCAAACAGCTTTAATTTGTGAAATTAGTTATGCTTCATTAAAATGTCTTCTGTGCCTTTGCGACTTATTTAATATTTTGTCTTGTGAGAGAAGTGTTTTATTACCACCTGTAACATCCAATGATTTTATTTCATGTTTTATACAGAATTACATACCTATTTTGATGGGTAGTTTAACTGTAAAAATATTGCACGTATGGAAAAATTATTTTTTAAATTATGATATTAATATTTTAAATGAAAAAATTGAAATAGCACTTAATTCAATTAAACAAGATGTTTCTACGCAAGGTAAATTTGGCAAAATTTGGATGAGAAACATAATGCTCAATTTAAAAATAGCAAGTGAAAATAAAATAAGTTTTCCTAAAGTTGATAATACGAAAATTGCAGTAATATTAGGAGCAGGTCCTAGCTTGGATAATGCAATGATGCAGATAAAGGAAAAAAGAGAAAAATTAGTATTATTTGCCTCGGATGCATCTTTAAAGCCACTAATAGAAAATAAAATAACTCCAGATTTTTTTATTAGTATAGACCCACAAATAGCATGTAGCACTCATTGCATTTTTTCATTTTCTAATAAGATTATTGCTGTTTTTGATCTTGCAGCCTCCCCTTTATTAGTAAGACAATTTTTTAAAAATGGCAATGACATTATTTTTACTATTAGTAATCATCCTTTTTCACAATACATAAGCATGTTTTCAGCATTTCCAAAATTGGATGTTGGTGGAGGAACTGTAGCAATAGCCGCTTTAAATGTTGCACTTTCATTGGGGTTTACTCGATTTGAATATGCAGGTTTAGATTTTGCATATACTAATGGAAAATCTTATGCTAGAGGCACATATCTTTTTAATATATATCAAAAAGATGTAAGTCGCTTAAAGCCAGAAGAAACTTTATTTACAAATTTAATTTTTAATAGTAATACTGAAAAAGAAAAAATTGGAAATAAAATTACATATAAAACAAAATTATTAGATTCTTATGGAAATGCTTTTTATAATGACGAAAGAAAAATTAATGATTGGAAAGAGGAAGATTTTTCACAATTTCCATATGAAACATTTAAACAAAAATTAATACATGATCTAGAATTTTCACATAGTAAATTAAAAATGGTTTTTTTACCATTTATGACATGGCAAAATATACACAAGGATATTTTAAAGATAAAAAAAGACGATTCTTTTCATTCTATAGACCTTGTATTAAGAAAAATACTTATGTTATAATGTAGGATGTGATGAGACATATATATTTTAAACTTTATGCTCTTTTTGTGGTGATTATAATTATATTCACAGTTGGCATGTTTGTATTTAATATAATTGAAGATACTAATAAAGAAATAGAAAGAGCAGAAATTTCTTTTCATCAGTTTGAAAAAGCAATTTCTTATGAGCTTAAAACATCTTTATTAAAAGATGAAAAAGGCAAACAAAGATTAAAAAATGTTGCAAGGGCATTAAAAATAAAAGGTTTTGTCCTTCAAATTGCTCCAGATATTGGAACAGTTTTTTCATATCCCAACGATTCCACTCTTTTTTCAGTTGTTAATGGTAATGTTTTAATAAAAGAGAATTCTAAGTTTTTAAAAGTGTTTAAGGCAGATGGATATATAGATGAACTTGATCAAAAAATATATATCACAGTTTTGATGAATATATTGCCAGTTAATATGATTTTTTTAAGAAGTCGAACTGTTTTTTTCATTGTATTAGCCCTATGTTTCTTAACAGCTATTCTCTTAATTGTTTTAAAAATGAAAATATCAGAAAAAAGAGAAAAAGTATATACTAGCGTTGATAGAATTAATAAGAATACTTCATATTTTAACGAGCAAAATAAACAAGAAAGAATTAAAAAAGAAGATGATAGAGTATATAATTTTCAGGATGATAATTTTATCAATGACGAATTTGATAATGATACCCAATTTCAAGCTTCAAAAGATGAAGTGATTTCAAGTATAGATCCTAAAAACGAACAGAAATCGATAGAAGATACTTTATTAAAAACTAGTTCTAAAAATGATAACGCTGAAAAGCCAGTG
>CAUUIE010000074.1:0-9575 GCA_963545065.1 uncultured Treponema sp.
AGGAAGCGTCCCGTTAGCTAGACGGAGCTCATCCTTTAGCTTAAAGGGATTAAAAGTATTACATAACTAAAATAGATATTAATTTATTGCTAGCTTTCTTTTTCCATCTATCAAACTCAATCCCTCTTTCTTAAAAGTAGAATGTGCTTAATAGGTAAATTTAACAAGGGCGTTTTGTTAAAACATTCAAATGGGGTGCATCTTAAAAAGAATTTTTAAGATATAAAACTATTATTAGAATGTTTTTTTTAAAGCTTTAGGTATTGAATGTTAATCATAGATAGCCTCTTTTCTTTATAACTTTAGTGTTATTAAAAAATATTTTATAGTTTTAAGTCTTGACTAATCTACATAATTTTTATAGACTTTACAAATCAGACAATTGTTTTAATTGCTTGCGGATGTCGTATAACGGCTATTACCCCAGCCTTCCAAGCTGGAGACGTGGGTTCGACTCCCATCATCCGCTTACCTTTCATCTATTATAAAATATTCACACCTACATAGCTCTTTTATTTTTAAGCTTATATCTAGTCTTTATCTTTCATTTCCTATAAAATGGGCACATTATGAAAAAGTTCACTGGTTTAGTAGCTTCAACAGGTATTGCAATAGGAAAAGCTTTTCGCATTTCAGATAATCTAAAATTAGATATTCCTTCGTATTCTATTGACACACTCAAAATTAAAGATGAAAAAGAAAGATTAAAAAACGCAATTGAAAAGACAATAAAAGATTTAACACATCTTTTGCAAGAGCATAAAAAAGATTCTTCAAAAGAAGAAACTGATATTTTAAACACTCATATTGCAATGTTAAAAGATGAGGAATTTATAAAAGATGTATATAATGATTTGGAAAAAGAAAAGTTAAATGTTGAATCAATTTTAGATAAAAAGCTTGAATCTTATGCTAGTCTTTTAGCAGCTTCTGCAAACACATATATAAAAGAAAGAGCTATGGATATTAAAGATGCTTTTTCTCCTGTTTTTGAATATTTGCTTTCTTCAAGAGAAAAAATGGACCGTTTTTCACGTGTTCCGCCTTTTTCTATTATTGTTGCAAGAGATATAATGACATCTGAAGTGCTATCACTTAAAAAAGCTCAAATTAAAGGGATTATAATGGAAGAAGGGGGCGTTACAGGACATATTTCTATTATTGCACGCTCTTGGGGGCTACCAATGCTTGTCTCTACATCTCATTCCTTTGAATATGGTCTTTCAGGCTTAGAGGTGATTTTAGATGCAGAAGAAGGCTTTGTAATTTATAATCCATCTAGTAAGGAAATTGAAAAATATAAAAATAAAATAGAAGAGAATGAAAAAAGACAAAAAGATGTAATGAGTCGTTTTTCTATTGAATGTGGTATTTTAAAAACAGCTGATGGCATTCCCGTTTCTGTAAGTGCAAATATTGCTTTTAAGGATGAAGTTCTAAACCCTTCTATGCAAGTGGCAGATGGAGTGGGTCTTTTTAGAACTGAGTTTTTGTTTTTAAAAGATGATATAATTCCCGATGAAAAGATGCAAGAACAAGTGTATTCCTCTGTTGCTAAGACTATGAAAGGTAAACCTGTAATAATCCGCACCTTTGACGCAGGCTCTGATAAAATGCTAAAAGAACAAGAAAGGCTTCATGAAAAAAACCCCCTTTTAGGATGGCGAGCAATTAGATATTGTTTTGAACGTCCACAAATATTTAAGACCCAAATAAGAGCAATATTGCGTAGTAGTGCATTTGGCAATATCCATATATTAATTCCTATGGTTTCTAGTGTTAATGAAGTGAAACGTGTAAAAAATATAATAGAAGAAGAAAAAAGTTATCTAAAAGAAAAAGGTATACCATTTAACGATAAGCTCCCTTTAGGAATTATGGTAGAGGTGCCAAGTGTTGCAATTGTTGCAGAGTTTTTTGCTCCTTATGTGGATTTTATGTCTATTGGAACAAATGATTTAGTGCAATATGTAATGGCAGTAGATAGAGAAAATGGTAAGGTCTCTTATTTGGCTAATTATTTTGAACCATCTGTTTTACGCCTTATAAAAAAAGCAATAGATTCTAGTAGTTTTAATAAAAATAAAGGCTATTTTGTCTCTATGTGTGGTGAAATGGCTTGTAATAAAGAGGCGGTGTTTTTATTACTTGGCATGGGCTTAAGACATTTTAGTATGCCTAGTTGGAAAACTTATGAAATGAAAGAGTTTATTTCTTCTATTGATGTAAAAAGTGCAGAAGAAGTTTATAACAAAGTTTTGAATATGGAAAATCCAGAAGAAATATTGGCATGCGTTAAAAATGAACTTTCATCAAAATAAAAATTTTACAGCTAAAGAGGCAATAACAGGAATTAAAATATTGTCAAACTCTTTTAATGGTAAAAGTTCGATAAAAGATGTAATAATTGCTAATATGAAACTTACAAAAAAAGAATGAGTGTATATTAATTCTGCTATAAATGTTGCAAATAAACAGCTTAATGTGCCTTCGCGTGTTTTCCCTTTAAATATTAGTTTTTTCTTTCCAAATATTGTTCCAATAAGGCTTGCAAAACCATCTCCAAAGCTTAAAGCTAAGATTGCCATTGTTGCAATATTTAAAGGAAAAAAATATAAGGATATGATTATGCCAAAGCATAGAGTAATAGGACCTAAAGAAATACATTTTTCTTCCCCCTCTCTACTCGCTATTTCTACAATATTAGAAAAAAAATAAAGGCGTCTGCCTTTTAGTCTTGCTATTTCAAAAATAATAAACAAAAATAGTAAAATTAATAAAAAAACAATTACAAGTTTACTAGAAGTTAGATAGACAAAAAATGGAACAAAAGCACTTAACATGTGTATTAATTTTCTAAATATTTCTTTTACAATTGTTTTATATCTTTTGCCTTTATAGATTTTTTTTAATGCAATGTTTTTAAGTGTATTCATAAAGAATTAAAAGAGCAAGATAGAAGAAATAGAAAAAAATAAAATTAAGCTTACACTATCAACGATTGTAGTAATTAAGGGACCTGCCATTATTGCAGGATCTAGTTTTAATATTTTTGCAATAATTGGTAAAAGAGCTCCTGTCAATTTTGCAACAATTACTGCAACAAACAATGTTATTCCAACAGACAAAGCCACTTTTACTTCTTTGTGAGAGAGAAAAATAGTTTTGAATGTAATAAAAAACGAAAGAATAGCACCAACTATTAAAGCTATTCTGCTTTCTTTCCATAACACTAAAAGCCAATCTCTAGGGCGAATCTCCCCTGTTGCAAGCCCTCTAATTATAAGTGTGGAAGATTGGCTTCCTGCATTTCCACCTGTATCCATTAACATTGGAATGAATGTGGTAAGCACTGTCATGCTTGCCAATAAGCTGGTGTAATTATCAATAATATTTGACGTAAATGTTTGAGAGATCATTAAAATTAAAAGCCAACCTATTCGTTTCTTTGCAAGTGCAAAAACACCTTCATTAAGGTAAGCTTTTTCAGAAGGTTGCATAGCAGCCATTTTTTCAAAATCTTCTGTAGCCTCTTTTTCCATAACATCTATAATATCATCAACTGTTATAATGCCAATAAGTCTATTTTCATTATCCACAACAGGCAACACAAAAAAGTCATATTTCTTAAAAATAGAAGAAACTTTTTCTTGGTCATCATGTGTATTAACAGAAATAACTTCTTTATTTAATATATCTTCAATATGTGTATTTTCATCAGAAAGCACTAGATCGCGTAAAGAAACTGTGCCTAAAAGATACCTTTGTTCTCCAGTTACATAACATGTATATATTGTTTCTTTTTCTGAAGCTGTTTCTTTTATATGTTTTAGAGCCTCTTTACTAGTAAAGTGTTTTTTTAAATTCATATATTCTATTGTCATTAGGCTTCCTGCAGAATCTTTTGGATATTTTAAGAATTGATTTATTAATTGCCTATTTTTATCACTAGTGTTTTTTAATATTTTTTCTACAACATTTGCTGGCATTTCTTCTATAATATCTACAATATCATCAAGATATATTTCATCTAAAAGAGAGATAAGCTCAATATCTGTTACTGCATTTATAATCTCTCCTTGCATTTCATTTGAAAGGTGAGAAAATACACTTGCAGCTACATCTTTTGGAAGCATTCTAAAAACTAAAAGTGCGTGAGTTTTCTTTAAGTTTTCAATACACTCAGCAATATCTACATCATTTAAGCTTAATATCTTTTCTCTTACTTGGACAATTTGTTTTTGCTCTAACATCTCATTTATTTTTTCATTTAACATATTTTCACTCCTCACCCATTTCACTTTCTGCTATATTATTTTCTTTGCTATTACTAAACCAAAAGTCGCTGTTATAATCTTTTTCTATTTTCTCTTCTATTTCATCGGGCAAAGATGGAAAGACATCTATCTCTGCTTCTTTTTCTAAATAATCTATGCTACATGCAAAAAAATGTAATTCTTCTTGCAATTTTTCGTTTGGCATTATAAAACCAATTGCCTCTATTTTTTCTTCATTATAAAAAAGCAATGCTTTAAAAAAATGACTTGGAACATCTATTTTGTTTTTGCCAATCTTTTTTATATTTTTTTTAAAAATAGGTCCTGTAACTACATAAACCAGATTATGTTTAATTGCTATATTCCTTGCAAATTTTTCTAATTCTAACCATTTACCTCTATTAAATTGTGGCACTTGTGGGGATATATTACTAAATAAAAAAGATTCAAATAATGTTTCTTTAGAAAAAGCCATGTCTCTACTAGGTACTAAATGCCCCCTATCATATCCTGATTTTTTATAATCAGAATCTTTTGCACTGCCTCCTTTAATTCTTTTATCTTCCATAAATGAAAAGCCCTTTCTTTTAACTTTTTTTGCTTCTAATCTTTCCTTGCTTATATAATATCCTACCCATCTTGCCTGTATATGCAAAGGGGAAAATTCAATTTTATGTGCTATGTATTCATAAACATTTTCATTATCTATAGGAGTTGCAAATTCAATATCTAAAACATTTACATGTTTAAGCTCAAAAGCCTTTCCTAAAGGGCTTTGAGACCATAGATGAAAAGAAGAGAAGATAAATAATAAAACGATTTTTCTCATTTGTTTTATATTATAAGGATAAATTAAATTATTATATCTATCAATTTTCTTCCCTTTTAACGCCTTTCCACACCCTTCTTTCAAAACCTTCCCCTTCATTAAAGGCATTATCTATTTCATCCTTTATTAAAGGATCAAACCAAGCAAGACATGCAAAGTCAGAAAAAAAGTCTTTAATTAACGGCATAGAAATCCATCCCGGGAATCTAATATATTTCCAACACAAACACTTTTTAACACTTGGAACATAAGTGGGCAAAAAAAGAGCGTTATCTTTTACCATAGCTTCAAGCTTTTGATTAAGAATTGCTTTTTCTTTTATAGAAATATTATTTTTGTTATATTCTTCAAGAATGCTGTCTAGTTTAGAGTCTTTAAAACCAAAAATGTTTGAAAGATAAGGTGGGGAATCCCTTGTAAGAGAATGCAAAAGATGATAGTGATTAGGAACATTAGAAGATGGAATAGATGCCCACCAAGCTTGAAAATTACGTCTTTTAATCTTTTCTAATATTCCTCCAGAAACAAATTGAAAATCTAACTCCACTCCACACTCAAGAGCTTTAGCAAATAAATATCCAAAAATGTCTTTTAATTCCTTGTCTGTATATAAAATGGTAAAGCTAGCTTTATTTCCTTCCTTATCCACTCTAATGCCATTTTTATCTGTAAATTCATAGCCTGCTTTTTCTAATAAGTTTCTTGCTTTTTCTTTATTAAAAGAGCCCATTTTAATATTTTTATTATTGAAAGAAAAACCATCACACACTTGATTTTCTCCCATAGTGTTACATCTTTTATAATCTCTTTGAAGAACTGCATCAATTAAACCATTTATGTCTATTACATATTCCATAGCACGTCTAAATTCAATATTATTAAGTGGCACTTTTTCTGTATTAAAGAGAATTCCATTTAAACCTTCAACACCATTATATTTTGCCCTCCAAATATCTGCAAAGCCTCTTTGTGTTCGTGCATCATTTATTGCATTAAGATATTCATCTTGAGTAGTGATAGGAATTAAATCTAATTGTTCATTCCTAAAATATTTTCTAATGGATGCTTGAGTGCCGGGTAATATTCTAATTTCAATAAAATCAAAATTAAACATATTTGAAAAATATTTATATTCATATGCCCACCAATTATCAACTTTTTTAAATGAAAGACCATAATTAAAATCCCACTCATTAAGAAAATAAGCCCCTGTAGTAGGCTCTGCAATTCTATTATAATCTTTCACCCAATTAGAAAAATCAATATTTTTATAAAAATGTTTTGCTCTAGGTGTTATATTTGTATCTTTTAATAAAAGCTCATTAGAAGCAAAAAGAGTGCTGTTTGAGGATATGGCAATATATCTATCATTTATTTTTTTTATCTTTAAGTCTATAAAATCATCCACATCTAAAAAACTTCTAATCTTTGGATTTTGCATAAAGTTTATTGCAAAAATAAAATCATCAGCAGTACATGGCATGCCATCTGACCATTTAGCATTTTCGTTTAATCTATAGTAAACAGTTTTTCCATCCTTACCAAATGCCCAGTGAGTTGCAATCCCAGGTAGTGGTTTTCCATCTTCAAAAGAAAAAAATAAAAGAGGAATATGATTTTGAAAAAGCATTTTTGAAATCTCATCTGCTCCAGGTCCTGTGTAACGAAAAGTATTTGGAATATCATGAAGATATGTGTATAGCTTTCCACCTTTTTTTGCATGAGGAGAGCCTGGACTATTTGCCATGCTTGTAAGCCAATTTAAGTCCTTAAGTTCTTGATATTCACTTAAATCTTCTAACTTAACATTTTCTATAATATGTGTAGTAAAATCTGGTGGAGATAAAGATTCTTCAATTGTAATAGCTTCTACTTCCTTAATGATTTTAGGCTTTGTAACTATAAAGTCCTCATTAAAAATACCTTCAATCCAACTACAAGAAGTAAAAAGTAGTGCAAATAAAAAAGATAAGGGTTTTTTCATAAATAAATTATAACTTTAAAAGATGAGAAAAGTTAAGGTGATAGGTTAAACAAAAAAGTAAATATCATTTTTTAACATGCCAATATATTAGCCTTATACTGTTAAATCTTAAATCTACCAACCTCTTTAACTAGCCCTTGAATACTCATTTTGTTCTTTTCTGTAAGTTCTTTTACCTCATGTGTTGCAATGCTAATTTGAGTAGCTCCATTATTAAGTTCCGTCATAGCATCTTTTATAAAATTAGTTAAGTTGTTTAACTTTTTCATTTCATCATTAATATTTGCACTTTTATTAAACATTTCTATAGAACTTTGTTTAACCCCTTTTGTTATTAAATCTATATTATTAAAAGAAGAGATAATTTTATTTTCATTTTCTTTTTGCTCTTCAATTGCTTTTGTAAGCATGAAACTAATTGTTTTTACATCTTCTGCAATGCTAAAAATAGCTGAAAACTTTTCTTCAACTACCTTAGAAGATAAAGATAACTGTTCAATCTCTTCAGAAAGTAGCTTTAATGTATTTGATATATTCTTACCTTGTGTGCTAGATTCTTCTGCTAATGTTCTAATTTCATTTGCAACAATAGAAAATCCATTTCCTGCCTCTCCTGCATGTGCTGCTTCAATTGCCGCATTCATAGCTAAAAGATTTGTTTGGTTTGCTATGTGTTTTATAACATTAGAGGCCTCAATTAAGCCACTAGAACCATTAGCAATTATTTCATTCGTTTTTTTAGAATCTAAAAGAGATTCTTTTCCGTCCGCTATTGCTTTTTTTAGCTCTTTCACAAGGTTATCACTATTTATCAATATTACTCCCATATTTTTTATATTTTTAAACATTTCTTCTATAGAAAAAGACGATCTTGAAACACTAATAGCTTGACTTTCTATATTAGCATTAAGAGTTTTTATTTTAAAAGCAATGTTTCCTATTATGCAAGAAGTGTTTGATACAGCCTTAGCTTGCTCAATTATTTTCTCTTCTACATTGTTAATATTAGAACTCATTTGATTAGAAATAGAAAAAGTTTCTACCATATTTTCTTCTAGTTCTTCGCTTATATTTTGCATTAAATGAATATTTTTATTAATATTTTTAATACTAGAACCTATTTTTCTTATTGTTTGATTAAAATATAAAGAAAGGTCTGTTATCTCATCATTCCCACTAACTTGTAAAGAAATATTAAGAGTGCCATCTCCTTGCGAAATATTGCGAAGGGCTTCAACTGTCTTACGTATTGGTTTCATAAGCTTATGAGCAAAAAAATAAACAATTAATAGTGATGTTACTAATATTATTACGCCAACAATATATATTGCTTTTTTAAGCAGAACAATGCTACCCATAAATTCTTTTTCTGGTGCATATATAATAACTATCCAATTTCTAGCGAGGCGAGCAAAAGAAGAAATATAGTCTACTTCATTATAAGTGTAAAAACACACTTCAGGAATATCTGAGTTAAGTGCTTTCTTTTCCATCTCTGCAATGCTTTTTAGTTTCTCATCTTTTTTGGCATTATCTATTTGATTATTTCTAACTTTAACCATGTTAAAATCATTATCTGCAATATTTACCCCATAAGAATCTATAATATAGCACTTTCCAGTCTCTCCAAATACTATGTCTTTAATATTATCTTTTAACCACTGTGCATCAAAAAAAGCAAGTAAAATGCCTATAACTTCTTTATAATCATTATAAATAGGAACAATAAAAGTTATGGAAAAAAGATTAACAGCATAAGAAAAATATGGTTCTACTACAACTTTTTTTCCTGATAAACCATCTGTAAACCATTTTTGATCAGATATAGACATGTTTTTTCCTTCTTTAGTTATAGTGTGTCCTTTTTTATCAAACATAAATAGGAATTTTAATTTTTCAATAGACGCTTTTTCTTTATCTAAGATAATATTCTTTGTATGAATTGAAATGCTTTCATTTTTTAATTCTTCCATTCTAGCAATACCTTCAAGAAATTGAAAAAATGAAGTTATTCGACCATCTATAATATCTCTTATGCTTAAAACTTTTTCTAACATATGCAAAGAAACTCGTTCTTTTACTGCTTTAACAGAAAGACTAATTGCCACATTTGAAAGAATCACTAAAGCAATTATGACTATTGCAAACAAAATTAATATTAATTTTGTTCTAATAGAACACCTTAATTTATTACCTTTTTTACTAGGAGCTTTCTTTCTCATCTTTTATCCTTAAAATATTAATTGATTTATCATATATGCTGTTATAAATATAAAGCTTACTGACTTGTAAATTACATTGATAAATTGAATAAAAAAAGAAAATATAAGTAGAACAATATAGGTTACAAAAAAAATGGCTCAAAATGAAGAATTTTCATCTTGAGCCACAAAGTAATAAAAAGAAGATTTATAATTTACTAAGTATTGAATCAATGCTAGGTTTTGCATCTCCTAAAAGAAGCTCTGTTTTGTCTTTCATCTCA
>CAUUIE010000075.1:0-9558 GCA_963545065.1 uncultured Treponema sp.
AGAAGATACTTTATTAAAAACTAGTTCTAAAAATGATAACGCTGAAAAGCCAGTGGGTCTTTACTCTCCATCTACTGGAGTTTGTTGGCGAGAATATTTAGACGATAGACTAGATGCAGAATTAGGTAAGGCAACCGCTACAGATCAAGATATTTCTTTAGTTATTGTAAAAATATTAAACGTGGATTTTTCTACAATTGATTTAAAAGCTATTGGAAATATTATGGTAGAAATCTTTAAGTTTAGGGATATGATATTTGAATATTCTGATAATGAATCTTTGGGTTTTGTTGCTATATTACAAGATGTATACGTTGATGAAGCAGTTAGAGTATGTAATGTTTTATTTTCAAAATTGCAACATGAAATATATTTAACAGGACAAGAGCCAACGATAAAAATAGGAATTACCACAAGAGCATGTAGATTGCTTTCTTACCAAGATTTAATAATGGAAGCAAATAAAGCTGTGCATGCTGCAATACAAAACCAAAATGAATGTATCATAGGTTTTAAACCTAATGCAGAAAAATATAGACAGCGTACAGTTGAAAATAGTAAATAATTATTTTGGAGGTAAAATGAAGATTGCTATTAATGGATTTGGTAGAATTGGAAGATTAGTTTTTCAAGCATTAGTAGAGCAAAATTTGCTTGGAAAGGATAAATTTGACGTTGTTGCTGTTGTTGACCTTTCAACAGATGCTTCATATTTCGCATATCAATTAAAATATGATTCTACTCAAGGAAGAATGAAAGCTGATATTACAACAAAAGATAAAGATGTGTTATGTGTAGATGGACATGATATTAAATGTATTTCTGGTAGAGGTTTGAAGCCAGAAGAGCTTCCATGGAAGGATTTAGGTGTAGAGATCGTTTTGGAATGTACAGGTATATATGCAAATGAAGCATCTTATGGGCATTTAGAAGCTGGAGCCAAAAAAGTAATTATATCGGCACCTGGAAAAAGTAAAGACCCTAATAAGCCTATAAAAACATTTGTTATGGGTGTAAATGAAGAAGAATATGATAAAATGCAACATAATGTTATTTCTAATGCTAGTTGTACAACAAATTGTCTAGCTCCTGTGGTGCATGTTTTGTTAAAAGAAGGTTTTGGAATAGAAACAGGACTTATGACAACTATTCATGCGTATACTGCAACACAAAAAACTGTTGATGGAGTTTCACAAAAAGATTGGAGAGGTGGTAGAGCTGCAGCAATCAATATTATTCCTTCATCTACAGGAGCTGCCAAAGCTGTAGGCGAGGTGCTTCCTAAAACAAAGGGCAGGTTAACAGGGATGTCTTTTAGAGTGCCAACTGCTACAGGTTCAGTTATAGATTTAACATTTAGAACAGAAAAAGATACATCTATAGAAGAAATAGATTCTGCAATGAAAAAAGCATCAGCTTCATATTTAAAAAACTTTTTAACTTATTGTAGTGAAGATATAGTTTCACAAGACATTGTGCATGATAGTGCGTCTTCTATATATGATAGTAAAGCAACATTACAAAATAACTTGCCATCTGAAAAAAGATTTTTCAAAATTGTTAGTTGGTATGATAATGAATGGGGCTATTCAAACAGAGTTGTAGATTTATTAAAATTCATTACTAAATAAATATTTTATTATCCTGTAATTTTTAACTTTCTAAAAGTTACAGGATTTCATAATCTTTCTTACAAAGTTACATTTGAATGCTTCTATATGAATTATAATTTTGTTTTTCATAATTAAGAAGATATAGATTAGTAGTACTATTTTAGCTAATTTGCGATTTCATTAAATGGATAGATCAAAAAGAAATTAAACAATGAAATGTAATAACTATGCTTTTTTGATATCCTAATTCAAAATATATTGTCTTTATTTTGAGTATATTCTAAATCTTTTTTCATAAATATATCTTTCATCTCAATTATTTTATTTAATTTGCCGATCACTAAAGTGTCGGTGATACACATAAATATATAGTGATTTTCTAGTTTCAAGGGGAATGGAATGAATGTAAAAAGAGAAGTTAGTAAAGAAATAAGTGAGCTTTTACAAGCTGAGATAGGAATTATTTCGCGAATTTATGATGTACAAAAAGCTTTACATGAAAAGGTAATAGATAAAGATTGGAATGAAACAAAGTCTAGTCTTTTAAAAATAAATGGTCTTGTGGCAGAGTTTTCTAACTTAGATAAAAAACTTAATAATTATGTGGCATCTTATGGTCAAGATAGTGTCTTTGCTTTAGCTCAATGTGCTGAAATTAGCGAAAGAAAAATTTTAACTTCTCTTTGTGCTAAACTAAAACAAAAATTAACACTTTCAAAATATGAAAATGAGGCATTTAATACATATGTTGCACATGCTCAAAATTTAGCTCAAGGTGTGGTAGATAGTCTACAGGAAGCAACATCTGGAAGTTCTTATTGCTTTAACGGAAGTAGAAAAAGACCTATTAATTCAACAGGCGGATTAGTATTAAATCAAGTGTTATAAAGCGATATATAAAAATTATTAAAGCGAGGTAAATATGTCAACATTTTCTTCTATAGAGCTTGGAAAAAGAAGTTTACAAGCACATACACAAGCAGTACAGACAGCAGGTCATAATATATCAAATTCTTCGACGAAAGGTTTTACTAGGCAAAGAGTAAATCTTGATTCATTCCATCCATTATATCGTCCTGATTTATCGCGTGAAGAGCGTCCTGGACAAATTGGGCAAGGAGTTGCAATTAGTTCTATTGAACGCCTAAGAGATAATCTTTTGGATAGTAGAATTATAAACTCAATTGATGATAAATCTTTTTGGGAAACAAGGGATAAATATATTGCGGCTTTAGAAAGTCTTTATAATGAGCCTGAAGAAACATCTTTACGTACAAGGTTTGATGAATTTTGGGATGCATGGCAAGAACTTTCCTTATATCCTGAATCCAATGCTACAAGACAAGTTGTAAAAACACGTGCTCAAACTTTAACAGACACAATGCATCTGCAATATCAAGGCTTAAAAGGTGTAAAAGATATGATAGAAGAAGATATTGTCGCTACTGTTAAAGAAATAAATGACTTATCTCGTCGTATTGCACTTTTAAACCAGGAAATTACTAAAGTTAAAGCCATGGGGGACTCTCCAAATGATCTAGAAGATACTAGAGATGTCTACACTGAGCAGTTAGCTAGCTTGATTGATATAAGTGTTGATAGGCGAGATAGTGATGAATCTTATGTTATTCATACAGCAGGGCTTGAAATTGTGCAAGGAAATGAATGGAGGGATTTTAATATTGAATCTTCTCCAAATACTGAAGGCTATTCTGATGTAATATGGGCTGACTCAGGCATTAAAGCTCACTTTTCTTCAGGAAGGCTTGCTGCTTTAATTGAGTTGCGTGATGGTGATGTGCGAGATGAAATTAGAGCTTTAGATACTATTGCTGTTAATTTTTTAAACCTAGTAAATGATGTTCATAAAAATGGGACTAGTCCTAATGGAAAGACTGGAATTAATTTTTTCACTGAAGAGTACTTTATTGACAACACTTTAGGTAATTATGATGCATCAGGAGATGGAACATTTGATCATTCTTATATTTTTAAAATTACAGGCACTAACAAATTGGAAAACAGGCAACAAGTAGGGCTTAAAGGAACTATAACGTTATCTGGAGCTAATGGTAATGTAGAAATACAATATAATCCAACAGATAGAGTGCAAGATATAGTAGATAGGATTAATGCTTCTAGCTCTGAAGTTACAGCATCTTTGGATAGTAATGGACATCTTAATTTAAAAGCTTCAACATCACAAAATAAAGACAATCCTGATTTTGTCATTAGACATATTTCAGATAGTAGTTCTTTTCTAACAAGTTATGCAGGTATATTAAAGGGTTCAGGATTAGATGGAGCTTTTACATGGAACAAAGCTAATGCTGTGGATATGTTAAGAGCAAAAGAATATGATGTTTCTCCTATAGTGCATCCTTCAGCTTGGATGGAAGTAAACCCTTTAATCAAAAATGATATAAAGAATATAGCTACAGGTTATGCAGGAAAAGCTGGTGTGCCACATCCTGCAGATAATAGAGTAGCAGTTGCTATTGCTAGCATTAGAACACAAAATGTTATGGTAGCAGGATATCGCACTTTTGACGAAGCTTTTTCTCAATCTGTAATGAATATTGGACTTAAAGGAGAACAGGCGGAGATAGCACTTAATGTGCAGGAAACAATATTAAAAGAACTTACTGATATGAGAGATAGTATTTCTGGGGTTAATATTGATGAAGAGCTTTCAGATATTGTGAAATTCCAGCACGGCTATAACGCTTCCACTAGATTTATTTCTGTCGTTAATGAAATGTTAGATACAGTAATAAATAGAATGGGCGTTTAGAAAGGTAAACAAAACGTAATAAAAGGTCTTGGAAGTTAAACTTTCAAGACCTTTTTCATTTTTAAACACAGTAGTATACTTGAAGTAATACCTAATTAAGTGTTATAACTACATTCATTATGAAAAATAAACGAATATTACATAACATGTTGACTATTTTTTTTGCTATCTTTTTCTTTTTTTCTGTCCTCTTTTTGCCTTCTAATATATCAGCACAAGGAGAATATGAAAATGATAATACTAAAAATCTTCATATGCGTTATATCAAATATGTATATGAATTTTTGCAAGCATATTATGTTGATCCAGTGTCTCCAGACGTGCTTTATAAAGGTGCATTGGAAGGCATGTTAAATGCATTAGGGGATCCATACACAACATACATAAGTTCTGATACAGTAATAGGACGCGATTTACAGGATACACAGCTAGGATCGTTTGGTGGAATTGGTGTTACAATTACAAAAAAACATATATCTACTCCTGAGTTTCCAGCTTATGTTGAAGTTACATCTCCAATTGATGGAACGCCCGGATGGAAAGCAGGAATACAAGCAGGAGATTACATAACAGAAATTGATGGCACTAGAACGGATGGAATAAATCAAGAAGAAGTACTTGCGAAATTAAGAGGAAAGCCAGGTACAGAAGTTTCATTAAAGATATTGCGTGGTAAAAAACTAGAATTTGAAGTAAAAATCAAACGTGCTATTATAGAAGTGCCAACAGTAAAATACGAAATGATTGATAATGAAATAGGCTATATCAAACTAATTACTTTTAATCCAAATTCAGCACCACGTTTAGAAGAGGCAATAGAAGATCTCCAAAATAAAGGAGTAAAAAAGATAATATTTGATTTAAGGAATAATCCAGGTGGTTTAATTTCTAGTGCTATTGATGTTGCCAGTGTTTTTTTACATAAAGGTTTTGTAGTTTCCACTAAATCTAGAATTCCTAACCATAACCATGTATATAATGTAAATGAAAAAATCAAAAAGCTTCCTGTTGATGTTCCTCTAGTAGTCTTAATAAATCAAGGTTCAGCTTCTTCTTCAGAAATTGTGGCAGGGGCATTAAAAGATTACAAAAGAGCATATCTTGTTGGAAACAAAACATATGGAAAAGGGCTTGTGCAACAAATTGTCCCACTTTCTAGAGAAGATTCGTTTAAGTTTACTGTTTCGCGTTATTATAGTCCAAGTGATGCAAACATTGATAAATTGGGCATTCCACCTGATTTAAAAATTGAACTTAATTCATTTACTGAAGAAGAAGAAAAAGAAGCAATGAAATTATTGAAAAGCAATGATATTTCAAAATTTACTCATTCAAAGAAAGAAATAACAAAACAAGAAATGGAAAACTTTGCTAAAAAATTAAAAGCTACCTATAACATAAGAGAAAAACTATTAATGATTATGATTCGTTCTGAATATAGCAGAAATCATGTTACTCCAATTTTTGACTTAGAATATGATGAAGAATTAAAAGCATCTTATGAGCTTTTAAAAAACAAAAATGTATTGGAGCTTTGCAAAAGTACAAAAACCACATATGAATTACAACAGCAAGAAAAGAAAACCGATAAAGTACTGTAGTTTATGAGGCAAGTTATATGTCCAAAAGGACCAAATCTTTTTGGACAAGTGATACTAGAAAAAGAACAATATCAACATTTGATTCTTTCTTTAAGAAAAAAAGTAGGGGAGTGCTTAAACTTAAGACTCCCTTCTGGGATCTTGGTTGAAGCAAAAATTACAAAAATTGAGAATAATAAAATAATTTGCACTATTACATCTGAAATTAAAGAAGTAAAAACCAAAGAGGTTTATTTTATACTTTTACAGTGGGAATTAAAAGGAGATAAAATGAGCCTTGTAATAAGACAGGCAACAGAAATTGGTCTTACACATATTATACCTATAATTGGAGAGCGTAGCATTCCACGCAAAAAAAATGAAAAAGAGAAAGAGAGAAGAGAAAAAATTATTAACTCAGGGATAGAACAATCAGGCTCTTCAATAAAAACAGAATTGTTTTCTTCTTTATCTCTTTCAAAAGCTCTAATATTGTTAGAAACCATATTAAAAGGCAAGAATGCTAGAAAACTTATTGCCTATGAAAAAGAAAAAGAAAAAAGTATTTTTTCTCTTATAACAGGGGATGAAGATGCAATAGTTTTTGCAATTGGTGCCGAAGGTGGTATAAGCCCTAAAGAATATGAACTTTTAACATATAATGGATTTGAAAGCATTCATTTTAATACTAATATATTAAAAGCGGAAACAGCAGCTCTTTATGCTGGTGCTAATATTAGAGAAATATATTTTGAAAAGAGGTGGCAATTATAAAATGGCATGTGAACGTATAGATTTTTTGGGTGTTCCTATTGATATTCTAAAAGAAGAAAATATTGAAACGACATTTTTAAGTCTTCTAAATGAAAAAAAAGTTTCTCACATTATATTTCTTTCCACATGGGATATCCTAAAAGCTAGAAGACGTGGAGAGTTTAGAGACATGATAATGAATGCATCTCTTGTACTGCCTACTTCTAAAAGCATTATTAAAGGTTGCTCTTTTTTAAAAAAGACAGTGCCATATCGTCATAACCCATTTGACACAATCCTTTATATATTAAACGTAGTAAATTCCCACTATAAAAGCCTTTATGTTTTAGGTGCTACTCACAAAAGCTTACTATTAGCTGAAGAAAATGTTAGAACTACATTTACGGAGCTAAAATTTGTTGGTCGTTATAATGGCTATCATAAATTAACATTAGAGCCTTTTATTATCTCTGCAATTGTTAAAGCACATCCTTCTTTAGTACTTGTTGGAAATGGAATAAGAGGGGGTAATAAATGGATATATCGTAATAGGGAAAAATTAAGTGATGGAATATATATACACGACACAAACATAATAGATGTTTTTTCTAAATATAAAAGAAAAACTAACTCTTTTCTTTTTAAACATGGGCTTGAATATCTTCCAAAAGTACTCATAAATCCACTAAAAGTTTTTACAATATTTAAATTTTTATACTTTAAGATATTAATACTTGTTTATAAAATAAAAAAAAAATAACACAATAGCTAGCAGTTTAGCATGCTTAATAAAATAACAATAAAAATAATTTTTATACTTTGCCTTTCTTTTTTTTTCTCTTGCAAAACTACAAAAAACTTTAATCTTTATAAAAGTAATCTTTCTAGTGATATACCCTTACCAAAAGATGAAAAAAAGTTAAAAAGTATTGAATTGATGAAAAAAATAGAAAATGCTTCATATGTCTCATTAAAAAGTGTAGTAGATGCTGTTCTTTCTTCACCTGCAAGCCTTAAAGGTGAAGATAAGTTATATCTTTATTTATCTACAACCTTGTTAGAAATGCTATATCCATATTTCAAAAACGAATTGAGAGCACCTCAATATTCAAAGAAAAATCAATATGTGGAAGGTTTAGAAAGCATTAAAAAAAAAGAATATCCATACAGACTTGCAAGAACAGATTTTCTTTTAACAATAATTCCATCACTACTTATACTAAAAAAAAACTTTCCACAAACATTTAAAGAAGATGCAAAAAACAGAATAGAGTTATCAAAAAAACTAAATTCAAGTTCACCACTTCCATATTACCTAGAAGGGCTTTTTTATGATAAAGAATATAATCTTACAAAAGCAGGACAAGCATATAAAAAAGCAATTTCCTTAGAACCTACCTTTTATCCTGCTATAATAAAATATGCAAAATTCTTAAATGAAACAGGAGAATATGAAGAAGCTATTAAAATTCTTAAAACTCTACCAAATAATTATCAAGAAATTGAAGAAGTTCAATTTTTAACTGCTTTTTCAAACATTGGTAAAAAAGACTGGGAAAATGCTAATCCTTATATTGAAAAACTTCTTAAAGATGAAAGTGAAGAAGATGAGACATTATTTGAAAAAGTGAAACTTTTAATTGAAAAAAAAGAATACATGAAAGCTAATTCTCTTTTAAACATATATAATACAAAAAATAAAACAGATAAAACCTATCTTTTGTTAAAAACTCGCATTGCAAAAGAATGGAATAAAAATGATAAAATGGCATTGCAATATCTTTCCACAGCTTATAAATACTACCCTAATGATTTTGAAATATTACTTGCATGTGCAAATCTTTCTCTTGATGCTAATACTAGCATACAAGGAGAAAATATAGATGATTTTATTAAAAAAATAGTAAATATTGATATTGAAAATATAAAAACCATTAAATTATTATTAAAAATAGAATTAAAAAAAGAAAACTGGGATAATGCAGTAAATATTGCCCTTAATTTAGTAAAAAGAAGTTCTACAGATGAAAATCAAAGTCTTTTAATGAAAGCATACTTGGGAATAGGTCAATATTACGATGCTTTAAAGATAGCGACTTTGTTATATGAAAAAGAAAAAAACAATTCAAATGAAGTATTTTTTGATTACTTAGAAGCCTTATATAAAGCAAAAAGTTTTAAGGTACTAGAAAGAATAATCATCGAAAATATTAACACTAGTAAAGGAGAAAGAAAATCTATGCTATACTATTATAGTGCAATGTTAAAAGGGAAGGCGTCGCAAAATTATCTTTCTTCTTTAAGGCAATCTCTTTTGGCAAACCCTAGAAATAAAAAATCTCTTTTTGCAATGTATGAGTGGTATTTTTCTAATAAAGATTATAGGAATGCACAATTTTACTTAAAACAGGCAATAGGAATAGAAGATGGGAACAATCAAAAATATATAAAATTATATGAAACTTTAAAAGAAAAACTAGGATTATAGAAATAGGGGGTAATTTATGGAAAAGCATATTTGTGATCTATGCGGATATGAATATATATATGAAATGGGTGATGTAGAAAATGAAATAAAACCTATGACTAATTTTGAAGATTTACCAAAAGATTGGGTGTGTCCTTGGTGTGGTGCTGGAAAAGAATATTTCCTAAAAATATCCAATTAAACGCTTAATACAAACAATCTCTGGTTCTATTTAAAATAATTAAGACACTCAATTTAATAAAAAGATATAAACTATAGAATAGACTTTTTAAAAAGTGTTTAATTAAGGGCAAATTATGTGTATTAGCACTTTTAAGCTTTTCCTTTTTT
>CAUUIE010000076.1:0-9353 GCA_963545065.1 uncultured Treponema sp.
AATTGTTCAATTCCAGCTGAATATCTTCATATTGAGTATAAAACTCATCCTTTTTAGCATTCCTAGCTTTTCCTAAATCACTGTTATTAGACACTTCCTACCCCTTTATTTTTCTTATCTTCTAAAACTATTATATACTATAATAAAATCTCTTTTTTATTATAGTGCAAAACACCTTAATCTTAAGATATTTCTTTCCAATCCACGTTGTTAATAGACAAAATTTGTTATTCATGGTAAATTTAATATAAGCTTAAATTTAAAAAAATTAATATTTTTTAAGGAGATAGATATATGAACTATTTTGTTTTAATAGGCATTGCTATTATCATAGTAGGCTTTATTTTAAAACTTGATGTTGTTGCTGTTGTTTTGATTTCTGCTCTTGCAACAGGTTTAATTGCAAAAATGGGCTTTGTTGAAGTACTAAATGCTATAGGAACAGGTTTTGTAAACAATAGATATATGAGTTTGTTCTTTATTTCTTTTCCTGTAATTGCAATTATGGAACGTTATGGCTTAAAGGTAAAAGCCGCTGAGTTTGTTAAAAAGATTAAAGGTGCAAGTTCTGGTATGGTTATTTGGCTTTATATTTTAATAAGAACAATTGCAGCAAGTTTGTCTCTTCGCTTAGGTGGGCATGTGCAGTTTATAAGACCTTTAATTCTTCCAATGGCAGAAGGTGCTGCTAGAAAAAACATGGAGCTTACAGAGGAAATAATAGAAAAGATAAAAGGTCTTGCAGGGGCATCTGAAAACTATGGTAACTTTTTTGGTCAAAATATCTTTCCTGTTTCTTCAGGCGTGCTTTTAATCACAGGCACCTTAAAAGAACAAGGCGTGGATATTAGTAATGTTGATGTTGCAAAATATTCCATTCTAGCAGGGGTGGCAATGCTTATTATCTCTCTTGTGCAATGCTGGTTATTTGAAAAAGCTTTAAGAAAAGGAGAGAAAAAAGATGTTTAGTTTTATTTATAATAATACAATAATTATTGATGAAATTGTTTACGCTCTTTGTGGCTTAATTTCAGTTGTTACAGCTTTAGTCTCGTTAAAAGACAAAAAGAACCCAAAGGGAACTTTTTTGTTTTGGGCTCTTTTAGGACTTTTATTTATATTTGGTAAAGTAATTGTTCTAAATGTTCCTTATGGTGGAGCAATTATAGGAGGGCTTTTAATTGTTTTAGGAGGTCTTACTATTACAAATCAAGTGAAAGTTGCAAACATTAATTCAGTAACAAAAGAAGAAGTAGATGAACATGCAAAAAAGATTGGTAACAAGATATTTATTCCTGCTCTTTTAATTGGTGTTGTTGCAATGTTTTTAGCTCAAATGAAAAGTTTTAAAATCTCACTTGGAGTAAATGCTCAAGGAAAAGAAATTATATTTGGTTTTTCCACAGCTCAAGTGGTAGGCATTTCTTCAATAATTGCTCTTATTTTTTCAATAATTTTAACAAAGCCTAAGATGAAAGATACAATTAATGACACTTCAAAAATGTTAATGCAAGTAGGCACTTCAAGCCTTTTGCCTCAGTTACTTGGCGTGTTAGGAGCTATTTTTGCTACAGCTGGAATTGGTAAAATTATTGGTATTTTTGCAAGTGGCATTGTGCCACAAGGAGTTCCTATACTAGGTGTTATAGCTTATTGTCTTGGAATGGCAATATTCACAATGATTATGGGAAATGCTTTTGCAGCCTTTACTGTTATAACAATTGGTGTTGGAGTGCCATTTGTAATTGCACAAGGTGGAAATCCTGCTGTTGTTGGTGCTTTAGGTATGACGTGTGGATATTGTGGCACACTTTTAACTCCTATGGCTGCAAACTTTAATATTGTTCCTGCAGCAATTTTGGAAACTAAAAATAAATACACATTAATTAAGACACAAGCTATTATGTCTATTCTTTTAATTATTATTCATATTGTGTTGATGTTAATTTTGGCTTTTTAGAATGATTTCAATGGAGATGTAAGTAGATGAAAATTTTAGTTACTGGTTTTGATCCTTTTGGTGGTGAGAAAATAAATCCTGCTTTAGAAACAATTAAACTTCTTCCAAGCGAGATATTAAAAGCAAATATTATAAAGCTTGAAATACCTACTGTAATTGGGAAATCTGTAGCAAAGATAAAAGAAATAATAGAAAAAGAAGAGCCTGATGCTGTTTTAAGTATAGGACAAGCAGGGGGGCGTGCAGATATTTCAGTTGAAAGGATTGGAATAAATATTGATGATTGTCGCATTCCTGATAATGAAGGAAATCAGATTATCGATGAACCTGTTGTAAAAGATGGTCCTGCTGCTTATTTTGTTACTTTGCCAATTAAGGCTATTGTAGAAAAGATAAGAGCACATAAGATACCTGCATCAATTTCAAACACAGCAGGAACATTTATTTGTAACCATGTTTGTTACGGAGTTTCTCATATTGTAGCCATTAGAACTAATGCTGGAAAACCTATGAAAAGTGGTTTTATTCATATTCCATTTTTACCTGAACAAGTAATTGGAAAGCCTAGTTTAACACCTTCAATGAGTTTGGAAACAATTGTAAAAGGAATTACACTTGCAATTGAAGCTATTGTGGAAAATGAAACTGATATAAAGGTTTCAGGTGGTAAAATCTGTTAGTATAGAAATATCTAACTATAACCTTTTGTTTAAGGCTATAGTTAGATATTATATCTTTTAGCCTATCAATCTTTTCTTTTCTGTTACCTTAGGTGTTCCTATTCTAAAAGTGTTCCCTCCCGCTTCGTCTGTTAAACATGCTTGGTTTGCAGCAAGTGTTCCTCTCATTGTCATATACATACCGGTATCTGTATAATCCCAGCCATAAGCGTTAGAAATCAATCTGTGCATCTCGCGATATCCTGCTTCAATTGCTTTATCGCATGTGGGACCACAAGTATTAATAAAGAAATCTGTTGCCGTTTCTGTTAATGGCCAATTAAGTTCAAAGTTTTTAAGTAGACGTACACGAACAACCACTCTGCCACCTATTTCAATACCGTTGCCAATAACCTCTCCGTCACCCATTGTTGCATGAAGGTCTCCTAAAGCCAAAAGTGCTCCTTTCACTCTAACAGGAAGCCACAAAGTAACACCTTTAGTGATAATTGCACTATCCATATTTCCACCATGATTATAAACATGCCCTGTAGGAATATCCCTTTCATCATGAGCTAAACCTATAACCCCTATCATAGGATTAATAGGCCATTTCATATCTTTAAAGTGCACATAACCATCTTTCACTTGAATTATATGTGTGCGTAAATCACTCTTTTCTATAAATGGACCACAACCTGGAATTGTACAAACAGCACCTGATTCATTAAGAGTAATATCTAAAATATCAACAGCAAGCACATCCCCTTTTTCAGCACCTTCCACAAATACAGGTCCAGTTGCAGGATTCACCCGCTCCCAATCTATAACCTCAGCTAAATCTGTTTCTTTTTTAATTTGGTTTCCAAAACAGTCTACTGTAATAAATTCAAATATATCAAAAGGTTTTACAGTTGCGACAGGCTCTGCATTCTTTGAAAAAGTGTATGTTGTTTTTTCTATTTTTAACATAATTTCCTCACTAATATTAAAATATAAACCCTGCTATAAGAAACAACAAGGCAGATATAATGGCAAATATGACAGAATAAGGTGCACAAGTTGCTGCATGTTTATCTGGTTTTAATCCAAAAACTTGAGATGTTAACATTGTATAATCACAAATATAGCACATATTGCAACCAAAACAGCCTGCAGAAATCATCGCAGCCCCTGTTAGATATGGATTAGCACCAATAGAAACTGATACAGGCAAAATCATTGGAAAAGCTATTAACAAAAGACTCCAATTAAGAGACATAATCCACTCAGAAAGACAGAACACTGTAAAAACAATAAAAGGCAAAAGCTGAGGGTTAACAAAACGGCTAACCAGCCCTGCCAAGTAATCTACATAACCCATTTCTGATAAAACTGCATTTAACATATATGAAAAACAGAAAAGGATTATCAAACTCATGAAATCTCCAAAGCCTTCAACTAAACAACTTTCAATATCTTCTGAGCCAATAATACCACGAATTAAGTAATAAATTGATGTTGCAGGAAGAATAATTATCATTGCAGGAACAATGTCAAACTCAAATAAAAAAGAGGCTACCATCATGCCTATTAATGGCAAAAAGAAATCTAATAAATTCCCATGTTTTTTATCTGATTCTTCTTCTTCAGTTTCTAATTGAGTATATAAATTTTTATCTGGATTTTTCATAGAACCAAGCTTAGGTAATTTCCCAATAGAGAAAAGGAATGTGCCTATTATTGCAACAATTGAATAAAACTGAAAAGGAATAGATTTAAAAAAAGCTGTCATGCCTGTGCCATCTGCATTCATGCCTCCTGCCATATAAAGCCCACCTAAAAATGCTGCCCAAGACGTAATAGGAAATAAGGTTCTCATAGGTTCAGCTAATGTGTGAATAATAAAAGCCCCTTCTTCCCTTGGCACCTCCATTTCATCATACATAGGGGCCATAATGCTACCCCCCACAGCTATTGTCATATAATCATCAAAGAAAAGTGGAAACTGCATTAGCCAAGAAGCAATGTTTAAATCCTTAGGTCTTTTTGCAACACGCCTAACTAACCGTGAAAAAGCATGAGAGGAACCTGTTTTGCCTAATAACTTACTAAAAACGCTAAAAAAGCAACACATTAGCACAATCCATGCATAATCTTTATCTGCTAATGTTGCAAAAAGCTGGTCTATAAAGCCTTGTGCAACCCCCTTTCCTTTAAGCAATGCAATGCTAAAAAAAGTGCCTAAAAGCAAGGTTTCCAAAATGCGCCTACTAACAATTGTATAGTAAAGAAGAAACACAATAACTAGTGTTCCCACACTTGCACTTAAACCTTCTTTGCCAGGTGTTAAAAAAGCTGCCAAAAGAATGACTAAAAGAGCTACGCCAAACGTCATTAGCTTATGCACTGTTGTATGGGGTGAAAATATCTTTTTAAAAGAAAACAATTAAAACCTCCTTAAAAACTTGCACAAAATATTTTGTGCATAATAACAATACAGCATTATTACAAATAATGCTGTCCAAATAAAAAGCCACTTATTAAATAGTGACTCTTTTCTTTTTGTGTAAATTATTTTTTCGCAATTATAACAAAATGATTAATATACAAAAGACGCACAAAGTAGATTAATACCACTTTGTGCGTTATAATGTGATTATTATATTTTGATAATACACAACAGAGTGAGCAATAAATAATTCTATTAAATTGCTAAAATGCCTTTTGTATGGAACCATATCATTCCTTTCAATGTGCTAATTATAGCATATTTTTTTTGAATAACAATATTTAAACTCAAGAAAAAACAATTTTTTTGTATTATTACACGTATCATATAAAGACTAATAAAGATTATCTACCAAGATTATATGAAAAACTAATTAATAAGTTTTTACAATAATTAAAATTATATAAAAGCCTGTGTTTGCCGTAATTTTTTTACGGATTATTTGGGTTTTATTCTACACTTACCGATACAAAAGTAACACTGTTTTAAAAGGAAATAATATCATGTTAAAATCTTTTACTGTAACAAATTTCAAAGCTTTTGAAAAAACTGTAACACTTGATTTTTCAAAAACTGGTAATTATACATTTAATTCTGAAGCAATAAAAGATAATATTGTAAAAACTGCTATTATGTATGGTAAAAATGCAAGCGGAAAATCGTCACTTGCTTTAGGCTTATTTGATATAGTGAATAATTTAACTGATAATTATGTAGACATAGATAAATATAAAAATTATAAAAACATATATAATGATGAAGTAGCAGAATTTAAATATATATTTAGATTTAAAAAGAAGGATGTTGTATATCAATATAAAAAATTTAATGTTTATTCACTTATTTCAGAAACTCTTATTATTGATGGTAAAACTGTAATAGATTACGATAAAACAAATCCTAACAAAGAATTTGTAATTTTGCTTAGTGGCACTGAAACAATGAATAAAAACTTAGATAATCTTACAATTTCTGCTCTAAAATGGGTAAAAACTAATAGCGTTTTAGAAGATAATCTTGAAAATAGTATATTTTATGAACTGTTTAATTTTGTTAATAAAATGCTTTTATTTTGGTCTTTAAATGATAGATCGTTTATTGGCTACTCACTTAAAGGACGAGAAAATCTGATTGAAAGCATTATACACACTAATCATTTTGAAGATTTAAAGCAGTTTTTTCTTGAAGCAGGTTTTACTGAAGAATTATATTACATTAATAATAATGGATTTGAAGACATATATATTAAAAATGGTGAAAAAATATTAAGCTTTTTAGAAGTTTGTTCTACTGGTATGAATTCACTACTACTTGTTTATTACTGGCTTAAAGATGTAAGCGTCCTTGAAAAATGTCCTTCATTTATTTGCATTGACGAGTTTGATGCTTTTTATCATTTTGAACTTTCAAGATTCATTGTAAGAAAACTTAAAGAAATTAATTGCCAAATTCTTCTTACAACGCATAATACAACGCTCTTTTCAAATGATTTATTGCGTCCTGATTGTTTTTACATTTGTTCAAAAAATAAGATTGTAAACGCTCATAATGCAACAGAAAAAGAACTTAGAGAAGGTCATAATCTTGAAAAACTTTATAGAGGTGGGACATTTGGGAAATGATTTTGTTTATTTTTGAAGGTGAAAAGCGAGAAGTTCAAATTCATAAAACAATTCAATATTTATTTTTTAATAATAATCAAACTCCTATTTTATCTTATTGTAATAATATTTATGATCTTTATAAAAAGATGAAAAAGCATAGTGATGATTTTAATGGAATTGGAGCAGATATTGTAAAAATACTTAAAGAAATAGAAAAAAATAATGAATCAAAAACTTTGCACAATATAGAAAATAGCGATGCATTTTCTGAAATATATCTTTTTTTTGATTATGATATAAAAAGACAAGATAAACATAATCATGAAACAGTAGAAGAACAAAACAAATATATAGAAGAAATGTTAAATTATTTTGATAATGAAACTGAAAATGGAAAGTTATACATCAATTACCCTATGATTGAATCAATTAGATATTTTAAAAGAGCTCTTCCTGATAAGGAGTATTACTTGTACACAGTGGATTTATTTATTGGTAAACGCTTTAAAAAACAAGCAGATGATGATTCATTCTATAAAAATTTGGATTTTATATGTTTCAAATTTAATAGAAAAAAAAGCGAAATAACAGTTCCAAAAGATCAAGAAGAAGTTGATAACATAAAGAAAAATTGGGAGCATGTAAAGGAATTAAATATATCAAAAGCAAATTATATATGCTCAGAAAATAATATTATTCCAACAAAAAAGTCCAGCATAAATCAAATAGCTATATTTAAAAATCAAATAATTAAATATATAATACCTCATAAAAAGATAGCAATTCTTAATGCTTTTCCGCTATTTCTCTATGACTACACCCGATAATTCTTATATATTTGAATTAATATATTTTCTTAAAAAGGGAAAGTAGCACATATTTAAGATAAAAACGACGTTTAAAACATCATGTAAAAATATAAAATACGTTTTTAGACATAAAAAATGAGTTTTCTAATTATGGAATAGTTAGGTTATGAATATATTGTTTCAATTTTTGTTATAAATTACCAACAATTTGAATTGCTATATACTAAAATATATGAAAATAAGATAAAATAATGAAAGATTAATATTTTAATGAGGTCTTTATGCATAAATTTAATACTTTGTGTTTTATTTTCTTTTTTTCTATTGTTTCTTCTTTTGCAGAGTCTTGGTTTGTATGTTTAGGATCGTTTACCATAGAAGATAATGCAAAAAAATTTGTGAAAGTTCTAAAAAATAAAGGGTTTGAAGCTAATATTGATAAAAAAATAATAAATGGTATTTTGCATCATAGGGTGCTCCTATTGCTAGATTTTGATGATGTTAAAACTGCAAGAGAAAAACGTGATATTCTTATGACACAAAAAGGAATTGTTGCTTTAAAACTAAAAGACCTTTGGGTATGCGTACCATCAGATGAGTTTTATCAAGATTATCAAAACAATAAGGTAGGTCATCATCTTCTTGAAAAACCTATTCTTTTGAAAGAAAATGCTATTATCCCCTTGTCTAAAAAAACACCTTATTCAATCTTAGTTGGGAAATATAAAGAAGAAAGCGTTGCAGAAAATAATACAGAAAGACTAAAAAAAGATGGATTTGATGCTTATGTCATCAAAACTTATGATGATAAAGAATATTTTTCGTTTAATGTTAATGTTTCTGCTTTTGAAGAAGAGGAAGAAGCATTGAATGTGGCAAATGAATTGAAAGAAAGAGGAATACATGTAGAAGGAATTTCAAATTATGAAAAAATGAAAGAATCAATTGCAAATTATAACAGTGTTGTGAAAAATAAAAATGTGAATATGTTCTTAGGAAATAATGACATTCCTTCAGTTTTTTCTCCTACAATGCAAGATTCTATCAAGGAGTTTCCAATAAATAAAGACTTTCAAATAGAAAGCATATATATTTTTGATTTAGAGAACATACGTAAATATAATAATTATAATGTTAATATGGATGTAATTAATGATTTATTGCTTAATAAAGATAAGACACATGTTGCAAGTATAGCTTTTTATAAAGACAATTTGTTTGATAAAAATATTAGCATTTTGTTGCAAAAAGGAGAAAAAGGGGCATATGAAATTGAAGAGACTGAAAAGGATGCTTTTTTAACGCTGCACACTGCTAGTGGTAATTTGCATTGTGTTTTAAAAGAAGAAAATGAATATTTACATCTTCTAGGAATAAATGAAGATGGTAGCACTTTTATCAAAATGAAAAGTAATAGTTTTTCTAGTAATGAATTTAATATTTTTTTGAACAATATTTCTAATGATAGTAGTTTGCTTATATATCCTGAAATTAGGAAGTCTTTGTTAGTTTTGCCAAAAGAAAATGCAGAGTGTAAAAGAGATTTTCTTTCTTTTTCTCTTGAGAAAGTTGAACCATGTTATGCAAAAGAAAAAGACTATGCTTCATGGGCTATTCCAATTGTAGGGCATTGGAATTCTAAAGGTTATTTTAATATTAATAATAAGATGGTAAGTATTTCGTTTTTTGATATGGATTATGATTACAATGCTTCTTCTATTCACAATATGTTTATGGAATCACATAAAAAAGGCATTATAGATAGCAATAATAGACCTATTGCACTAAAAAGAATTAAAGGTTGGTTTGTTAAAGGATTAACTTCAATGG
>CAUUIE010000077.1:0-8969 GCA_963545065.1 uncultured Treponema sp.
GATGAATATATCAAATCCCCTCACTCTTTGTCAACACCTTTTTAAACTTTTTTTATTTTTTGTTAAAAAATTTATTTAACCTGCAACAATAACTCTGTTGTTTAAAAACATCACCTAAAATCCTAATATTTTCTTCCTATTGTTAATGCCAAGTTTTTCAAGATTTTCTTTCATAGATAAACTATCATCATAAGAAGAATTTATATCTTTTATGAAACAATTCATTGAAAAATGCTGATACAAAAAAATACCATATTTAATGGCATCCTCTTTTTTTCCTATTATAGTAGAAGAATAATTTTTAAATATGCCACTTTCTTTTAATTGACTATAACCGACAATCCAAAGAGGACACATAAAAATATTTTGCAAACATAATGCATATTTAGCTTGAAATACTTGATCTATTAAAAAAAAATTTTCTATTTTTTTATTACTTTTTATAAGCGTCTTCAGAAACAATGTTTTTGGAGTGTGCAGGATTGTTTTATTCAAAATAATCACATTCTTTCTAAAATCAATACCTAATTCATCATGTCGCTTAAAAAAACCTTCTGCAATTCGCCCTGCCTGCCCAACAAGATAACGTTGTATATCTTTTTTTTGCTCTTCTTTACCTGGATTATCTCCAACTAAAATTAATTTTATATCATTATTTTGTGTTATAAAATCCAAACTATGATTATAAACTAGCGGTGTTTCTATTATGTATGAAATCTCGTCTTTAATAGATGCTTTTATTGATTTTTTTAAATTAGATGGCAATACTGAAGTCTTACTAAAAGGTTCATAATAAACATCTCCAAAACTGTTTAGAGAATCAATGCACCATTTCTTAAAACCATCTCTTGCCTTAGAGAAGTTTTTCCACTCAATTATCGTCATAAAAAAAACCGTCGGGTTAAAACAAAGACGTACTCAATAAAATAATTAAACCCCCAGTATTAATTATTTTTTCAAACCCGACGGAAAACTAAAAAGGAGATTATTATGAAAAAACCTTTAGGACCACCCTAAGCGATTCTATAACATAAAACTCTTTTCTAAATAATAGTTACAAATAAAAAATAAATTTTTATAATTTAGCGTGTTTAAAAAAATCCTAACAAACATACATTAAATATTCTATTAAAAGCCTTCTCCTTTAACCCCATTAACACGTAAATTTACACCTAACTTTAGTGAAAAATTATTGTTTAAGCCCATAGAGATAAAACCATTAGCACCTGTCAATTTACCTTTATTCAACAAATCTTTTTGAGTATTACCTGCAACAAATGCACCAAAACCTAAAAAGTCGCTAAAAGTTAAAGAAAGACCAATAAAATTGTTAAAATAATAAGAAACGCCAATGCTACCACCAAATGAAGGCATAATTAAAGTTGCCATTTTGTCTGGGAATTTATGCTCTTTAAATAAATCAATTAATTGTTTCACTGTTGCCGGAGTAATAGAAGTTTTAAAACCAATACCAAAATGAATATTAAAAGCCCTCTCACGCCTAAAAGTTCCACCCAAAAGCATTTCAGAAGATAAAACTAAAAATTTATAATGTTCTATATTACCTGTAGGAACTTTTGTAAATTCATTAGAAGAACCAGGATTATAAAAAAACTTTTCTTGAGCTCTAAAACGAGATGCATAAGAAAACGCGTGATTCCAAAAAAACGTAAAACCAGTTTTCTTTGAAATAAAATGCATATCAAGACCAATTGTAAACATAGTTGTTAAAGGTCTTGAATTTGGATAATATTCGGGCTCAATTTTAACACCTGCCCATTTCCCAAGTAATTCTGGCATCATATCGTCAATCTTCTGCATTTTAATTCCTTTGTGTGCATCAAAACCTAATTGTGGAATAAACACCACTTCAGAAAATGCTAAAATAGGCACCGCAGAAAGTAGTAAAACACTTAAAATTTTTCTCATAAAATTATCTCCTCTTTAATAAGACTAAATTGTAGAGGTAAAAAACAATTAATAATATAGCAACATCTCCAATATGTCAATAAAACTACATTTAAGGAGAATGCTTTATTAGCATAAATCTTAAATTTATAAGCACATTTTGTATTTTCTTATAAAAACATGCACTTTTGCATTATTAAAAAAAACTTAGTAGCATGTAACTACTTGTCTTTATATATAGCTCCAACTTCTGGATTTTTTTCACCAAACCTTTCCATAAGAACTTTTACAATTTGACCTTTTTCCGTCCCTTTTTCTTCTTCTGTTTTTACATAGCTATAAGCAGCAAAAAGAGTAGAAGGTCCAATTTCTGAAGCAAAATAACCCACGCCCTGATTCCAAACAAACATAGAAAACAATTCATCAAATTCTTTAATAGAAACTCCAATAGAATATGCTTTTATAAATTCTCTTGTTGCCTGCCTCATTCTTCTAGCACCAACTCCATTTGCCAAGGACAACAAAAGACGCGTTTTCATATCCAAAGCGGAAGTTTCATCTTGCCAAATAAGTTGCCAAAAATTCACTATTATATTTGCAAGACGAGAATCTATTTTGCTAAAATTAAGCATTGCAATAGGTTTTAAAGGCATATCCATACCATCAGTAGCGGTCTCTACCATCTCCTTCCTGTAAAAATAGACTCTCCATTCGTCTTTAGCTATATTCTCTGTATGATATTCATACCCTAACGCCGAAAGAGTAGAATATAGAGGAATTGGTTCAAAACTCTGCACTATACAAAATCCATCTCCTTTATTTTTCTCCATAGCAAGCTTTAAAATAGAAGGTAAAAAATTACCTTTTAGCCCTCTAACATCCTTTACGAAAAAATCTTCTTTTTTATTTAACCATTCCTTTTCCATAAGAAAATTCCTCCTTAAATACTACTCATAATGTAATTTATAATTTTAGCTTTATGAGTAGTTATTATATTTTTACATAAGCATAAAATAAATCTGTGTATATAATCAAGCATGAATGACTTGTAGAATTTATTTATAGCGAGATACTATATTTAGAGTTTTTTATTAAGCCAGTTTAAAACATCTTTAGTTACTAACTTTTCGGAATCTTTGATAAAAACTTCCATAAAACAAGAAAAAAAGTTTACCATTTACTTTCATTTTGTTATATAAAATTCTAAATAAAAAACCACAAGTTATAATAACTTACTTAAAACTTCATATATAAACTCTGACTTTTCTTTTAGCCCTATATTACCCACTTCCAGCATCAAAACATTAGGAACTTTTGGATCAAGCTTTGCCCTACCATGAAAGTGTTTAATGAGTGCCAATAACTTATCAATAGAAATCTCAGAAACACGGTTAAATTCAATTTTTACTTTTGCCCCTCTTTCTTTTAAGCTTTTAATAAAAAGTTTATTACAAATTATCTTCACTTCACAAAGAGATAACAAACTCTCAACTTCTTCAGGAGGAGGACCAAAACGATCATGAATTTCATAAACTACTGAATCTAAATCTCGTTTGGTTTTAACAGAAGCAATTTTTTTATAAATCTCCATTTTTGTTTCAGGAAGTTTAATATAACTATCTGGAATAAAACCTGAATATTCAAGTTCTATAGTAACATCTATTGCTTCAACATAATTTGCATTTTTTAATTTTTCTATAGCTTCGCTTAAAAGACGCAAATAAAGGTCGAAACCTACAGAATATATATACCCTGATTGCTCTTTTCCTAATAAATTTCCTGCCCCTCTTATCTCCATATCTTTCATCGCAATCTTAAAGCCTGCCCCAAGCTCTGTAAAATCAGAAATTGCCTGTAGTCTTTTCATTGCCACTTCAGACAATGCTTTTTGACCGGGATATAAAAGAGCAGCAAAAGCTTTTTTATCAGAACGACCTACACGTCCTCTAAGTTGATAAAGCTGAGAAACACCATACATATCTGCCCTATCAATTATTATGGTATTTGCATTTGGAATATCAATTCCATTTTCAATAATTGTAGTAGAAATTAAAACTTGAAAACCGCCAAGAGAAAAACGTTTAAAAATATCTTCTATCTCTTCAGCCCCCATTTTTCCATGAGCTACTTCAATAAGAAGCTCAGGGAGCATTTGTTGCAGTTTATATTGTATCTCATCAAGAGTTTCAATCTTATTATGCAAATAAAAAACCTGTCCTCCTCGCTCTGTTTCACGCCTAATAATTTTACAAACAAGCTCTTCATTAAATTCTTCAACAACTGTTTCCACAGGTTTCCTATTTTGTGGAGGAGTAGTAATAACACTCATATCCCTAATTTTTAAAAGAGACATATGTAAAGTACGAGGAATTGGGGTTGCAGAAAGAGCAAGACAGTCCACATTCGTTTTTAAACTTTTAAGCCTTTCCTTATCTTTCACGCCAAAACGTTGCTCCTCATCTATTATAATAAGACCCAAATCCTTAAAAAGAACATCTTTTTGAATCACACGATGAGTGCCTACAACAATATCTACATTCCCTTCTTTTAACATTTCAATAACTTTTTTTTGTTCTTTTCTTCCTACAAAGCGAGACATCTTTGCAATACGCACAGGAAACTTTGCAAATCTTTTTTGTA
The DNA here is from genome assembly GCA_963545065.1 of uncultured Treponema sp. GTDB lineage: Bacteria > Spirochaetota > Spirochaetia > Treponematales > Treponemataceae > Treponema_B. The sequence goes on from CAUUIE010000077.1 coordinate 4,549, forward strand.
AAGTAGAAAAATGCTGTTCCACTAAAATAGTTGTAGGAGCTAAAAATACTACTTGTTTTCCAGACATAACAGCTTTAAAAGCCGCTCTCATTGCAACTTCAGTTTTGCCAAACCCTACATCACCACATATAAGACGATCCATAGGTTCTGCTTTTTGCATATCTTTTTTAACTTCTTCAACACAAGTGAGTTGATCCGCTGTCTCTTCATATGGAAAAGCAGCTTCAAAAGCAAATTGCCACTCATCATCATTATTAAAAGCAAAACCTTTACCAATCTTTCTTTTAGAATATAAATCTATAAGCTTAGCTGCTATATCTTCTACGCATTTTTTAACCTTATTTTTTCTATTTTCCCAAGATTTAGAACCTAAAACATCTAAACTAGGAGCAGAGCCCTCATTACCTATATAACGTTGAACTAAATCTGCTTGTTCTATTGGAATAAAAGTATTTTCATCATTTGCATATTGAAGATTAATATAATCCCTTTCAGTATCCAATATTTTTACTCTTTCAATTCCTTTAAAAATACCTATTCCATAATTAACATGCACAACATAATCACCAGGGTTAAGTTCAACAAAACTATCAATTACTTCACTTTTTACATTTTTTGTTGCTTTTGGGATTCGTCTTCGTCTTCCAAATATTTCTTTTTCATGAATTACTAAAAGCTTAAGGCTAGGAACAGAAAAACCTGAAGAAAGTGTTAAAGGAAGCACTGTTAAAGAAAATCCTTTTAATATTTCCCTTATTCGTAAACTCTGAGTTTCAGACTCTGCAAAAATATAAATATGCCAACCTTCTTTTATAAGAGCTGCCATTTCTTCCTTAAAATATATAATATTTCCAAAAAAGTTTCTTTCAGAACTCACATTAAGCTTAAAATAAGAGTTATCTTGTGCATTAAAAGATTCAACATTCAATTTCTCACTTTCCACCTCTTTTATTGAATCTTCATTTTTTTCATCATCAAAAGATGAAAGGCTATCATTTAATGATTTAAGAAAAAAACTTTTTTCATAGCTTTCTACAGTCTTCTCGAAGTTTAATAAAATTCTACTAGGAATAGGATATTCTTTTATCAAACTATTATAAGAACCTAATTGTTCTGTTTCAATTTTAGCATTTTTATATAGCCCCATATATTCTCGCTCAATTATAGAAGCTGCATTTTTTTGTCTTTCATAATCAAGATAAAACACAGTAAAAGTTTTATTTTCAGTTAAATATGAAAGAAGACTTAGAGGTTTTTCAAAACTAAGAGGGAAAAACATTTCCTCACCTTCAAAAGTTTTTTTAGTTTTCAATGCATCTATTATTGCATTTGAAGCATTAGTAAACTCACTATATTTTGATAAATTTTCTTGCAATACATTTATTCTTTCATCATCCCAAATAATCTCTTTGCCTGCATATATTTCCACAGCATCTAATTCTTCTAAAGAAGCTTGAGACGTTAAGTCAAAGAGCCTTATTTTTTCTACTTTTTCAAAATCAAAAACCAAGCGATAAGCTGTGTTTTCATCACTTTTATTAGCTATTGGAGAAAAATCTAAAACTTCACCTCTAAGAGAAAATTCCCCTCTAACACTAACACGAGAAACACGGGTATATCCCCAACTAACAAGCTTTTCCGCTATCTTTTCTATATCATATTCTTTCCCTTTTTCAATTCTTTGTTTCAAGTTTTTAATATAAAAGGGAGGTGGAACAGGGCACATAATAGAGCGTTGTGTAGTAATAAAAACAGTTTTCTTATCAATTCTCGCACTTTCTGCTAAACTTGATACCTTACAAAGCATATTAGTACGAGAAGCAAAAATGATAGAATTACTAGAAATAGGTTTATAAAAAAGAGTGCCCCAAGAAGGCAAAATATAAGCATTAACAGCCAACATTGAAACATCTGATAAAACACCTTCAATTTCTTTTTCTGTAGGAACAACAAACAAAAGATTAGTTTCAAACCTTTTTAAAAATTCATTTAAGAAAAAACCTTTAAATCCATTATTAATGCCGATTATTCTATAAGGGTAATTTTCTCTTTTTATTTCATTAAAAAATAAGCTTAATTCTTGCCAATTAGCAATTCTTTTCTGTAACTGAGAAAAACACATAACTAAAAAAGTATAACAAAAAAAAGATTATAATTTTAAGTAGGAGCCTTTATTCCTTATGTTATATAACAAAATAAATAAAAAACTTCTTTTGACGCTTATACCTCTCTTTTTTTATAATTTTATATGCCAAGCTCTTCCTATAATTCATAAAAACAATTCACCATTTTTTAATGAAAATGACAAAACTCAAGGTTTGCAAGTAGACACTATTTACACAATGGAAGTAGAAAATATGCCTGAATCAGTCCTTCCACGCAATTTTATAAATTTTGTTGGATTTAACGGTCAAGGTGTTATCTACATAAAAGCTTTTAACATAGAAAGTTTTAAACTTTATCTTAATGGGAACAAAATAGAAACACTAAAAATATGCAAAATGGGAGAAGCTAAAATCGATGTCTCTCAAGATTTAAAAAATGGAAGAAATATCTTGTCTTTAAGCCGAATAAAATATATTGGGGATGATCCAGAAAAAAGTTATATAAAAATAAAAATTCCATATCCCACGCTTATTAAAGGTTCTTCTTCAGATTCAAACAAACAAGGACTAAAAATATTAGAAACATTTATAGAAGAAGAAATAAAACAAGGCTTTCCAGGCTGTCAATTATTCATTGCAAAAGATGGTAAAATAATAAAAAATGCCTCATATGGCTATTTAAGCACTACAGATAAATCTGGTAAACTTTTGCCTATAAGAAAACGCACAAAAAGCAAAACAACCACACTATACGACATAGCAAGCAATACAAAAATTTATTCTTTAACTTTTGCAATACAAAAACTAGTTTATGAAAAAAAACTATCTCTTGATGATAAAGTAACAAGTTTTTTCCCATCATTTAAAGATGAAAAAAAAGCAAAAATAAAAGGTAAAAATGACATAACAATAAAAGACTTGTTACTTCACCAAGCAGGTTTTCCCGCAGGCTACCCCTTTATTAGCAATAAAAGGATGAAAGAAAAAGATGAAAACGTAACTAATAAAGAAGTAACATTAGAAATCTTAATGAACATTCCACTTTCTTATGAGCCCCGCACAGATTGGGCATATTCTGACGTAGACTATATTCTATTATGTTTTATTGTGGAAAAGATTACAAAAATGCCTTTAGATGAATACGTTAAAAAAGAAATTTATCAACCATTATCCTTAAAGTATATAACTTATAAACCTCTTCAAAATGGTTTTAAGAAAACTGACTGTGCAGCAACAGAAATTAATAGTGCAATAAGAAGCATTAAAAACGAAAGCTATAGTAAAAAAGAAAGAGGACTTTTACAAGGAATTGTGCACGATGGCAACGCTTATTTCCCTATGAATCAAGTAAGTGGTCATGCAGGACTTTTTTCTAATGCAGAAAGCCTAGGTGTATTAGCTCAAGTAATTTTAAATGGTGGGGGCTATGGAAATACAAAAATATTTGATGAAGAGGTTATAGACCTTTTTGCAGGCACACAAGGGCTATACCAAACTCAAGCTTTAGGGTGGAGAAAACAAGGAGCCAACTATTATTACTCATGGGCATTTTCAAGATTTGCAGATAGAGAAGCAATAGGACACACAGGTTGGACAGGCTCTCTAACAATTATAGACAGGCGTGAAAATCTTATTATCATTCTTTTAACCAATGCAAAAAACACCTCTCTTGTAACCACTGAAGAAGCTAAAGGAAAGTTTGAAGGAGATTTTTATCTTCTAAAAAATTACTGTATTGTTCCAAACTTTGTGTATGCTTCTATTAACGATTACAGTAGCGAAAGCATTGACAACATGCTATTAGAACTTTTTGAGCAACGTTGCACCTTGCATAAAAAAGATAGCTTTTATCAAAATGATGCTTTTATTAATGACCTTTATGCTATTTTAAACACAATAAAAAAATTAAGCTCATATTCACGCACATTAAAAGAGTTTAATAAAAGCGAAGAAATGCAACAAATAAAAGACTATATGGAAGGTGTAACTCAAGGAAGATAACACAAAAAAACGTTTATAAACATTCCGCTAGACCTCACTTTTTTGCATAACTAAAAATAAACTCTAGAAATGTTTAATAATTATTCTTCTTGGAATGTAAGAAACTGGGAAATAAATTCTACAAAGCTAAAGTCATTTCTTAATTTATGCTAACTAATAGGAGAGGGCTACTTATGCAAACAAAAACTTATAGCTTTTCTATTGTCTCTTTAGAAAGACCTGTCATTTTTACAATCATTTGAGTGTCAAAACTTTCCTTTTTCATAAGACGGGCAGTCTCAATTTTAGCATCATAAGAACCTTTTTTAACTCCTT
>CAUUIE010000078.1:0-8872 GCA_963545065.1 uncultured Treponema sp.
GAGTACCTGCACGTTACGAGGGTGCTGCTCTGCCAGGTGAGCTAAGTTGGCAAGAGAAGACTTAAAAACAATATTAAAATGATACAAAGCCATCGCTCGGTAGCAAATTATATTAAAACTTTCAAAATAAAGTCAAGGGATAAAGACGTATGAATTAAAACTGAAATATTGTTTTTATACTTAAAAGCGACTACACTATATCCACCTCTTTACTAGTTATTAAATAGGTTTTAGAACATTTAAAAATATCACAGAAGATATCATTGGTGCATTAAGAGAAATTGCTACATAAAAGCTGATTAATCATTTTCTTTTAACACCTTAAAGTCCTCTATTTCAAAAGAATCTCCATATTGAGGACCACCTACCAACCCCTTAACATGTTTATAGCCCTTTGGGCGATAAGTGTAAAATATATATTTAGGGAAAAAATATTTTTCATCATACCTTTTTCTATACTTACTTTCAGTATACCAAAGGTAACTTATCTCTTTTTTATCAAGCTTTTCTTTGTACATTAAATAATTATTTAGCACATTATTAAAAGCATCTTCTATGCTTGTAATATAGTAATATGAGCCTTTAGTAGCTTTCCCCGGTCTATCTTTCTTGAATGAAACTTCTCCCACACCATTTTTTACCTTCACATAACCTTGAATATTTCTAGGACCATAGGCAGAAATATTAGTAGTAAAGTAATACTTAAAAGAATAGTTTTTTATATTTAAAGCTTTCCATTTTTCTAACATTTCATTATGACTCTTTACGTCCAAATGGTTTGAAGGTTGTGACCTATTGCAAGAAAAAAGAAAAACTAAAATTATCATTAAAAAAATTAACAGTCTCTGTTTCATAACATACCTCCTTTTAATATCATCTGGGATGTAAATTGTAAGGCATCCAAACTTAAGTTTAAGAAAATTACAAGTTTATCTTTATGATGCCACATATATTAACAAAAAATTCATTAATAAGTTATAACATCAAGAAAATAAAATTATTTTTTATAACATTTTTTTTTGCATGCCATTTTCACAAGCTAATAACTTTTTTAATGAAACATAACAATAATTAGCTTTTGAAAAAAGTTCATTTGAAAAACTAGATAACCTTGTTCTTACAATGTTGATTGCTTCACTTGAGCTATCAATTCCAATCCATTTTCTGCCCAATTCACTACTAGCTATTAAGGTGGTGCCAGAACCGCAAAAAAAATCTAATACAATACTATCTTGGTTGGAAGATGCTTCAATTAATAATTTTAGCAACATAATATTTTTTTCTGTAGGGTAGCAAGGGTATTGATAATCCTTAAAATCTAAAATATCTTGCCTTTTCTTTCCTTTTTGTTCATCTGCATAAATAATTTTGCGTGGCACCCCATTGCTAGACCACTCAATCAACCCTTGTTTGTTTAATTCTTCAAGCTCTTTAGGGGAAGAACGCCAATGTCTACCTATAGGTGGTTTTATTCCATTAAATTCATCACCTGTTGCACCAGCTTTTGTCTCTCCTGGTGCATGAAGAGGAATTGTTGTATAAAGACGTCCATTGCTATTCACTTTTTTATATAATTTTTTCATATCCTTTTCTGAAAAAGGCTCATAAGGTTCGTTCCAAATATTGTGCTTAGATTTTGTGTAAAACAAGATTAAATCTTTAATATTGCCATAAGCCTTTCTTGTAAAGTTTTTAGGGTTGCACTTTATGCGTGTAATATCGTTTCTAAAGTTTTCACTACCAAAGATTTCATCTAAAATAATTTTAACATAATGCCCAATTTTATAATCAATATGCAAATATAAAGAGCCTTTTTCAGAAAGGAGCTCGTATGCAAGAATAAGGCGTTCGCGTAAAAACTCAATAAACGCCTCTCCTTTAAGCGTGTCTTGGTATGCAACTTTATCACTTCTACTTGCACTTATTGTACTAATTCGTTTTTTCCCCATTGTAAAAACATTATTTGTTGCAAAGGGTGGATCTATATAAATTAAGTCAATCTTTCCTCTTAATGAATATTCATGCAACAAAACTTGCATAGATGAAAAGTTTTCTCCTTCAATTAGCAAATCACAAGTGCTATCCCAGTGTTTTGAAAATGAATAAGCATAAGGCATATTAAGAATGTCGCATCTATTTTTTTTACCTTCATAAAACAATTGCATATCTTATCACATCACATTGAATATAAAAAATCTCTTAAATACGGAGCTTAAAATATTTTCATTATAATATTTTTCTGTTATGTTATGATACATTTTATTATTTCCTTTTATATATAAAACACCATCAAGTATTGCTATTATTGTTGCGTTTACATTTGGAGTAGTGAGTGTAGAAATGCTATCTGCAAATTGTGCGTTTTGGTGCCCTCCAAAATCGGTTAAAAATTTAGCTTCGCCAATTACATATTTACCATTAAAGCGTGATAAGAAAATCAAGTCCTTTATTTCTTTCGTAACCTAAATATTCTTTTGCCCATAATTGCATTTTTTGCATTACTAGCATTTAACAATAGCATCATCTTTGGTTTTCATAAATTCATTTAAACCAATAGGTAAGATGCCCAGTGCTTTTGAAGCTACCCAGCGTTTAAATAACGGTCCTATTTGTCTATTTGTTTCTTTGGGAGTTGAACATTTTTCAAACATTTCTTCTAAACCCATTTCATATAAACGCCCGCATAATCTATTTATTGTTTCAGGCTTTTCGTTTAATTGCATTTCGATCTCTTTTTAAGAAGGCAACATAGGAATCTTTTATTGGAAACAAATCTAATTGTTTTCTTTCCAAAGCTTGTAGCCTTAAAGGCGAAATTTGATAGTTGCATACCTTAAGTTTTTTATTATATACTTTGCCAACGGAAATTGAAATAAAAATTAAATAGTTTTAAGAAAAAACTAACTTTATATATCTTTAAGGAGCTATATTTAAGATGAAATATCTAAAAACATATCTTTTTTTCTTTTTTATTCTTATAAGTTTTTCTTGCACAAAAGAAGATGATGTAAGTGAAGAGGCACCTTGTTATAAAGATGGTAAATATTCTGCTGTTGCAAGCATAAAAGATGATTGGGGCGGTAGTGCTAAAGTAGAAATTGTGGTAAAAAACGGCAAAATTACATCTTGTGTTTTCTCTTCATACGAAGAAAATGGCAAGTTAAAAGATGCAGAATATGGGAAAGTAGGTGGCGTAATTAAAAACATGGGACTATACAAAATTGCACAAAATGCAATGACCCAAGCAGGAAAATATGGGCAGATGTTAATAGAATCGCAAGACATAAACAAACTAGATGCTCTTTCGGGTGCAACTGTTAGTTTTGGTCTTTTTAAAGATGCTGTGTTGCAAATTGTAGAAGAAGCACAAATTTCAAAAGAAAAATCTTCTTCATGCAGAACATGATATTAATAAGGTAGCCGTGAGCTATTAAGAGGGCATATGACAGTAACAAATTTAAGTTTATTTAACATTGCAAAAACAAACATAAAAAGGCAACCTGTAAGAACTTTCTTTTTAGGTCTTTTAATCTTTGTGTTAGCTTTTGTACTTTTTTCAGGTACATTTTTAATGAAAAGTTTAAATGATGGGCTTTCGTCTCTTTCAGATCGTTTAGGAGCAGACATTATTGTAGTTCCACAAGGTTACGATGGCAAAATTGAAGGTGCATTACTAAGAGGGGAACCAAATACTTTTTATTTTGATATAGGGGCTGTTGAAAGAATAAAAAAAATAGATGGGGTGGTAGCAACTTCTCCACAACTATTCATTGCAACTCTTTCTGCTAGCTGTTGTTCTTTTCCTCTACAAATAATAGGAATAGATTTTGAAAGCGATTTTAATGTAAAGCCTTGGCTATCAAAACATATAAAACTTCCTCTCACTAATAATGAAATTGTAGTTGGTAGTAATATTGTGGGAAATGTGAAAGGTGAATTAAAGTTTTTTGGTCAGCCTTTCATAATTGCAGGAAGGCTTAGTAAAACAGGAATGGGCTTTGATAATTCTGTTTTTATGAGCATGGAAAACGCACAACGTCTTGCTAAAGAATATGAAAAATTAATAAAACATCCTGTAGCACAAGACAAAAATCTAATTTCTAGTGTAATGGTAAAGATTAACACAAAATATGATGCAAAAAAAATATCAGAGAGTATAAAACAAGAATTCAAAGGTGAGCAAATATATCCTCTAATTGCTAAAAAAATGATGAATAATGTTTCAAATGGCATAGAAAATTTAACTCTTTACATAAAAATTTTAATCATATTCCTCTATATTCTTTCCTTTGTTGTTTTGTTTGTTTCCTTTTCTTCCATATTTAATGAAAGACGAAATGAATTTGCTATGATGAGGGTAATAGGGGCTACAAAAGGCACTCTTTCTTTTCTTGCTGCAATGGAAACATTTATAATTAGTTTTATAGCCTCTTTTTTAGGCACATTATTAGCTCTTTTCTTAATTATTTTGTTTGATAAGGCAATAATTGCGTCGCTAAAAATGCCTTATCTTTCCCCATCCATTTTATGGACAGCTCTTTGTGCACTAGGCACGTTTTTTCTAATTAGTCTAGTAGCCCCTATTGCTGCATTAAAAACTATTTTTGATATTACAAAAAACGAAATAGCTTTAAGTGTTAAAGCCATTTAATATTAAAAATCTCTTATGCATCTTTTGGTTAATGTTTCTTTCATAGCCAAAAGGTGCATAAAAGGCATCTTAATAAAGACAACTTATAAAAGTTTTACTAAAAAAATTCTTTCATATTAATAGCTTTTTAAGCTTTAAAGCAAAAAAATTAGAGAGACTAAAATTATACAAAAAACCATTATTCAATATATTACTTAAAATCTAAAGAAAACAAAATCTAAAACCGATAAATGCCTATAAAACTTAAAAGATATTTTTAAAAATCAAAAAAAACTAAATTCAATAAAACAAAAGGTGAAAAATTTTTAATCTTTTATTAGAGGGAGGGGATGATGAATTATAATGCAAAAATGCTTACTGCATATAAAGAAACATCTGTTAAAACTGCAAGCCAAGGGACATTAATACTAATGCTTTATGACGAAGGCATAAAGCGAATTGAGGCAGCAATTAAACTACTAGATGTTGAAAAAATGCCACCTGAATCTATAGAAAAAATTAACACAAACATAATAAAAGCACAAGAAATTGTTACAGAGCTCATGGCATCTTTAAACACAGAAAAAGGTGGGCAAATTGCAAATAATTTAATGGCAATTTACTCATATTTTTATCAACAATTATTACAATCAAACATTAAAAAAGATATTTCTCTACTTAAAGAAATACTTAATATGATGAAAGATTTACGTCTTGCATGGCAAGAAGCGGTAAATGCAGATAACGAAAACGGGAAAAAAGCATAATAAAAATGCCTTTTAGGAAGTGAAATAAATGGAAAAGAAAAAGCTAACTCATGCTGAATTGGAAGAACGTATTGCAGTCTTAAAACGCTTTAAATCTTTACTAAAAGATCAAAGAGATAAGTTTAGTGAATACTTATTTGTTTTAGAAAAACAAGAATTAAGCATTACACAAAACAACATAGAAGCTATGTTACAGCACACGGAAGTGGAAAATGGCATAATTGAAAACATTTTAAACATTCAAAAAGTAATAGAGCCTATAGAAAAAATGTACACAATTACAAATGCTAAAGAAAATGATAAAGGAATATTACAACTTAAAAACGATTTAGGCAGATTGCAAGAATCTGTATTAAGACAAAACAAAAAAAACCGCATGATAATAGAAGAAAAAATGGAGTTCATAAAAGAAGAGATCGTTTCATTTCCTAAAGCTAAATATGTCAAAAATGTTTATGCAAAAGATGAAGATGTGGCTAATTACATAGATGTGTCTTTTTAATTTTATTGCTGACTTAACTTTAAGTTTTAAGGAGATATGATGAAAGTAATAATAAAAAAAGATTATAATGAATGTTCTGAATATGTTGCCGAACACATAACAAACAAAATATTAAAAGCGAAAGCTTCAAAAGAAAATCCGTTCATACTAGGGCTTCCAACAGGGTCTACTCCACTTGGAGTTTACAAAATATTGATTGAAAAAACAAAACAAAACATATTAAGCTTTAAAAACGTTGTTACATTTAATATGGATGAATATGTAGGTCTTTCTAAAGATAGCCCACAAAGCTATCACTATTTTATGATGAATAATTTTTTTAATCACATTGATATTGATAAAGCAAACATTCACATACTTAACGGTTTAGCAAAAGATTTAGAAAAAGAATGTTTAGAGTATGAAAAAGATATAGCAAAATATAAAAAAATTAATCTTTTTTTTGGTGGTGTTGGAACAGACGGTCACATAGCATTTAACGAGCCATTTTCATCCTTATCATCCCGCACTAGAGTTAAAAACCTTGCACAAGAAACAATAATCTCTAATTCACGTTTTTTTGAAGGAGACTATAGCAAAGTTCCAAAGCAAGCGTTAACTGTTGGCGTAGGCACTATTTTAGATTCTGAAGAAATTATAATTATGGCAACAGGGGAAGGAAAAGCTAGAGCTATAAAACACGCGATTGAAGGAAACGTAAGCCATTTATGGACAATTACTGCCTTACAACTACACAAAAATGCAATTATTGTTTGTGATGATGAAGCTATGAGCGAAGTAAGGGTGAAAACGTATAGACATCTTAAAGAGATTGAAAACTCTTTATAATTTTTTTATTCGGGCATATTTTATGGAAAACAAAAAGGTCATTCCAAATTTTGCTATTCTAGCATTGGCTTTAATTATGATAATTATGGTTTCGTTAATATTTTTGCCATATGCTAGTGTAATATTGTGGGCTATTTTTATCTACATTTTAACAAGCCCAATATATAACAGCTTAGTTCTTTTATTAAAGGTGGAAAAAAGAGGTTATAAAATTAAAAAAAGCATTATTGCAGCATCATTTTCCATTTTTACAGTGCTAATTATAATGGCTGTTTTATCTTTTGTTGTAATAAAAGTTTTTGGGCAAGGTAAAAGGCTTTTATTAGAAATAGGCAAAACATTGAGTTCCTTGTTAGATAAAAATGTTGAAAATGGCATTCCAGATTTTGTAAAAATTATTAAAAGCATTTCTATGGGAACTGTAGACCTTTCTAACTTTGATTTACAAAAAGAATTATTAAATATTATTGGAGCATATTCTGATAAAATCTTTAGCTACACCACTAATTTTATGAAAAACATAGGAAGCTTTTTTGTTTCTTTAATATTTTTAGCTTTTAGCCTATATTTTTTCTATGTTGATGGGGAATATTTACTCAATGTTTTAAAAAAGGCAATTCCTATAGACACTAAAGCTAGCACAACAATTGTTACAAAAATTAAAGAGGTAACAAACAATCTATTTAAAGGTTTGTTTTTAGTCTCATTCTATCAAAGCCTAATAGCTTTGTTTATCTTTTTAATATTTGGGATTGAAGGAGCATTATTGCTTGCAATTCTTACATTTTTTAGCTCTTTCTTGCCACTTATTGGTTGCGGTTTTGTGTGGGGGCCTGTTGGCATAGGACTATTCTTTTCTGAAGGTCCTTTAAAAGCAATAGTTTTTTTAATTGTAGCAGCTATTGGGATAAGCTCTCTTGATAATATATTGCGACCATTTTTCTTAAAAAACAGGATAAAAGTGCATCCTTTTTTAATCTTCTTTTCTATGCTTGGTGGAATTAAATTATTCTCATTTAATGGAATTATTTTAGGACCTATGATTATAATTCTTTTTTTCACTATATTAGACATAGCCTTAGATAAGCAAGAAAAACAAGAACTAGAAATATAAAAAAAACTTAAATGTTAAATTGTCCCAATATAATTAATGGGATTTACTACATAAACCGAAAATATAAAAGCAAGGTGGGAGTAATTTAGTTTAGTGAACTTGTGGAGGCTTTAGTATTTAAAATGTATTTAATTCAAAGAACACCTGGAAAAACATCGTATTGCTCAATAGTAAGTAAAAAAGACAGTGGTTATATTATCAAAATATGCACAGATATAGGAGGATACGTAAAAGAAAGCGAAGATTACATAGAAAAAGAATTGTTTGATCTTTGCATTAGAACAGGCTACATTAAAGAAATTACTAGATAGGCACATATTTTCATTCTTATTAAAAGCCCATAAGTCTTTATGATTGGGCTTTTTTTTATCTTCTTTCCATATAAAAACCACGCACATTATGGGTTTTTAAGATAAGCATATTTTTTGTTTATGCAAGGCTAGCCATTAGCTATTTTTAAGATAAGTTTTTAATCTAAATCTAAAAGAGTTTTATTGAAAAGTAGCTTTTAAAGTTAAACACAATCCATCTTAAAAAGAGCATAGCCAGCAAATGCTTAAAAAAGAAAAGATCGCCTAAGTTCCTTTCATTCTTTTCCTCTTCTCTTTCGCTAAAGTCGCCCCTAGCACCCAACTGGCAATGGTGAGTAAATTCCCGCAAGAAAAAATACTTTTCTTCCATTAGAATGAGGAGCGGGGATAGGCTAAAAAAGGGACTCCGCCCCTTAAAAAAGCCCACCAAATAATTTGCGTTGTTAGCCCCGTTTTTTGCTAGAAATGGAGAGGCATTTACAGCTAGAAAAAAGGCCCGCCTACCGTTAGAAAAGAAGTCTTTTTTCCGCAAGAAAGAAGGCGACTTTACGGCAAAAAAGGGGCTGTACCCCCTTAAGAAAACATGGCACTTCAAGGGGTATCTTATATAATCTTTCTTTCTAAAAAAGGGGTTGTGCTCCTTTTAAAAAAAGCTTTCTAATAACGTAAGTTATTGCTCCTTTAATTTCCTTTCATTCTTTTCCTCTTGTCTTTCGCTAA
>CAUUIE010000079.1:0-8772 GCA_963545065.1 uncultured Treponema sp.
ACTTAAGCACTTCCCTCCCAAATTCTAGCTAGAGTTTTAGTAAAAACTAGCTAGAGTTTGAGGAAAGTCTAGCTAGAATAGGACCTCATTTACTACTAGAACATGGATCCCATTACTACAATAAACGCATCTTAAGGTATGTAACACTATGCCTTTTGTTATAGCTAGAAAAGGAATCATGTTTTAGCTAGAAATGATGCTGTGTAATAACTAGAGAAAGGAGCCAATCATTTAAGTAACAATAAGCGAATTCTAGTAGCACTCAGGTCTGCCGATTAGCTAGGGGGAGTCCTCCGTCTAGCTAGCGGGAGACCTCCTGTTAGCTAGACGGAGCTCACCTTTTAGCTAAAAGAATGTTTAGGCTATTTTTTAATTTGGATTTAAATTGATTTTTATATATTGATTAAAATCTTATTTTAATGTAATCTAAAAGTTCTAGTTAAAAATATATAATCTTTTTAAGGTCTTTTAAGGAGAAGCTTTTATGGCTGCTTTGAATGTTATATTATTAGTATTATTTATCATTGCGTGTGTTTTAATAGTATTTTTAGTACTATTACAAAATGAAGAAGGAGATAGCATTGGCGGTCTTTTTGCAGGCGGAAGTAATTCAGCTTTTGGTTCAAGGTCTGGTAACATTCTTACAAAATCTACCTATATACTAGTAACATTCTTTTTTGCAACAAGCTTTCTTTTAGCTGTGTTAAATAAAACATCTTCATCACCTTCAGATGCAATTAAAAAAGAAGGGCAAAGACTACAAGAAGAAAATGCAGTTCCTTGGTATGATCAAAAACAAAAGGAAGAGGACTTAAAAGATTCAAAAACTAACAATATAGAAAGCAAAAAAGAAGAAAAGGCACCTTCTAGCAATTCTGAAAATAAGGAAAACGAAGAGTCTAGCGAAGAAAGCGATCCTAATAACAGAGAAAAAGGAAAAGAATAGGGACATTTCTATGTTGCTTTCCAATATTTTTCACCCTGATATAATAAAAACTCCATTAGAAAGTACTGATAAAGAAGAGCTTTTTGAAGAAATGGTGGAACTTTATGTAATGCATGATTCTTCTATAGAAAGAAGCACTATTTTAAATGCTTTGTGGAATAGAGAAAATAAGCTTTCCACTGCTATAAAAGATGGAATAGCCTTGCCACATGCTAGGATTGTAGGTCTTAAAGAGCCAAAGGGAATAATAGGAATATCAAAAAATGGAATACACTATGATTCGGGTAATAAACCATTAGTGTATTTTGTCTTTATGCTACTTTCTACAGTTGGAGATGCAGATTTGCACTTGCAAATATTAAGTGGCATTAATGTGTTGCTTGGAAACCCTGAATTCTTAAACACTCTTTTAAATCAAACTTCACCTGAAGCAATTTATAGAATAATTGGCGAATATGAAGCGGCAATGTTGGAGATTTAAAAGACATGAATGAAGATATATTCAATAATCTTTTAGATATTGAAAGTGCTGCTAGCAATATGCTATTTGAGGCACAAGTGCAGTCTGATGAAAAAATAGCAATTGCAAAAAAAGAAGTAGAGAATAAATATAATGTTGCACATGATGCAATAATAAAAGAATTAGAAAGCGATTTTGAAAAACAAAAGAATGACATAGATGTATTAGCTAAAAAAGAGCTTGATGAATATGTTAAAAAATTACATTCTTTTAAAATGGACTACGAAGTCTTTAATAGTGTAATTAATTCTTATTTCTTTCCTTCTTAAAATTTTATATTGAGGAATGAAATGCATGATCCAACAACAAAAGAATATGTTTTTGCAAAAGCTCATGGCATGTGGGCAGCCTCATTTCTTACAGGACGTTTGCCAGAAATAAAGGGAGCTAAAACTGTAGGCGACTTATATCGTGTGCTTTTTGCTGAAGACCCACCTTTAATTCCAGAAGCATCTTTAACAGATCTAATAGAAGAAAAGCTTACAATTAGAACAATAAAGCATTACACTAAACTTCTTTCCATGTATGATAAATCTTATAATCTTCTAAACCTTCTTTTATGGGAATATGAACTTATTAATTTAAAAGTTGCTATTTCACAATTAAGAGAAAAAAACTTAGATTCATCTTTTATAATAGACATTTATTCATATTCGCCTCTTAAATGGTCATTCTGGCCAAATCTTAATAATGTTACAAAAGGCTCAATCTTCTCTTTTTTTTCTTCTGAAATCCCGCTAGATAAACAAGTGGAAAAAGAGATGGAACTAGATGATGCATATTGCAAAGCTATGTGGCAAGCCCTAATCTCTCTTAATGATGCTGATTACAAGGCATGTAGTAAGTTGCTAATAAAAGAGTTGTTATTAAAAAACATAGTTTGGGTTTTTAGATTAAAGACATATTATGAATATAAAGCTGATAAAATTGAAAAGTGTTTAATTGGAAATTGGGATGAAAAAAGCCGAAAACTGCTTTGTGAGCCTTTGTATTGTATATTTGATAAGCAAGTGAATGAATATGAAACATGGCAAGGTTGGAAATATGAATGGATGGTAAATAAAAAAGAAGAAGGAGAAGCGTGGAAGCTAGACCCAAGATATGCACAATCAGTTTCTGACCGTTATTTATATAATCTAGCTTTAAAAAGTTTTCATAACCAAGATAACCCACTTTCTCTTTTGTTTTCTTTTTTTAAATTAAAACGAGGTGAGGAATATTTTATAAGGCAAGCATTAGAAAAACTAAAAGTAGGAAAAAATATGTCTTTTGAAGCGGTAATGGAAGAAGCCTAACATGCAAATAGTTGCCTATTACTTAAATAACTTAGGAGATGCTAGAAAATGAAAAAAGATGGAAAAATGAAATTATTAGAACTAGTAATTCTAAAAGATGATGTGAATAGAACAATGGAATATTTGGGTAAGTCTGGCAATTTTCAAATGTATAAAAAAGAAGGCGAGATAGGAGCAATAGCGAATCCTTATAAGGATACATTTGATCATCTAAGAATCTCTGCTTCATATTTAGGATTAAACACAGATTCTCTTACCCTAGAAGATGCTTCATTTCCAACTAAAGAAGACACAAAAAACTCTAATGAAATTATTCACAAAGTGGAGGAGATGCAAAAATCTATTGCTGAAATAAATATGCTATTAGAAAATTCAGAGGCAGCATATAACGAAGCACAAGCTTTTTCTCGTCTTAATCTTCCATATAATGAAGTAGATTCACTTACGTTTTTAACAATAAGAATTGGTAGAATACACCCTGCCTCCTTAGATGCATTAAAGTTTGCAGTTGGAAATCGTGCCTTAATTATTCCAATAAATGAAGATGGTTCAAAGATTGTGGCAGCCTCTTCTAAAAAGGGGCGTTTTGCATTAGACACAGAGCTAAAAAAAGCTTCGTTTGTTGCTATGGAGATTCCTAAAAATTTTAAAGGTATGCCTCAAGATATTTTGGAAGCACTTACTTCTAATATTAAAGAAAAAAAAGAGACGCTTGAAAGGCTTAAAGTAGACGTTTGTAAATATGCTGAAGCTGAAAAAGAAAATATCATAGCTCTTTTAAAAAAGATGTCATTGGCTTATCAGGTAGTATATGCTAGGTGCAATCTTGATGAAGCACAAGAGGTGTATAGACTACGTGGTTGGGTGGCAGCTAGAGACGTTGCAGATATGGCAAAAGATTTAGAAAAGATTACAGAAGGAAGAGTTGCATTACAGCTTTATGAAGCAAATGAAGTGCCAGATGTAAGAGATGGAAATTTGAAAGTGCCAGTACACTATAAACATAACAGGTTTGTTAGAAGTTTTGAAAGAATGGTCTTTAGCTATGGCATTCCTCTTTATGGCACTGTTGACCCCACTCCAATTGTAGCAGTACTTTTTACTTTGCTTTTTGGCATTATGTTTGGAGATGCAGGGCAAGGCTTTGTTATTTTCCTTGTTGGTATTTTTTTACAATTTACAAATACTAAGTTTTTAAAGGATTGGAAAAAGTTTAGTTTTGTGTTTATGGCTATGGGAATTTCTAGTATGATTATGGGCTTATTAACAGGTGAAGTTTTTACTAATAGCACGCTTTTAATCCCCTTTACGAGAGCCGTTACATCTTTTTTTGGAGAGAGAAAAGATCATATATTGCATTTAATGCCAGAATCTGGAGCAATAATAAAGCTTTTATATTTTTTTGGTTTTACTATGTTTATAGGTTTCATTATAAATTCTTTGGGGATTATTATAAATATAATAAATTCTATTAAACTTAAACGCATAGAAAAGGCACTTCTTGGAAAATGTGGTTTAGTGGGGCTTTTGTTTTTTTGGTATGTTGTGTTTATGGTGCTCCGTATTGCATTTGCAAAAATTAGTGCTAATATGTTTGACGCTATTATTATTTCTATAACAATTTTATTAGTGTTTTTTGAACACCCTATTATAAGGCTTATTAAAAAAGAAAAGCCTATTTTAGAAAATGGAGCCTTTGCTAGCATCATTCAAGGTTTTGTGGAAGTGCTAGAATTGCTTTCAACATTTATTTCTAATTCTGTAAGCTTTTTACGCGTGGGAGCTTTTGCCTTATCTCATGCTGTTTTGAGTTTTATTGTGTTTAAGCTAACTGAACTAGTTGGTGGCTATCTTTCTATGGGCATTTTAGTTAGCATTTTTGGAAACCTTGTTATTATATTGCTTGAAAGCTTAATTGTTACAATACAAGTAATAAGACTTCAATATTATGAATTTTTTTCAAAGTTTTTTACAGAAACAGGAGTAGAATTTAAGCCATTTAAATTTGAATATCAAGCAAAATAAATGTATAATAGCTATAAATAGAAAGTAAGCTTTAAGGCTCTTAATTTTCTTCTGCAATTTCTTTTAATGCTTTAATAGCTATTTTTAGTTCTTTTTTTGTATTAAATGATGAAAAGCTAAATCTTACCATTCCTTGCTCTTCAGTATTAAAATATTTATGCAAAAGAGGTGCACAATGAGCTCCAGACCTTGTGGCTATGCCATATTTATCAAATAGCTTTAAACTCACCTCTCCTGAAGGAATGTTCCCCACATTTAAAGAAACTACACCACTATACAAACTTTTATAGGATGTGCCATATAACGTAATGTTTTTTATTTTAGAAACTTCTTTTACAAAATAAGTGCGAAGTGAGTTAACTTTATTATAAATGTCTTCAATACCACTAGAAAGCACATATTCAATTCCTTTATTTAATCCAACAAAAGAAGGAACATTAACAGTGCCAACTTCAAAGACGTCGGGCATAAGACAAGGGTGGCTAGTGTTAAAGGAATCGTGCCCACTTCCGCCTGAAAAAACAGGTTTTAGATCGAAACTACCAACAATAACAATGCCCCCAGTACCTTGAGGACCATAAAGCCCTTTATGACCTGTAAAACAAAAAATAGAGTTAGGAAATTTAGAAGCATCTATTGGAACTAGACCGGCTGTTTGGCATAGATCTACAATCATAATAAGTTTATGTTTTGCACAAATCTCATGTATTGCTTTTAAATCTTGAATTACACCTACAACGTTAGAAGCATGATTAATAACCACAGCCTTTGTATTTTTTTTAATTAATGGCTCAATATCAAATTGTCCTGTTGCAAGGCTTGGGGTGCATACAGAAAAATTACCCCCTGCTTCTTTAAATTGATGCAAAGGGCGCAAAACAGAATTGTGCTCAAAAACTGTTGTTATAATATGAAGATTTTTAGGCGAATAAAAAAGGCTCCGAAGCACCATATTTATAGCTGCACTGCCGTTTTGGCACAAGGCAACATTTAATGGGTTTTTAATATTAAAAAGCTTAGCAATTATTTGCCTTGTATTATATAATTCTTGAAGTGCAGTATAAGCTGCACTGTACGAAGAACGCCCTGCATTGCCAATTTCGCCTGAAGCTATTGCATTATACACAGCACGAGCCACAACTGGAGGCTTTTTAAGTGTTGTGGCAGCGTTATCTAAATAAATTAACTTTGTCATACTATAATCTTTATCGACTAATAGAATAAATTAAACAATAATTATCTTTTATAAACTTTTTTGTTGATAGGTTTTAGTATTTCCTTCACATTTAACAAAAAAAACACTTTCAAATTCTATTCTTTCACATCTAAAAGCTTTTATCACCTCTTCAACGGCACAAATGGGAAGCTTTAGCACTAAACCACACCCTGCTGAAACTTCAGGTGGAGTTGGAATTAAACGTGGTTTTTCACCTTTTACGCAAGGTGTTGCAACTCCTTCCGCCCTAATTGCATGATGAGAAGAAACAAAAGAAATGAGAGAATAATCGCTTTCACTACTCATATTAAGGACGCACCACGTGATGGGTTCTTAATATTTCCACAATGCGATACATATTAGTTATGCTTCCCACCTTTAACTCATCTTTTAATTTATAAAAATCTAAACAAAGTCCACAAGAAATAATTTCACAACCTGCTTCTTCTAATTTTTTCATATCTGAAATTGTTTTTTCATTTTTTGTTGTAAGAAAAACGCCAGAATTATAACAGACAATCATCTTTGGTTTTACATCTTGTTCAGTTAAAGCATAAACAAAGCTCTCTGCAAGTTTTAGACCAAGCTCATCTTCACCTTGTCCCACTTTATCACTTCCCAAAGCTACAACATATTCATTAAAACTTAAATTTGAAAAATCATCAATTAACTTGCAACCTTGATTTTCAGAGAAACGAAATAAAACAGTGTATTCTTTTTTAGAAATCTCTTTAGCTTCAACCTTTGCTCCTACCTGACTACCTAGTCTAGTTAAGTTTTGAACTGCAACATCATTATCCACACGCACAATAATATCTTCTTTTTTTGAATTTTCATTCATTGCTTGTTTTGCTTTAATTACAGGCTCAGGACATTCTAAGCCCATTGCATTAATTTCTATCATAGAGTTATCTCCTTACAATATATCTATATTGAAATATAGATATATTGTACAATAAAAACATAAATTATGTAAGAGACAAGATGAAAGAAATATTTGTTATTAAAATTATGTAAAAGATTTTTGCTAGAAAAAGTTAAGGAACTTTTGAAATTCCAAAAGTTCCTTTATGACAATTTTTTCTTTACTATACATTTATCACTTAAAACAAAGTGTCATATTTTATTTCCATATTTCTTCAAAAGTATGGACATGACCACAATATTTACAAACATATTGGTCATCTTTTGTTTTATGAAACATAGCAGGAATACCTTCAGATTGTGAAGGATGAGAAATGCAAGAAGGATTATTACAGAGGATGTCTTCAAAATTATATATGCGTGGTGGCAAGTGTACCCGATATTTTTCACTTATCTTCCCATCTTTTATAATATTTAATGTGCAACCGGGAGACACAGCTGCAAGTCTTTTTAAATCTCGCCTTTCTAATGAATGTTTTCCAGGTCTAAAAATAATTCCTTTAAACACATTATGATCTTTATGAGATGTAGAAACCCATTCGCCCCCCCTTCCGTTTTCAAGCTTCATAACTTTTATAATAGTAGAAATATGTTTTCTAATAGATTCAGGGGATTCTCCTCTACAAATGTGGTCAATTACAATTCCTTCATTTATGGGTCTTACCCCTTCAGCAAAGGTGTCAGAGCTTTTTCTATTTTTATCATCTAATGGAACTTGGATAACGTATTCTTCATCTTTATTTTTATCTGCACAATTAACCACTTTTTTTTCAGAAAAATCATCACCAATTTTTCCACCAAACATAGAAAGAAGTGTCATTCTAACATACATGCCATTAATTGATTGTCTTTCCCATCCATTAAGATGAGTTGAATCTAAAAAGGTTGGAATTGTTGGGTGCTCTTTGTGACGTGGAAGAGGGTGATAAAAGCGAGTTTTTACGTCAAGGTTTTCCATAAAATCTTTTCTAAAAGTAATAGAATAGCGTAAGCGATCTGCAATCTGCAAAACATCATCACCCATTCTTTCAAGTTGTGGTCTTGTGAAATACCAAATGAGTGCTACTTTTTCTTGCTTTAAATATTCATCTATAGAAGAAAACTCTCTTAAACTAAAGCCGTTTTCTTTCATTTTGAGCTTGTAATAATCGGGCATGGCCAGTTCCGGCGGGGCGATTAAATCGACGCAAACGGAGTCGAAGATTTTAAGGCCGTCGGCTTTCGAGTGTACGGTCCTGCCGTGATACAGATCGCCTACAAGGGCAATATGTATCGAGCTGAACGAGTTGTTATTATCTTCGAGAAAGGTGAATTCGTCCAAAAGTTCCTGTGTCGGGTGTTCGTGTTTGCCGTCGCCTGCATTTATAAAAGCGGGCTTTCTTTTTAAGCCGTTTCTTTCGTAAAAATCCTTTGTTTCCGCTTCGAGCCAGCGGCACACGCCTTCGATTTTACTTCGGACAATAAAAATGCTGTTGCCGTAGCCTGCAAGCGTGTTAAAGGTGTCGGCATAGCTTTCGCCCTTGTTAAAAGAAGACGATTCTGCGGCCAAATCGCTCAGTTTTACGCGGTGAAATTTTGCGGCGTTTCTAAACGACTCTTTTGTGCGGGTACTCGATTCCAAAAAAACCTCGTAAATACCGAAGTCGCCGTCTCCGATTCTAAATTCATCCATAATTTTTTCGTCGCCGTCTTGAATTGCTTTTTTTAAACGGGCCGTTTTTTCAAAAAGGTACTTCCGCTCCTCAATCGAAAAATCGTCGATGACCGTAAGCGAACGGCCCCTGAAAACATTTTCCATTCTAACCTCCCGCCGGCTGAACCGGCCGTTTTCAAAAGGGCAAAAAAA
>CAUUIE010000080.1:0-8420 GCA_963545065.1 uncultured Treponema sp.
TCTTCAAAATCTAGCTAGTTTTTGCCCAAACTCTAGCTAGATTTTGGGAGAGATTTACGTAGTTTTTGAAAAGTAGGGCATTTTTAGGAAGAGGTGAGGGAAGGTAGGGTGTAAAAGAACATGAAAGGTAGCCGTAAAACAAACTACTCCCCGCTTTGTTAAAAAGAGTGGAGAAAGAAAAAAAAATTAAGGCGTTAATAAAAAACATTTTTATCACAATATTAAACCATTTTTTATCAACTTTCTTCTATAATATGTTAAGTTTTATTTTTGCTATCTTTTCTCACTTTCTTACGCCAAAGATGTAAATATTTCATATTCATATTATAAAAAAGAAATGTTTAAATACTGCAATGACTATTAAAGATTAAGATCACTTATTAATAAGGTTTTCTATGCAATGGTTTGGTTTTAACTTAAATTGCTAAATTAATGTAATTCAATATTTACATTAATTACTAATTTAACTATAATAATATGTCTCAATTCAACATATCATTATTCAATAATTATATTAACTTTTCTTTCTTAATTAAACAAATAATTTTATTATTTGGAGGATTATATGGGAACTTATAAAAAACTTTTTAAGTATGTGCCTGAAAAAAAATACCTTGCGTATATTTCCACATTTTTGGCTGGCATCTCTGCCTTTCTTTCAGTCGTTGCCTATTACATTTTATGGCGGTTTTTGTATTCATTGCTAGTAGAGGGGAGCACTTCAAACAGCCAAATATATGCTCTTTGTATGGTAGGCTTTTTGGTAGCAAATGTGATATTTATATTTTTAGCTACTTGGGTATCTCACCTTTTGGCATTTAGGCTTGAAACTAACTTGCGCCGTGAAGCTGTAAAGCACTTAATGAATGCTTCCTTTTCTTTTTTTGATGAGAATACATCGGGCAAAATAAGAAAGATTATTGATGATAATGCTGGTGAAACTCACATGATTGTAGCTCACCTCATCCCCGACAATACTGTTGCCATACTCGCCCCAATTTTAATGTTTGTAACTATGTTTGCTGTTGACTGGCAATTGGGTGTGTTGCTCCTTATTGTTACTATGTGTGGGGCGTGGCAAGTGAAAAGCATGATGGGAGAGAAAACATTCATGGATCAATACATGAAAGCTCTTGAAAAAATGAATGCAGAAGCTGTTGAATATGTGAGAGGCATTCAGGTTGTAAAAATATTTAGGGGTACAATAGAATCTTTCAAAAACTTTTATAATAGCGTAGTTAGCTATTCTAAAGATGTTTTAAACTATACCTTTAGTTGCAGAACCCCGTGGGTGTTTTTTCAAATGTTGTTTAATTTGTTTATCACCTTCACCATTCCTTTTGCAATAATCTATTTGAATCGTGGAGCAAATCCTAGTTTGATCATTGCCAAGGTTGTGTTTTTTGCAACTTTTGCAGGTGTTATCTATATGTGCTTTATGCGTGTTATGTATGTTGGAATGTATAATATGCAAGCAAGGCAGGTGATTGAAAAGCTAGAAGACCTTTTTACAAACATGGAAAACAACAAGGTCGAACACGGCGTGGAAGAAGAGTTCAAAAATCATAACATTGAGTTTAAGAATGTAACTTTTGCTTATGGTGATGAAGAAGTTTTGAAAGATTTAAGTTTTAAGCTTTCAGAAAAAAAGACTTATGCACTTGTAGGTTCTTCAGGTGGTGGTAAAAGCACAATTGCAAAACTTATCTCAGGCTTTTATAAAATTAAAGGTGGGGAAATCTTAATTGGGGATAAGAACATAAGTTCTTATTCAAGAGAAGCATTGATGAAAAATGTTGCTTTTGTCTTTCAAAATGCAAAACTATTTAAAACAAGCATTTTTGAAAACGTAAAAATGGGAAACCCACACGCAAGTGATGATGAGGTAAGAAAAGCATTAAAAGCCGCCCAGTGTGAACCTATATTGGAACGCTTTAAAGATGGAGATGCAACACTGATAGGATCAAAAGGTGTGCATTTATCAGGTGGAGAAGTGCAACGTATTGCAATTGCAAGAGCTATATTAAAAGATGCTCCAATCATCATTTTAGACGAAGCATCCGCTGCAACAGATCCAGAAAATGAATATGAAATTCAACAGGCTTTTTCAGCTTTAATGAAAGATAAAACAGTTATAATGATAGCACACCGTTTAAGTTCAATTAAAAACGTGGATGAGATTTTAGTTATTGAAAATGGAAAAGTAATTGAACGTGGAAGTGATGGAGAACTACAAGCTCGTGCAAGTAAATATAAAACATTGCAAGATTTATTTGCAAAAGCTAACACATGGAGGGTTTATGATAAGTAAGATTCAAAATATGTTTGCTCTCACCCGTAAGGGTGCTAAAGGAATGCTTAAAGCGGCCTTTTTAACCTTTTTGGTTAATATTTCCTTCCTTTTTCCAATGATGATTGTTTTTTATTTTGTAGACTCTCTTCTTACAAAAGGAATGCCTGGAATAACTGAAATCTACTATTATTACATACCTGCAATTTTAGTAGCCGGCGTGATTATATTTTTTATTAATTATTTGAGCTATAACTCTCTTTATGTTGCAACTTATGGAGAAAGTGCAGATTTACGAATTGAGCTTGCAAACACACTAAAAGAGCTACCCTTATCTTATTTTTCTAAACATGACATTTCTGATATTTCGCAAACATTCCTTGTGGATATTGCAACCATGGAGCACGCTTTAAGCCATGCAATCCCTGAAATTATAGGTATTTTCTCTTTTTTGCTTATTTTAGGAATTGCAATGATTATAGCATCTCCCATTATGGGTATAGCTGTTTTAGCTCCAATTGTTTTAAGCATTCTCTTTTTGCTTTTAACCAAAAAGATGCAAGTTTATGGAACTACTCTTTATCATAAAAAATTAAGAGAGCAATCTGAAACTTTTCAACAAGCTATTGAAATGCAACAGGAAATTAAAAGCTACTCTTTGGTAGATGAGACAATAGCAAAGATTGAAAAAGACCTAAAAGATGCTGAAAGCTTGCACGTTAAAACAGAATGGATGCAAGCAGGTCCATTACAAATTGCACTCATATTATTAAAAGCTCCAATTGCTCTTGTTGTATTTTTAGGTTTGCCTCTTGTGATAGCTAATCCTAGCAATCTTTTGTATTTTCTAGGTTATTTGGTAGCTGCTGCCCGCATGGTTGACGCTGCAAGTGGCTTAGGAGCACTGTTAGCTGAAATTATGTATATAACTGCAAGGGTGGAGCGCATAAGAGAATTGAGAAATAGTGAAAGGCAAAAGCTCTTACAAGATTCTACAGAAGCAAAAAACTATGACATTGAGTTTAAAAATGTTGTGTTTTCTTATAATGAAGATAGCAAAGTGATTCAAGGTGCTTCTTTTGTTGCAAAACAAGGTGAGGTTACAGCTTTAGTTGGACCTTCAGGTTGTGGAAAAACTACAATATTGCGTCTTGCCTCTCGTCTTTATGATGCAGATAATGGGGAGATTACCTTAGGTGGCAAAAATATTTATTCAATTCCAATAGATGAACTTTTTGAAAAGATTTCTATAGTGTTTCAAGATGTTACACTTTTTAACACATCTATATTGGAAAACATTAGAATTGGAAATAAAGAAGCCACAGATGAACAAGTGAAAGAAGCAGCCCGTGTAGCTCATGCAAGTGAGTTTATAGAAAAACTACCCGATGGCTACAACACTTTGATTGGAGAAAATGGTGCTAAACTTTCTGGAGGGGAGCGACAACGTCTTTCTATTGCTCGTGCTTTCCTAAAGAATTCGCCTATAATAATATTGGATGAAATTAGTTCTGCCTTAGATGTTGAAAATGAAATGAAGATTCAAGAAAGTCTTAATTCTTTAATTAAAGATAAAACTGTTATCATCATTTCTCATAGATTAAAGTCTGTAGAAAATGTTGATAAGATTATTGTAATGAAAGATGGCAAAGTTGAAAGTGAAGGAAAACATGCAGAACTTATACAAAAGTCTTCTTTATATAAAGCAATGATAGAAAAGTCAGGTCTTGCAGAGAAGTGGGTCTATTAAAAGATAGTTAATAACTATGTATGTTGGTGCTAATTTGAAACAGCTATTTTCAAAGACACTGGCGTAATGACATTCAATTATAGCTTAAGTTTATTTAGAGATGAGCTTTTGACACAAGCTCATCTCTTTTTTTATGAGTATATGTTATAGAAACTCATGCAATATTTTGATAAACTTAATTCTATATCATTATAAAATTTGATATTAAGAGTAATGAGTTGGTAGAGTTTTATAAGATGCAAGAAAAACAACAACAAAATCTATACCTTGAATTATTAAAAATGATTACTTCTTTTTCAAATTTGTTTTCAAATAGCACATCTCCTTATCTCTACTATAGAACACATGAAAATATATTTTCTTATAGCTTTAATGCAACTAATTTAGCTCGTAAAGATATTTCTATAGATGCAAAAAAAGAACAAATAGGAATTGGTCTTAAAACATTCTTACAAGGGAACGGAAAAACTTACCAAAAAATTGCAGAATTTGATAAAAAAATAAAATTGCTTTCCATGCAAAATGAGTTATCAATAGTTAGGACAATTTCTAAATATAGAAATTCAAGAATATTGTTTGCTAAAAATTTACATACCTTAAATACTCTTCTTTATCATATAATAACTAGGGATACTGGAAAGTTTATGATATTTGAAGAGGTAATGGAAGAGATTGATATAGAAAATATAAAGATAGAAAAAAGAAGGGAGAATAGTAGTTCAATATTCTTTTCTGATAAAAAAAATGAATACAATTTTAACTTTTCAAAAAGCACTCTTTTAAAAAGATTTCGATGTCCACCTTTAAAGGCAATTGAATCTTGCAATTTAAAAATAATAAAAGAACCTTTGCAACTATTATTTGAAATATATAAAACAAAAGATGAACTTTTTGTAAATTCTCAAACAGCTATACCACATGATTATATTATTTTGCCTTTGTATAGTCCTAAACATAGACAAGTGGAAAAAAGTTCAGGTTTAAACCAATGGAATGCTAAGGGAAGAAAGCGAGACGAAAACGAAGTTTATATTCCTATTCCTTCATGGATTCATAAAATAAAAAAGAATTTCTTTAACTATAATACACAAGATTATAAAACTGCCCCCTTTAAAGTAATTTTGCCAAATGGGAAAGTATTGAGTATGAAAGTATGCCAAGCGGGTGGTAAAGCTTTGATGAGTAATCCTAATAATCTTTTAGGTAAATGGATATTACGAGATATATTAAATTTACCTTTAGGTACTCTTGTTACCATAGAATTATTAGACATGATAGGTATAGATAGTATTAAATTAATAAAGATTGATTATAATAAATACGAAATGCAATTTTTAAAAACAGGTCGTTTTGAAATCTTTGAAAAGCTTTATAAGAGAACATAAAAGGGAAGTTGTCATGGAAGTAATAGGCTTTTTTTCAGGAGTTGGGGGCATTGAAGAAGGCTTTAGACAAGCAGGCTTTAATCCTTTATGGGCAAACGAAATAGATGAGAAGGTAGCAAAAGTATTTGCAAGCAATCATAATTGTAAAATAGTTGTGGATGATATAAAAAACTTGAATATTAAAGATATTCCCGAAGCAACAGGTATTGTTGCAGGCTTTCCATGTCAAGCCTTTTCTGTAGCAGGGTATCAAAAAGGTTTTAAAGATGATAGAGGTATAGTCTTCTTTTACCTTGCTGATATAATCAAAAAGAAAAAACCGC
This sequence comes from uncultured Treponema sp., assembly GCA_963545065.1. Taxonomy (GTDB): domain Bacteria; phylum Spirochaetota; class Spirochaetia; order Treponematales; family Treponemataceae; genus Treponema_B. The sequence goes on from CAUUIE010000080.1 coordinate 5,749, forward strand.
GTTTTGTTTTTATGGAGAACGTAAAAAATCTTGTTAGCCATGATAAAGGAAAAACTTATAAAACTATTATAAATATTTTAGAAGATGCTGGTTATCACATAAAAACTGCCATATTAAATGCGTGTGAATATGCAAATCTTCCGCAGAATAGAGAAAGAACTTATATAGTCTCATTTTTAGAAAAAGAATGTTATGAAAGATTTAAATTTCCTTCTTCTATTCCATTAACTTGCACAATAAAAGATATTATAGATTTTAATAATAAAGTAGATGACGAATTTTATTACACAAAAGAAAAAACTTTCTTTTATTCTCACCTTGCTTCTAGCATTACTAAAAATAATACAGTGTATCAATGGAGGCGTACTTATGTGAGGGAGAATAAAGCAAATCTATGCCCAACACTTACAGCTAATATGGGCACAGGTGGGCATAATGTTCCAATAATACTAACAAAATATGGAATTAGAAAACTTACTCCTAGGGAATGTTTTTCTCTTCAAGGCTTTAATGATAGCTTTATTATTCCACAAGATATGCGAAACACTTCACTTTACAAAATGGCAGGAAATTCTGTTGTTATTCCTTTAATTGCAAGAATTGCTAAAAAGATATATGAAACACTTTAATCCCGCAAAAAAATATTAATTTAATATTTAATGAAAGTTATTGTAGTAAAAAGTTTAAGATATAGACATTTTAAGGATAATAAAAGGACTACAAGTTAATATTAAGCAACACGTAAAGCACTTTAAAACTATTCAATAAGTGCTATTTAGAAAGTAAAAAGGACTACTTCGCCTTTTTTACTAAAAGCTAAAAAGATTCCTTTTAAAACTTCTAACTTATATATAAAAATAGGCAATTATGTTTAAATGTTTTAAATATTTATCTTTCAAATGCTCTATTATAAATTTCATCTTGTTCAGGTAAATGGATTACATAACCAATAGGAAGTTTATTTTCAGTTGCTTTAATAATTTCTTTCACTCCATCTTCTTTAAAAGCACCACATAATTCAATGCAACCCACACCTTCTTTTTGTAGCCTTTTAGCAACTTCAGCTGCCTCTTTTATATTAGCAACACCAATAATTTGAGCTGCCCCATTATGAATAGTTGCATTATCTTTTTTAGCATTAAAATCACTTTCCATAATTAAAAAAGCAAATTTCATGTTACACCTCAAAAGTTATAATTAGCTTTAAGATATTAAAGCTTATCTTTTTTTTAAATAAATGTATATACGTTTCTTAAAGCTAAAGGCATTATTAAGCAATTAGATGGATATTTGGAATGCTTTAAAGCTACATTACAGAAAGTGAGTTTTTAATCTATATTAAGAATTTATAAAAAAAACCTTCCAGTTACTTTAAAAATAACTGGAAGGCTAAAAAGGGGTATACACTAAAGTTAATTTTTATGCACCATGCTTTTTATATTCATATATTACTAAAACGTGGCATAATTTAAAAATAGATTTTAAGATTTAATAGCCCATGTGCTAACATCATTATTAGAAATTAATTTAGCACCCTTATCTTGAATATTAAAAGTGTATATCTCACCCTGGCTCATGTCATTTAGTGACTTAGGCATTTTTTTTACAGTGAGAACACTTATTTGTTTGGTAGCACCAACTGTAAATACTAGTAAATTCCCTTCCACTCTATAGTGACCTATAGCTATTTGAACGTTTTTTGCGGCTTCAAAACCACTACCATCTTCTTTTTTAAACTCACCATTAAAATACACTGAAGCAGTGCCTTCTTTAGTGAAACTAATTGTAAGATTAGCATCTTGGTCGCACTTATAAGTTTTTTTAGCTACTGCACTATTTTTAGAGCAAGAAACAAACATAATTCCCATTATGATTAATGGGAGAATGACTTTAAAAAAATTTTTCATCATTAACACTCCTTAAATCTTTAATTTTGAAGTAGAAATCAAACATTGTTTATATTGCATTCATAAGCAATATAAACCCTTAAAAGTTAGTAAAATAGACATAAAAAAACTAGGAAATATTATGTTATTTTTTATTATTTACAATAATTAAACTATAAAATGCTTACACTTCACAAATTACAGCTTTATCCACCTTGTAGCACCTACTCCTTCTTCTACCAACACTCTTGCATTCTCTAACATTCTATAAGTTGTAGTAGTGCCACTTTCTGTAACAATAAGTAAATCTTTTACTTTTCTATAGACACCAACCCTAGCAGGTCCACCATTATTAATGATAACAGTATTTGGTCCTACAAACTCCATAGTGTGCGAAAGGTTAGATTCCTTTTGATATATTTTATTTTTAACACTGTTGAGGCAAGAAGTCATCAACACTAAAACTGCCATTAAAACTAATGGCAAAGCAATTTTTTTCATAATACAATCCTCCAAAATAATAAAAAAAGTAACAATAAAACGCAAAAGTTTTAGTTATCCCCCTAGTTTTTTATAAAGAATAAATTAATGAAACAATTGAAATTTATAACTTCTTTAAGAATATGAGATAACAAAAGAACATCTTGCATTTCTTTGTTTTTTTGATTTTTTGAAAATAGCTTTGTGCTTAAGACGTTTGGCACATTTACAATGCCTTTTGATAATGTTGTTTTTAGGGAAAGATGTGTATTGTATGATGCATTTAAAATGCTCGCGTAAGTAAGT
>CAUUIE010000081.1:0-8237 GCA_963545065.1 uncultured Treponema sp.
ATTAAAATATCCAAAGAACGCCAGCCATAAGCAAAGCATCTAATGCACCAAGAAAAATTGCAACCAAAATAGTAGAAATCACAACCACCTTAACTGATGACCACACTTCCATCCTTCCAGGCCACACTACTTTACGCAACTCTCCAACACACTCTTTGAAAAAACCAACGATTTTAGACACAACAATCTCCCTATATGTAATTTGAAAAGCAGATCAGGAGGGACTCGAACCCCCAACACTCGGTTTTGGAGACCGACGCTCTACCATTAGAGCTACTGATCTAAAAAAATCTATTTAATTTTTGTTTCTTTATGCAAAGTATGTTTTCTATCAAATGGACAATATTTTTTAAATTCTAATTTACCCTGAATATTCTTTCTGTTTTTAGAAGTTGTATAATTCCTTCTTTTGCATTCACTACACTGTAACGCCACAAGTTCCACGGCAGTTTTTTTTGCCATATTAGCCTCCATATATATTTTAGAATAGTCCAAAAGCTCCCGAGCAGAATCGGACTGCTGACCCCAACCTTACCATGGTTGTGCTCTACCTACTGAGCTACAGGAGCAAACTCTAAGATAATACAAATTAGCTTGAAAGATTATCAAATATAATACAATATGTCAATAGGAATGTTATGAATTAGAGTTTTAGGGTGCTGTTTATATAAACTTAAAGACTAAAAGTTTAAACCTAGCAAAGCTACTTTCTATGACAAAGAGATTAGCTTTAAAGCATTTTTATTTTGAAAAATGTACTTAATTTGCTTAATTAAAATGCTTTATATCACACTCACACGTTTTATCCTTTTCATTCCTCTTTAATGAAAAAGCCCACTTCTCTTACAAGGTAAGCTGCCTATTTTTTTTATTGCTAGCTTTAAGCTTTTTCATTTAAAAGAAATGTTCCATCTAAAAAGATGTGCATGGCTCATTATCCTTCTAGCTAATGGGAGCCCTCCTTTTAAGCTAACGGGACGCATCCTTTTAGCTTAAGAGGAGGATGCCGTCTAGCTAAAAGGCGTGATCTAGTGTGGCTAGAATTTGTCTATTATTACTTAAATACTTGATAAGCACTATTAGCTAGAAACGAAGCCCCATTCTAGCTAGAACATGATCCCTTTTCTAACTAGAAGAAGAGGTATAGTGTAAATATGTTAAAGATGCGTTTATTATAGTAATGGACCTTGCATTCTAGCAGTAAATGAGGTCCCACTCTAGCTAGACTTTTTGTAAAAACTAGCTAGTTTTTGGGCAAAGTCTAGCTAGACTTTGGGGTAAAGATACGTAGTTTTTAAAGAATGGCTTTCTTTTAGGTAAGAAAAGATAAGAATCGCCTGTAAAGGAACTGGACTTTATCCATAAAAAAGAGGGGGAACTAGCCATGAAAAAGTGTGAGAAAAAAGATAAGCAGCAGGCGTTAATACACATTTTTAATTATACTCTTATAGTGCTTTTTAATAAATTTATTCTATAGAATATATAATATATTTTCTGTTTAATGAATTGAATAATAAATTGAAGTTTAGTGATCCAAGATTTAGAGGGCATGCAAGTGTGCTATTGCTATGTAAATATGAAGTAGTCTTAAAAAGACTTTAAGACTACTTCATGTTTTATCTATTTGATGTTTTCAAAGATTCTTTTTAAATTTTCTTGCATTCTGCTAAAATAGTCTAAGCCTTCTTCTTTGCCTTCAAGGGTGTATATTTTGATTACTTTTCCACCAACTTCTTTGCTTAAAGTTTCAGCTAAAGCAGGATTTGCAAGTTCTTCTGAAAAGATTGCTTTAACGTTGTTTTTTTTGCAATACTCTACTAATTCCACCATTTGTTTTGCATTAGGCTCCCCTTCTGCAAAAACATCATGAATTGAATTTTGTAATAAGCCAAAGTCTCTGCAAAGATAAGCAAAAGCTGCATGGGATGCAACAAGAGAAAGCCCTTTCATTTTAGAAAATTTCTTTTTATATTCTTTGAAGAGTTTATCAAGCTTTTTAATGTATTGGCTTGCATTCTTTGAATATTGTTTTGCATTCTTTTTATCTAGTTTTGAAAGAGCCACTTCAATATTTTTTACCATAATTTTAGCAGAGTTAAGGCTAAGCCATGCATGTGGATCAAAAGTGCCATGATGATGGTGGTGGTGCCCTTCATGCTCTTCTTCATGCTCGTTATCTTCTTCTAGTTTTATAGGAGTTATCCCTTTTGAAGCTTCCACTAAAGTTAAGTTTTTGTTCATAACTGCTTCAAGTGTTTTTTCAAGATAGAATTCCATTCCAAGCCCATTATAAACTAATACATCTGCATTGCTTAAAAATATAAGATTTTGAGGTGTAGGCTCTGCTTCATGTGGTTCCATTCCTTCAGGAATTATTAAAGAGATATCCGCTAGGTCTCCTACCACTGCACGAGTTAATTCTTCCATAGCATTAAAGGTTACAGCTATAGAAAGACGTCCTGTTTGTGCAATTTGAGCTTGCACAAAAGTAATTAAAAAAAACGATGCAATAATTGCAAGTATTGTTTTTTTCATACCACTCTCCTATTAATATTAAATTTAGGTTAAGAAAATATTATTTATCTTATCCTTAATACATATTTTATATTTTGCACTCTTCTAAAAGAGTTTTTATGTTTGAAATGCATATTTCAAGGTAATTATTAGGCACTTTTTCCTCTTTTCCTTTCCACGGATGAGTTAAGGAACTAGAACTATTAATTCTTATAAGACTTATGTTATATTCACATTCTTTTAAGATAGAAATTACAGAAGAAGCACTTCCACCTTGACTTCCAACACCAGGAATTAAAAGGGGCACACCACCTTTAATTTCTTTAACAAAAAGGCTTGCAATTTCTTTTAATTCTTCCATACCTGTAGCCCCTACAACAGCACCAACAGAAAAGCCTTGTTTTATATAAGAAGATATTTTTTTTGAAATAGCTATATAAAGCGGTAAATTGTCATTATTTGCCAATATAAGATTTTGAAAATCTAAAGCACCTTTGTTGCTTGTTCTATTTAGTAAATAGATTCCTTTGTCTTTATATGCATCTTTTATAAAAGGTTCAATAGAGTCACTTCCCATATATGGACTTACTGTTGTGCTATCTGAAAGCCACACATCAAAAGCCTCTTTTGCATAATTTAGGCTAGATCGAGCAATGTCCCCACGTTTTGAATCTAATATTATTGGTATGTTGTTAAAATATTTTTTAACTAGTTCCATCACTTTAGCAAGAGAAAGAGAACCAGAAAAATCTCCTTTATAAGGATTATCATAAATTGCATAATAGCCAATGTTTGGTTTAAATGCTGCAGGTGAGACGTTTTGTTTTTTCATTTCATTAAATAACTCTTCAAAAAATGTAATAATTCCGAGCTTTCCACTTTTTTTATTTGGTATTGCTTCTATAACAGGGTCTAATCCCATGCAAGCACAGTTACCCACTCTTTTTGCAGATTCTTGCAAGATTTCGAGATATTTCATATATTTCCTCTAAAATGTTTTATTGTTTGGTTTACTAAGAAAAATGTAGTGTATTATATACTCTTTTGCAAATATGTCTATAGGCATAGTTAGATGCACCTTACTAATTCTTCTCTTTTAGCCACCAAAAAATGCCTTAATGTCAACTTTTTGCATGCTATAGCCTATTATGTTTTATGTTAAAATTGTGTTTCTCATTTGTAAAAGAGTTGCATCAGCTATTGTTATGTAACACATAGCTTCTATTACAGGCACAATGCGAGGGAAAAGGCAAGAATCGTGTCTTCCATCTATATTAATTTTTGTTATGCTTCCATCCTTTTTATATGCCATCTGTTCTTTTTTTATGGAAGGAATTGGTTTTAATGCAATAGAAAAGTGTATATCCTCTCCTGAAGAAATTCCCGCAAAAACACCGCCTGCATGTTCTTTTGTAATGTCATTATTTTCACTACCTAAAAGTGTAGAAGATGAAAAACCACTTCCAAATTCAATGCCTTTAATGCCACCAATAGACATTACAGCTTTTGAAAGCTCTGCTTCAAGTTTTCCAAAAACAGGCTCTCCTAATCCTATTGGCACATTATGAATAGTGCACTCTAAAACTGCTCCAATAGAATCCCCATCTTTTATAATTTCTTTTATGTACTTTAATATGTTCTCTGGTATTTCTTTTTCATTATGGACAATTGAAGATATTTTATAGCCTGCAATTTCTTTTAGTCTTGTTTCTATTGTTATAAAAGATGTGTTTTTTTTATTTGCTATTGTCTGTAATAATTTTCTTGCAACTGTTCCTGCAAGAACACGACCCACTGTTTCTCTTCCAGATGCTCTCCCTCCACCTGTTGGCATTGAATGAGAAAATTTTTTTTCATATGTAAAGTCGCCGTGTCCTGGTCTATAAACATCTTTTAGTGCTTCATAATTTGTAGTGTTTATATTTTTATTTTCCACAATGATTGCTATGGGAGTTCCAAGGGTTGTTCCTTTATAAAGACCAGAAAGTATTTTACATTCATCGTTTTCTTTTCTTGTAGTTTTTAATGAAAAATCATTTTTATTTTCTTTTTGTTTTATTTCAAACCCTTGCCTTTTACTTAAATCAGTTTGAAAATCTTCTTTTGAAATTGGTATATTTGAAGGGCAACCATCTACAACAACACCTACAGCCACACCATGACTTTCACCAAATGTAATTACACGAAAAATAGTTCCAAAAAGATTTCCAGCCATATCATTCATTATAGTGAATGATTAAAAATAGAACTATAGGAAAAGGCATATAATTTAAAAAATGCATTAGATATTGGCATAAATTTTGTAGTTTATATAGGATGTTTTGTCTTTTTTTAAAAAGCTACTTCCATGAAAGTTTCATGATAAAAAAAGTATATTAATATAATTATTTATCTTAAATTGTTTAAATGATATGTGTGTCTAAATGCGTAAATAGTGTTTTTTAGATCATTATCAAGAAAAGATAGGGATTTATCAATTATTTCCTTAGGCATTCCATAAGCTGCTTCTGCAATGCTTGCTGTCATTGCAGCAAGTGTGTCGCTATCACCACCAATAGAAATTGCATTTCTAATAGAATCAACAAAACTATTGCTTTCTAAAAAAGCTATTATAGCTTCTGGCACTGTTCTTTGAGAGCTTGAATTAAAACTATATGTAGGGCGAATTTCATCAATCTTACGGCTTAAGTTATAAGAAAAGCGTTTTTGAATGTTTTCTTTTAAAAGCTTTTTATAAGACTCCACTTTATTTAATTTTCGTGCATGTCTCATAAAATAAATTGCATGAGCTATAGCTAAAGCCCCCTTTACTCCTTCGCTATGATTGTGGGAAACAGTCGCACTCGTTTCAGCTAGTTTTTCCACTTCTTTTATTCCATTTTCCATATCAATTAATGGAACACACCAAGCACAAGGAGAAACCCGCATTGCAGAGCCATTACCATAGCTGTTATATGGTTTTTTATTGTTTGAATTAAGCCATTGTTTAAATTGTTTGCCATACCCTACTAGTGGATATTTTTTTCCATAATAAGACATGCTTTCTACGAAATCTTGACTACTTGCACCTTGCATTATAGCATTTGCTACAGCAACGGTCATAACACTATCATCCGTAAAAAAGCATTCATTTTTAAAAAGCGGAAACTCTTTTGTTTTTATGTTATTCCGCTCATATATGGAACCTATAATATCACCAGTAATTGCACCAAACATTTTCTTTTAAATGAATGTTTTACTTTTTTAGTTTTTCCATAACAAATTGTCTTGCAATATTTGGATTTGCCTTGCCTTCTGAAGCTTTGATAACTTGACCTACAAGCCAGCCTAAAACATTTGTTTTTCCATTTTTCCATTCTTCAATTACTTTAGGATTTTTATCAAGCACTTGTTCCACCAAAGACTTGATTATATTCTCATCATTAATAAGCTCCATACAAAAGGTTTTTGCTATATTTTCAGGTTCTTCTCCCGTTTCTATCATTTTTGAAAAAACATCTTTTGCTTGATTACTATTAATTTTCCCGTCTTCTATTAAATTAACAAGTTTTGTAATATGAGAAGGTTTTATTTTTAATTCATTTATAGTAATTTTTTTTTCATTTAATATGGAAAGAATATTTGTTAATATCCAATTTGCAACCTTTTTAGGAGATTTAGAATTAATAACAGCTTTTTCAAACCATGTTGCAATATCTTTTTCAGAAGTTAATAGATTCACATCAAATTCAGAAAGCGAATAATCTTTTCTATACCTTTTCCTTTTTTCTGCTGGCAATTCCCCAACAGAAAGAGAGACTTCATTAATATACTTATCAGAAAGATTTAATGCTTTTAAGTCAGGCTCTTTCATAAAGCGGTAATCTTCTTTCTCTGTTTTTGTTCGCTGTATGATAGTCTCCCCTTTAGCATCATCCCAGCCCATTGTTCGCTTTTCTCCTAACTTAAACTTAAATCTTTTTCCACTTTCATATTCTTTTAATTGTCTCATTGTTTCATAATAACAAGCATCTTTAACTGCCTTAAAAGAATTCATATTTTTAATTTCTGATATAAGTGTCCTAAATTCCACACCATTATCAATAATTTTCAAATTAATATTTGCATCACAGCGCATTGCTCCTTCCTCAAGGTTGCCATCAGTAACACCAATAAATTTTAATATCTCTCTTATTGTTTGCATATATATAGAAGCTTCTTCACCAGATGTCATATCTGGCTTTGAAACAATTTCTATAAGAGGCACGCCACAACGATTATAATCTATGTAAGAATGACTTTCCCCAATATGCAAGCTTTTTCCAGCATCTTCTTCTAGGTGAATGCGTTCAATTCCTATTTTTTTTATTTTAGGCTCTTCATTTTGTGTTGCTATGTTTATATCAATACTTCCTTCACCACATAAGGGAAAATAAAACTGAGTAACTTGATAACCTTTTGATAAATCAGGATAAAAATAGTGTTTCCTATCAAAGCGTGAATAATTATTTATCTTACAGCCTAAAGCATGCCCTGCTTTAATTCCAAACTCCACATATTCCTTGCTCACTCTTGGCATAGCTCCAGGTAAACCTAAACATACAGGACACACTCTAAGGTTTGCACCACCACCATATTTATTTTCGCAAGAACAAAAAGCTTTTGTTTTTGTTAAAAGTTGACAGTGAATTTCACAACCAATAATAATTTCATATTTAAGATTATTATACTCAAGCATTTAACACCTCTAAAGTTTTGGCAAGCTGTAAAATATTTTTTTCAGATAAATGTTTTCCAACAATTTGCACTCCAATTGGTAAACCCTTGTTAGTTTTTAGTGCAGGAACAGAAAGAGACGGAACGCGAGCTAAGTTTACAAATGTTGTAAAAAGGTCTGAAAGATACATTGCAATTGGGTCTCCTACTTTTTCTCCTAATTTAAAAGCAGGGGTAGGAGATGTGGGGCATAATATAAAATCATATCTTTCAAAAACAACTTCAATATCTTTTTGAATTTTTGCCCTCGCTTTTAAGCTATTTTCATAACAATCGCCCGATAAATCTTTTGAAAGGATATAATTTCCTGTAATTACTCTTCTTTTAACTTCAGCACCAAAACCCAAACTTCTAGTTTTTGTATAAAGTTCATCAAACCCATTTTCACCACCCAACCTAACACCATAGCGAATGCCGTCAAGACGACCTAAATTACTTGCAGCTTCAGACATTGCAAGTACATAATACGTTGGAATAGAAGAAGAAAGAATAGGAATGCTCACTTCTTCAACTTTCACTCCCATCTCTTCAATTTTTTTTACATAAGATTCAAACAATTGTTTTACTTCAAGATCAAGACCTTTAGCATTTAAAAATTCTTTTGGAATAGCACAAACAATAGTTTTTAATTTATCCTTTGAAAAAGTTTCAATTTTATTAAAAATAAGAGGATCAATTTCTAAGCTTGTTTCATCTTTTTCATCTTTTCCAGCTAACACTGACAATACTAACGCAATATCTTCAGCGTTACGAGAAAAAAGCCCAACTTGGTCTAAAGATGAACTAAAAGCCATTACACCATAACGGCTAAGAAGCCCATAAGTTGGTTTTAAACCATATGTTCCACAGTAGGCTGCAGGAAGACGAACAGAACCACCTGTTTCTGTTCCTAAAGCAAAAGGTGCTTGATAGCCTGCTACAATACTAGCAGAACCTCCAGAACTGCCCCCTGGTGTTAAATATCTATC
>CAUUIE010000082.1:0-8134 GCA_963545065.1 uncultured Treponema sp.
AAAATTATTATGCATTAGACTTATGCCAATTTCCCATTTAATAGATTTTCTACTTATAACTATATCTCTAACATCGCCTTTTGGATCATATTGTATTATTAATTCTATTTCACTATCTCTATCTTGAGCTACAGAGAAATCTTTTGCATTTAATAAACAAACAAAAACATTATAACTTGCTACTTAAAAACTATTTATAATGCTCTTAACTGCAAAAGCATGGCTTTTTGCTATCATCCCTTTTACATTTTCTGCTAAAAAACTTAGGTTGTTTGTCTTTTAGTATTCTAATGTATTGATAAAAAAAGTTTACCTATTGGCTCTTCTATGCCACGCAAACTTCCTGCTTTACTCCATGATTGGCAAGGAGAGACCCCTATAATTCCATGCTTTTTCAAAACCTAAATCTAAACCACCTGCTCCAGAAAAAAGACTAACTAAGTTCATTGTTATTAAATTTCAAAACTTATAAAAATAATGATATCATCAATATTAATTGATACTTATTAGTAATTTACTTTTTCAAGTGTTACCAAACAGAGCTTTTTGATGTTTAGTTAAAGTGGCTAGGTATGAAAAAATATTATTGTCTTATTCTTTTTCTCTTTTTGCCTATTGCATCTTTCTCTCATCCACATATGAGTTTTACTAGTGCTATTGAATTTATATTTTCTGGAACAAAGCTTAAAGGTGCTTTTGTTGAATGGACGTTTGATAGATATTTTAGTGCTGATATCATTTCAGGTTATGATTTAAACAAAGATGGCTTTTTTGATTCTAGCGAAACACAAGATGTTTGGGAAAATGCTTTTAGCTATACACAAAATTATTATTATTTTTGTTTTATTAGGCAAGGAAATAGAAGGTCTTCACCAAGCACTGTTTCGCAATTTTCAGTAAAGCAAAAAAATGGGATTATTAGTTACCGCTTTTATGTTGATTTGTCTGAATATGAAAAAAACGAACTTTTCTTTGCAGTTTATGATTACACTTTCTTTTGTGACATAACATATCGAAAAAACAATGGGGTTACTTTTCGTTATAATTCAAATGAAATTAAGCCATCTTTTCAAATAGTAGAAAACAAAAATTACCCTGTTTACTATAACCCAGTGGGACCTATAGATGACACTAGAATATATTATAAATGGAAGCCTGGTCTTGAAACATATTACCCAAAAGAGATTTTCATCCGATATTGAAACTGTATGAAAAGTGTTTGTAAATTATTGATAGTTTTGTTTTATTCATTTTTATCTTATCATCTTTTTGCAAATCCTTTTACAGGAAATAAAAACTCTCCTTCACCTGTTAGGCAAGGAAGACCTAGCACTCAAATAATAGAGAGCCAAAGATTTTTGCATGAGCGTTTAGCAGAATATATTAGTGAGTGGAATGAAAATAGTTCTTATAGAAGCTTCTTTATTCTTTTATTTTTTTCATTTTTATATGGTGTAATTCATGCAATAGGACCTGGACACAGAAAAACTGTAATTTTTTCATTTTATATTACTAGACGTGCAAATGTTTTTGAGCCATTGTGGGTTTCTTTTGTTTTAGCTTTTAGTCATGGTGGGGTGGCCCTTTTATTAGCATTCATTTTTAGAGGTGTTGCAGGTGCAATGTCTGTAAACACAAACGATGCATCTATATATTTGGAAGGTTTTTCATTCATTCTTTTAATTTTTCTTTCTTTTTTTTCTATTATTCATGTTATCTTTGATCACATAATAGCCCATCATGAGTGTTGTAGCAAAGCATCGGAGAAATTAAAATTAAGTGCACTGCTTTTAAGTGGGCTATATCCTTGCCCTGCAGCCATTTTAGTGCTAGTTTTAGCTTTTGCATTAAAGATTATAGCAACAGGTGTTTTTGCAATAATTGCTATGTCGCTAGGCATGTGCATTCCTATAACTATTTCAGGTTATATTGCGTGGGCTGGAAGAAAGAGTCTTTTTAATAAGATGAAAAACAAAAAGCTAGCAAGCTATATAAGTATTGGGTTAGAACTTTTTGGTTATGTATTTTTGTTTTTATTTTCTTTATACACTGCAATGCCTTTTATTTTAAGCTTAATTCATAAAATTATATAATTTTGATATTTATAATATACGTTTGCTTATTCCCATCTGGAGCAGTTACTAATATAGAAAGCTTAAAACTTTGTATTAAAGAGGGCAAAGATGATATTGGAACATAAGTTAATGCTAGCTTTTCATCTTCTAAGTATAAAGTGCATTTTGAAGCAGGATTATCAGGAATTGCAATAATAAAAAAGCCTTTTAAAACGCGAGGTACTTTTAAATTATAGTTAAAGCTGGAAGATAAGAATTTTTCTTCCAACTTTAGACTAGAAGAAAATGCTAAACTAGCAAGATTTGCATTATTAGATAGAGGAATATAAGATTGTTTTTTGCAGGCTATAATTAATAAGATAGAAATCAGTATTAAAAGATATCTTTTAATCAATTTTATCGCCATAGAAATTCAGGGTAATATCCTGCTTTTATTTTCTTTTTTAATTCCTCTTGCACTATTCCTTTGTCTTTTGGATATGTTATTCCAAACCAGTTTTCCGTTGTGGTGTAATATTTAACCCTACATTTACCTTCTTTAATTGCTTCTCCCACACATTCTGGTAATAAACACTCTTTTTTGTCATTGTCCACATATTTATGAATGAATAGTTTAAACTGCTCTTCTAAAGTTTCAAAAACGCGTGGAGTGAATCCAAAAAAGTTCATAGAAACAAGTTCTTTACCTGTTAATTCTATTCTTTCATTTTCAGTTTCTGAAAAGATTTTTGTGTGCCTTCCAACTTTTTCATAAAATATTCTTGTGTGCTCAGTTATGGAGCGTAAATAACCATTATCAACATAACAAACGCCTCTTGAAACAGAACCAGACTTACTAAGAGTGTTTTCCAAAATATATGGCACAAAGGCATATTCCACAGAAGATGCATCAATTGTAGCAAGATGTGAAGCTATACTTTTATATGCAAGTTTTCCGTAATAATCATCTGCGTTAATAACGGCAAAAGGTTCTTTTACCTTTTCTTTTGCACATAAAAGAGCATGAGTTGTGCCCCATGGCTTTTTTCTCTCTCCTATCTTTTTCACTTCATCTGCATCTAAAAAATCCTCTATAGATTGAAAAACATATTCAGCGTTAAAATTTCTTGCAATACGGTTAAAAAATCTTTCTCTAAAATCTTCTTCAATGTCGCGACGAATTACAAAAACTACTTTGCCAAAACCGCTTTGCATTGCATCATACACAGCATAGTCTGTAAGTATTTCGTCATGAATGCCAACAGAATCAATTTGTTTAACGCCACCATAGCGACTTCCTAATCCTGCAGCTAATACAACAAGTGTAGGTTCTACCATATCTTTCCTCCTATCAAACTTTATGAATTAAATGCAAACCAAAATATTTTTACACTCACTACGTTCAAAATTTAATAATTCTTAAAATAATTTTTATTTTCCTATAATCAAAATATTAGAGCCAAACCATTTTGTGCTTAAAGGAGCTGTCATATCCCTATATTCAAGATCATTTAAAATAGATTGCACTCTTTTGGCAAGAGATGCATCATTTTTTCTAAATGCCACACAATAATTTACCAAAGAAAGAACATCATCAAGATAACGATACTGTTTTTTTTCATTATTTTCTAAATAGTTTATTACAAGAACGTCTTCAATAACTCCATCTACATTACCAGAATCTAATTCCTTTATACAAAATTTAAAATATTTGTGGTAAGAGTCTCTAATTGCTCTAAGTTTTTCTCTCCTTATTTCTTCCAATGCACTAGATGTTGCAGAACCTGTTTGAACGGCCAAGGTTTTATTATCTAAGTCGTCAAGTGAATGAATAGGAGATTCTTTAAGCACCCCAACTACATAACATGTTTTTATGTATGGTGCAGTTAATTTTAAGTCTGCTTTTAGTCCTTGAGATTTTGGATATGCTCCCCAAATGCAATCAATTTCACCACGCTTTAATAATTCTTCTTTTTTTGACCAATCTATCACCTTAAAGTCTGCCATAACTTTCATTTCTCTACAAACCATGCGTGCAAGCTCAATATCAAACCCTTCAAGAAGGTCGCTATATTTATTTCTATTTGTAAATGGTGGAAAATCATCTCTAATGCCTATAGTTAAAACTTTTTTTACTTGAATTTTTGCAAGACTGATATCTCTAACCACTCTATATTTTCTAACTGCAACAGGCTTACAAGAAAAGACTAGAATAAGAGTAATGAAAAATGCTAAATAGCTTTTTATAACATTCATATCTATCTACCAAACAAATAAATGTCCCCTCCAAACCACTTTTTAGAGAATTCTAATATTTTCCCTTCATATTCAAGTTCTAACATAAGCTTTTCTACAGTCTTCTTAAGAAGCTTATCATTTTTTCTAAATGCATAAACATATTTTTCACTAGTTAGGGCATCATTAAGTATTCTATAATCGTTAGGTTCTTTTTCCATAATATAGTTAATTATTAAAAGGTCTATAAAAACTGCATCTATTGCATGAAGCTTTAGGTCTTCCAAAGCCAAAGGAAATGAAGGGTAGGAAACAATTTTCTTAAATTCATCATTTATGCTTGGATTATCTTCAAAAAGGGCAGAAATGTGACTACTGTTTAAGTATCCAATCTTTGTGTTTTCCAAATCTTCTAAATTTTTAATTTTAGAATCTTTAAGAGTTACAACTACCTGTGCATTATATAAAGTGGGTATTGTTAATGAATAAGAAAGACTTCTTTCCTTTGAATAAGTGAACGAGGAAGCAATGCAATCAACTTCTCCACTTGCTAATATTGCTTCTTTATTTTTCCAATTAATTACTTTAAACTTAACTTTTATGTCCAACCTAGAAGCTATTTCTTTAAACACATCTACATCAAAACCTATGGTCTCTCCATTTGAATCTAAGTATGCACATGGGGGAGCATAGTCCATAATCCCAACAACCAAAGTATCTTTAACAATTACTTTTGCAAGTGAGGTGTCTTCATATTCATTATACTGTCTTCCATAGCTAAAAAACTTAAATCTATTGCAAGAAATAAAACAAAATGAGTAAAGACTTAAGACAATAATACAAAGCCTTTTCATAAAAAAACACCTCACATAAAGATAACTTATTCAAAAAGAGAGGCAATCTCTTTTTTATAAATTTCTTCTATTTTATATCTCATAATATCTTGCTTTGCAGAAAGCTCCACACCCACTTTAAATTCTTTTGCTAAAAGACATATTTTGTTTATTCTTTCATACATTTTAAAGCCATTGTGATGTGAAATAAGAGTATTAACAGTTTTTTCATACAATTTCTTTATTTTTTCATTTTTTATAAGAATTTCTATATCTTTCTCTTCTATTCCATTTGCTTTTGCATAAGAAAGAATAGCCTCTGAGTCCACCACTATAAGAGCTGCCAAATATCGCATGTCTTGCCCTACAACAACAGCAAGGTTTATATATGGAGATTGTTGCAGTTTCATTTCTATAGGTGCAGGCTCTATGTTCTCTCCACCGCGTAAAACAATTGTGTTTTTTTGTCTACCCCTTATAATTAGCTCTCCTGTAATTGTTCTTAAAGCTAGATCTCCAGTATTAAGCCAACCATCTTTATCTATAGCTTCGGCAGTTTTTTCAGGACTGTTATAATAGCCTTTCATTATGCTAGTTCCTCTAATATGAAGAACACCTTTTTTACCTATAGGTAAAATCTCTCCATTTTCCCCTACAATCTTTGCTTCCAAACAATCTAATGGCTCTCCTATTGTTCCAAAAACAGGGCGTGGAATGTGTCTAACAGAAACTACAGGGGCTGCCTCTGTAATTCCATAACCTTCTACAACATTAATTCCTACAGCCCAAAAAAACTCATCAACATTAGGTGGCAATGCTCCGCCTCCTGAAACACCAGCACTAAAGTTTTTGCCAACTTTTGCTCTAATTTTCTTAAACACTAAAACACTACCCAAAAGATGTAATGGGAAAATTAATATTGCGGGGATAAATGAAAGAATTGGATATAATATTCTTGTTGCATTTGAAAAATGCACCCTACGTCCTGTTACATTTCTTGAAAGTCTTCCCCAACAAATAGCCACTTTTAAAAAGAAATTAAACAATACAAGTGAAACTCCTCCTTTTTTTTTCACTGCCTTGCAAACTCCTTGATAAACAGCTTCCCAAATGCGTGGCACAGAAGGCATAAGCACAGGGTTTCCTTCTTCTAAATCCTGCAAAATTATGCTACCTATTGGTTTTGAATAAAAAATAGCACCTGCCGATGCCATTATTATATATTCACACTCTCTTTCAAAAGAATGCCAGACAGGAAGCACTGAAAGAGCAAACTCACCTGGGTTCATAGGAATGCGACCAAGAAGGTCGGGAATTTGAGCTATAAAGTTTTTGTGTGTTAGCATAACCCCTTTAGGCTTTCCTGTAGTGCCTGATGTAAAGATAATTGTAGCAACATCATCTTCTTGCACTTGATCTATTGCTTTTTCTATTTCTTCATCATCTTTAGCATTCCCTTTTTCTAAAAGTTCAGAATAAGTATGAAATGAAATGTTTTTCATCTCATTAGAAAAATCTTTTTCTAACTCTCTAGTGTCTAATTCATCAATTGTTATGATTTTCTTTAATGAAGGGATTTTTTCGATGTTTTTTAACACTTTTACTACTTGTTTTGTGTTTTCCAAAATAGCTATCTTGCAATTTGTAAATGAAAGAATGTAAGAAATATCTTGTTCTGTTGCATCGCAACCTCTAGGAACATCTATTGCTCCTATACTTAGAATGGCATTACTTAAATGAAACCATTCTTTTCTATTGTCTGCAATAAAACCTATCTTATCATCTTTTTTACAACCAATTTCCAAAAGTCCTTTTGCTATATTTATTATAATTTTTCGCATTTCAGAGTATGTTATTGTTTTTATTTGTTTGTTTTCATCTCTGAAAGCCTGACTAGGACAACTAGGATTGTTTTGAGCAATCCTTCTTAATAATTGTGGTATAGTTTTTTCTATCATAGTGATATTGATACTAACATAAAAAAAATATTTTTGACAATATGAGTATATTGATATATACCTTGATTTATTCTTAAACTTTATTAACATTACATTTGTTAACTTAAAAATATAAGGTCTTGCTTAAATTGCAAGATACACACTTTATCTTAAAGAAGTCTTCCATTATAATGTGATTGCTTTACTTTAATTAGGAGAGAATTAAATAAATGTTAAAATATGCGTTTATGCAAAATGCTTTTATAGCATCTTTTTTTATTGCAATACTATGCCCTTTAATTGGCATTTTTCTTGTTCTTCGTCATTATTCATTAATAGGAGACACTCTCTCTCATGCTTCTTTTGCAGGTGCCACTCTTTCTATTCTTTTAGGGTTTAATCCTGTTTTAGGCTCTTTTATTTTTGCATCCCTTTCTGGAGCTTTTATAGAAGCTTTACGCACCCATTTAAAAGAGCATACAGATTTAATTCTTTCTATAGTACTTTCTCTTAGTGTAGGCGTTGTAATTACCCTTATAAGTAGTGGTGCTGTTAGGGTGAATGCAGAAAGCTACCTTTTTGGAAGTATTTTAACAATTAGCA
Source organism: uncultured Treponema sp. (assembly GCA_963545065.1). Lineage (GTDB taxonomy): Bacteria > Spirochaetota > Spirochaetia > Treponematales > Treponemataceae > Treponema_B. The sequence continues at coordinate 7,663 of CAUUIE010000082.1, forward strand.
GAAAAGATGTAATTACAGTAACAATTTTAAGTATTTCTTCTATATTACTTCTACTAATTATGTATCACAAACTTATTTATATAGTTCTTGATGATGAAATGGCATCTGTTATGAATATTCGTGTGCGTTTAATAAATTATGTTTTTTCTATTCTTGTCGCAGCTGCAGTTTCAACTGCACTAAAAATTGTTGGAATGCTTGTTCTTACGTCTATGATTGCTCTCCCCGTGGCTTCAAGTTTGCAATTTAGGCAAGGCTTTAAAAACACTGTGATAATTTCAATTGTTATTAGCATAGTAGATATAATGATAGGACTTTTTTTCTCATATCATTTAAATGTAGCACCTGGAGGCTTTACAGCAATTATTTGTGTTATAACTCTCTTATTAGTAATTATGTTTAGATGGCTTTTTTCTTTATTTTATAAAAAAAGATGAAATATTACACTGCTATTGGCTCCAAGTAGAAATAT
>CAUUIE010000083.1:0-8120 GCA_963545065.1 uncultured Treponema sp.
TTAAAATGATTTTTATTAACGCTTGTAGTTTTAATCTTTTCGCCTTCTCTTTTATAAATGAATCGCCTCTTGCTTTACGGGCAAAGCCTAGCTTTTTAATGGAAAGTCTCCTCTTCTTTTACAAGATGCTTTCCCACTCCTTTTATTTAAATCTCTCTTACTCTCTTATTAAAATCCTTAACCCTTTTAAAAACTTAAGTACTTCCCTCCCAAATTCTAGCTAGAGTTTGGGCAAAGTCTAGCTAGTTTTTGAAGAAAGTCTAGCTAGAATATGCCCCCATTTACTACTAGAACATGGCTCTTATCATTACAATAAACGCACCTAAAGGTATGCAACACTATGCCTCTTGTTCTAGCTAGAAGAGGGATCGCATTCTAGCTAGAATTGATGCTACGTAATAACTAGAATAAAAAGCCAATCATTTAAGTAATAATAGATGACGTCTAGCCACATTAGACCATGCCGATTAGCTAACGGGAGTCCTCCGTCTAGCTAGCGGGAGGTGTCCCGTTAGCTAGACGGAGCTCACCTTTTAGCTAAAAGGATGATATCTACAACTTAAGAAATAGTTTATTAACAAGCCACTTATTGCATTACATTTTTTAGTTTCAAGGTGCTTACCTTAAATACTTTAAAAAGTTTTATCCATTTTTTAAAAAATTAAAATCTTGAACTAATAAAAATAAATCTTACATATCTAAAATAATTGTAGTCAAATAAAAGTTAAAAAGATAGAATGTCATTTCTTTGTGTTTAAATCTGGAACATTAGAAAACATATACATTAGGGGAGGTTGGTATGGCAGATGTGAAACAAAGTGTGTTTCCACAATGGAAGCCATTTTTAGGAGATGGTGAAGAAGAAAAGATAGTTTTACGTTCCATAGTTAAAAGAACAGGTGAAATTGAAGTATATAATAGAAAGAAAATTGAAGCTGCAATTAACAAAGCAATAGTTAGTGTGGAAGGAAAAGCAGATGATGAAAAAGCTTCTATGCTTACAGACTGCGTTGAAGAAAAACTAAAAGAAATGATGGCATCTCGCTATTCATATTCAATTCCAGCAATAGAAGAAATTCAAGATTTAGTAGAAATTGCTCTTATAGAACAAAGGGAAGCAAAACTTGCAAAAGCTTACATATTATATAGAGCAAAAAGAGAGGCTTCTAGAGATGCAGCTAGGATTATGCTCAATATTAATAATACAATGGATGGGTATTTAAGCCAAGCAGATTGGAGGGTTAAAGAAAATGCTAATGTTAATTTTTCACTTGGTGGCTTAATACTTCATAATTCTGGAGCAATTACTGCAAATTATTGGTTAAAAAATATTTACACACCTGCAATTGCAGAAGCCCATGAAACAGCTGCTTTTCATATTCACGATCTTTCAATGTTTTCAGGCTATTGTGCAGGCTGGTCGCTTAGGCAGTTAATTGATGAAGGCTTAGGAGGTGTGCCAGATAAAATTACTTCTAGTCCTGCAAAACATCTTTCAACATTAATTCAGCAAATTGTAAACTTTCTAGGCATTATGCAAAATGAATGGGCAGGAGCACAAGCTTTTAGTTCATTTGATACATATCTAGCACCTTTTGTGAAAGCTGATAACCTTTCTACTGTTGCTATAAAACAATGTCTTCAAAGTTTTATCTATGGAGTTAACACACCTAGTCGCTGGGGCTCTCAAGCACCTTTTACCAATATAACGCTGGATTGGAAGTGCCCACCAGATTTGGCTAGCAAAAAAGCAATTGTTGGAGGCAAAGAAGCTAATTTTACATATGGCGATTGCCAAAAAGAAATGGATATAATCAATAAATTATTTATTGAATTAATGCTAGAAGGAGATGCTGTGGGGCGTGGTTTTCAATATCCAATTCCTACATATAACATAACAAGTGATTTTGATTGGGAAGATGACAATGCAGAACTCCTTTTTGAAATGACAGCACGTTATGGCACTCCATATTTTCAAAACTTTGTTAATTCAGACTTAAACCCAAGTGATGTGCGCTCTATGTGTTGCCGTTTGCAACTAGATAAAAGAGAGCTTAGAAAAAGAGGCGGTGGTCTTTTTGGCTCTGATGAGTTTACAGGCTCTATTGGCGTGGTAACCCTTAATATGCCTCAAATTGGGTATATGGCAAAAGATGAGAAAGCTTATTTTGATAGGTTAGATTATCTTATGAATCTTGCAAAAGATAGCTTAAAACTAAAGAGAAAGGTAATTCAAGCATTGCTTGATGGTGGCTTATTTCCATATACAAAAAGATATCTTCGCCATCTTGATAATCATTTTTCTACTATTGGCATTTGTGGAATGAATGAATCTTGCCTAAACTTTTTAGGAGTGGATATTGTTCATCCTGAAGGTAAACAGTTTGCAGAAAAAGTTTTGTCTTATATGAGACAGCGTTTACAAGATTTTCAAGAAGAAACAGGAGACTTATTTAATCTTGAAGCAACCCCTGCAGAAAGCACGTCTTACCGTCTTGCTCGCCATGACAAACAACAATTTCCAGACATTATTTGTTCAGGCGAAGTGGAACCATATTACACTAATTCTAGTCAACTCCCTGTTTCTTTTACACAGGATGTTTTTGAAGCGTTAGACCATCAAGAAAGCTTACAAAGAAAATATACAGGGGGCACTGTTTTCCATGTGTTTTTAGGAGAAGCAATTAAAGATTGGAAAGCTTGCAGAGATTTAGTAAAATCTATTGCATATAACTACCGCATTCCTTATTTTTCCATATCACCTACTTTCTCTATTTGTCCAGTACATGGCTACATACATGGGGAGCATTTTGAATGCCCTATTTGCAAAAAGGAAGAAGAAATTAAGCTTTTAAGAGAGCTTGAAATGTTAGAAGAAGAAAAGAAAAGAATATTAGAAAATAAGTAGTATAAGTAGGGGGTAAGCTTAATTTTTTTTAATCTTACCCTTAATTAGCCTTACACAGTAAGAAATTCATTTTTATTATTATTTTTTTTCATTAAAGAATAAGCCTTTATTCCACGCTTTCCCTACTTTTTCTCCAATTTTATAGTAACCATTTTGCATTGGATCAAACACAAAAGCGTTTAGTTTTTCAGGATTAACTTTTCCATTAGAATCAAGCACTTTCTCATCTGCTAAAACTCCAACAATTTCACCCACTACATGAAAACCAAATACTTCATTTTTTGCTTCAATCACTTTGCATTCAAGCGTGAGCGGAAACTCATCTATAATTGGAGCATTCACTTTTTGGCTTTTTATGGAAGTCATATTTGTTCTTTCAAATTTATCTTTCATATTATTAGCAGATGCAATTCCAAAAAAATCTGCTTCTTTTATATGGTCTATATCTGCAATGCTTAGAGTAAACGCCATATTTTTTTTAATATTTTTAGCTGTCATATGATTTTCATCTATATTTAAACTAACCATATTTTCTGCACATATATTTCCCCAAGCCGCATTCATAACATCAACCTTTCCATCTTCTCCATATGTTGCCACCATAAGTACTGGCATAGGAAAAATATAAGGTTTAATTCCTAAGTCTATTTTCATAAATGTCTCCTTAACTATAATTTATATAACATAAATATAATTTAATTAAGAAAAAGTGAAAAAAAATAAGAGAGCATAAAAGGCATGTAACTTTTTTTAATAGATATTTACAATTTTATTTCGACATATTACTAGTTAATTTTTAATTTATTAGTATAGATATCTTTTTGTTGCTGGATTTTTTAAATAACTGGATATATAATCTAATGGTAGTATAACCGGAGGTATGAAAAAATGTCATTGCGTGCTAAATTAATTTCCTTTACAACAATAATTGCAGGTGTTGCAACTGCTGTAAGCCTTTCAGTTGCCATAGTGCTTATGAGGGAGAGTATGGAAGAGCAGTTTTATAATTCTGTTCCAGGCATCCTTTCTAATATTTCAATAGATTTACAAGCGGATCTTCAATTGGGCTATTCTCGTGCAGAAGCATGGGCTACAAACCCTTTAGCAATTTCATGGCTTGAAGCAGGAGAACCTGATGGGAATGAAAAATCTATTGTTATGAAAAGATTAAAGGAATTTGCATCAGAAAAATCTGTTATTGCAGCATGGGTTTCTAGTGCCATTACAAACGCCCATTATATGACAAATGCAAGTAAAGAAATTGTTCCTTCCTATTTGAATAAAGGTGATGCTAGAGATTCATGGTTTTTTAATTCTTTAACACTTCAAGATAATATAACATTTAATATAAATCCTTCTAAAGAAACAGGTGTTACAGGCCTTTGGATTAATGCTAAAATGCTTGGAAAAAACAAAGTGTTGGGCATTGCAGGAGTGGGTTTAAATCTTGATAGCACAATTGAAGTTATGAAAAAAGCAATTCCTTCGTCTAACTCTAGTGTGTTTTTATTAGACACAGAAAATAGTATAATCATTTCTTCCAAAGATGATAATCAAGGAGAAAATATTTCAAAATATGTGCCTGATAAAGTTAAAACTGTAGAAGGCTTTGAAGGCATTAAAACATGGATAGCCCATGGAAAACGAATGGTGTATTCAGAAAGAAATATTAGAAACATGCCATATAAGATTGCTTTTTTAACACCAATAGATGATTTTATTCCGTCCATTTTTGTTATGGCAAGAGGAGCTATTATTCTTACAGTTTTAATAATTATCCTTGCTATTGTTATAATAGTTATTTTTTCTTCTAGGATAACTAAAAGAATTACAAACATGCAATCATCTTTTATGCAAATTGCAAAAGGAGATTTTACAATAAGAATGCAAGAACATAAAGATGAGTTGGGCAAGATTGGAGCTTATCTAAACGACATGGTAATATCTTTAGATTCATCTTTTCAAGCAGTTAAAATGGAAGCGTTGGCTATGGAAAATGTTGGTGTAGAACTTTCTAATGCAATGGAAAACACAGCAAGTGCCACAAATGACATTAATAATGTTATAAATAATGCAAAAAAACAAACAAGCACTCAAGCGGTCAGCATTCAAAACACAAGTGCCACTATTGATGAGATCATTAGCACAATTAATAAATTAAATGAGCGCATTGAAAGCCAGGCATCGAGCGTGTCTATGTCTTCATCTTCTATAGAAGAAATGGTAGCGAATATTGCAAGCATTACAGGCACATTAGAGAAAACAGACAAAGCTGTTAGAGACCTTTCTTTAGCAACACAAGACGGAAAAGAAACATTGCAACAATCCAACGGTGTTACTAATAAAATTATTGAAGAATCTGGCTCTCTAATGGAAGCATCTAGCGTGATTCAACACATAGCAAGCCAAACAAATCTTTTAGCAATGAATGCAGCAATAGAGGCAGCACATGCGGGGGAGGCAGGAAAAGGTTTTGCCGTTGTAGCTGATGAGATAAGAAAACTAGCAGAAGAATCTAGCTCACAAGGAAAAAACATAACAATGACTCTTAAAGACCTCTCAGGTGGCATTACATCTCTTTCTGAATCTACAAAAGTAGTAGAATCTAAATTTAATGCTATTTTTGAACTAGCGGAACAAGTTAAAGAGATGAGCCATAATTTAAATTTAGCAATGCATGAGCAAGATAATGGAAGTAAGGAAGTGCTTTTAGCAATTAAAGAAATAAATGGAGTTACACAAGAGGTACAAGAAAATTCTAATGAAATGCTAAATGGTGGGAAAAGCGTTGTAAAAGAAATGGAGCGATTGGATGAACTAACTTCTGTTATTGGCACTTGCATGGACGAAATTTACTCTGCAGCTTTAACTATTAATAATGCTGTTAAAGATGTTAGCTCTCTTGCAGATAAAAATAACGAAAGCATTGGACATTTAGCAAATGAAGTTAAAAAGTTTAAAGTGTAGATTATTCTTAATGCCTTTAAAAACAAATGATAAAAGCTTTGTGTTTTGTTTATTCAAAATAACATAAATGTAGCTTGCCTTTTATAAGACTTAAATTCTCTTTTAACGTTAAAGATGATGTAAACATTTTAACACCACATGCACTCATTAAGTAGTAAAGGCAATATTTTTAATGATTTTTTTTGAGAGTAATGGAGAAAGATTTCTTAATATGACATTGACAGCATTAATTAAATAATGATATACTTATTTTTTCCATAAACATATAAAAGCAAAAATAAAAATACTGTATTAAACGTTCGTATCTATGAAAAGGGGTGATTTAAATGTATGCACTTTTTGAGTATAAGGGTAAGCAATATAAGGCAGAAAAAGGTGGTAAGATATTAGTTGATAAAATTAATCAAGAAGACGAAAATGATAAACTCGTTATTGAAACCGTTTTGCTAGTTAGTAATGATGGAGATGTGAAAGTTGGCACTCCTTATGTGAATGGTTGCCAAATCGTTGCAAAAAAAGGCAACGATATTAGAGATAAAAAAATATTAGTATACAAAGAAAAGTCTAAGAAAAATTATCACAAATTAAAGGGGCATAGGCAACCTTACACAACAATAGTTATAGAAGACATTATTGGGGCATAAGTGATAGACATTACAATGTCTTATGGTAGCTCATTTGAATTTGTTTCTTGCATAGCAAAAGGACACGCTAATTATGCAAAAAAAGGAGCTGATATAGTGTGTTCAGCAGTGAGCATTCTTTTGCGAACCACTGTGCTAAGCTTAGACGAAAATGTAAAGCTAAATGAAAATTTAAAAGTAAATGTTGAATGTAAAGAAAGAGGCAATATGAAAATATGTGTTAATGAGTGGGATAGCATTTCAACACCTTTTCTTTCGTTCTTATTTAGCTTTTTAGAAAAAGGTTTTAAAAGTTTGTCTAGTGAGTATCCATCACATGTAAGAGTTGAAATTTTGCCATACAAAGTGAATTAATATTATTTGGAGGTGTGTTATGGCTAGAAAAAGAGGCGGTAGCGGTGCTAAAAACGGCAGAGATTCAAATCCTAAATATTTAGGAGTTAAAGCATATAGCGGAGAAAGTGTTAAAGCAGGTTCTATATTAGTAAGACAACGTGGCACAAAGATACATCCTGGAAAAAATGTAGGCTGTGGTTCAGACTACACCTTATATGCAAAGATTGAAGGGAAAGTAGTCTTTCATGAAAGAATGGGAAGAAAACTACTTTCAGTTGAAAACAGTTAAAATCATCTTTTTTAAATTAAAAAAAGCCTTGAAGCACTTAAATGACACTTCAAGGCTTTAAGCACAATATAAATCCTATCAGGTTAGTTAATGAATTTCACAGCTGTTCCTGAAGCAGCAACTTCTGTGGAGCCGGGTGTAATGCTAGAAGTGGAAAAACGCACATTTACTATTCCATCTGCCCCCATGCTTCTAGCTTTTTCAACCATGCGATTAATAGCAATTTCCTTTGCTTCATCCATCATCTTTGTGTAAGAACCAAGTTCACCACCAAGTAAGTTTTTAAGTCCTGCACCAATGTCTTTAAACATGTTTTTTGTTTGTACTGTGCTAGCAAAAACCATCCCTAAAGTTTCAAGATTTTTGCCACTAATATAATCAGTGTTAACTACAATCATTTCTTTTGCCTCCTAGTGCAATTTATTAATTGTTTAATAACAATGTATTATTTAGTCTATATTATTTTTTTTAATTTGTATATATACATTTTTGAGGCTAACTATTAAATTATTTTGTAGTGCTTAGATATTGTTTTAATCTAAAATTATAGGTAGTATAGCTTATATTCCTTAAACTAGGGGGTTTTTGTGTCTTATCTTTTGTATACCGTTTGTATAATTGCAAATATTTTTTCCATAGCTTTAATATCAAAAGGGGGCGGAGCTTTTGCTTTTATTGCTTTTTTTCTTGCCACAGTTTTTAGTGGAATATTAACTTTTCTTTCAATACAGTATATATATAAAAAAAAGATAAAGTATTACAGCATAATAAAAAAAATGTTGGAATATTTGCCTCTTGTCGCAATTGCTTTTTTTGTTTTTGCAGGAATGTTTTCAAAATCTTCATATGCATTAGATGCCTTTTTTGCAATTACGTGGGTAATTATGACAATGCTTACAATATTATTACTTTTTTTGATTCGTAATAGTGTGATGAAAAAAAAGTATCCTCAACTTTTTAAAAAAGAAATAAAACA
>CAUUIE010000084.1:0-8119 GCA_963545065.1 uncultured Treponema sp.
AATGAAGAGTAAGATAAAACGAGGCATAGGCTTTAAGCTTACGCTAATTGCTTCAATTTGGCTTTCTATCTTTTTTATAGGAAAAGCAAGTTATGATTCCTTTAATAATTATAACAATGCAATAAACGAAAAAGCGAATTATATAAAGGAAGAAAACAAAGTATTAGTTAAAGAGCTTGAAAAAATATTTCAAGATGCACATAGAACAGCTTTAGACATGGTGGCTATAGTAGAATATGAGCTTTCTTTGCCAGTTGAGGAAAGAAATAGAGAGCGTGTTGAGTTTCATTTAAAAAAATTAATTTCCACAAATTCATATCTTGATGGATTAGGTGTTTTTTTTGAACCAAATGCTTTTGATGGGAAGGATAGCAAAGTAGCTAATAGTTCCAACGTTGAAGGTCGTTTTATTCCATATATCGAAAGATCTAACAACAGCTTTTCTTTTAGACTAATTTCAAATGTAGATGAAAAAGAGTGGTATAAAAGACCTTTAAAAGAGCAAAAAACAGTGTTGCTTTCTCCATACATAGGCACAGGTGCTAATAAAAATGTGCACACAACTATTGCAATTCCAATCTTCAATAATGGAAAAATTGTAGGCATTTTAAATGCTGACATTGATGTAGGTTTTATTCAAAACATGGTTGCAAGTGTGGAAGGAACTTCAAAAGAGAATTTTAAAGGATTATATTCAGATGATGGCACTATAGTGGCAAATGGCATTGATGAATCTAGTATTATGAAAAATGTATTAAAGCTATTGCCTCATATTAAGCCACATTTTGATCTTGCAGCAAAAAATGAAGAATCTGAAGAGGTTATAACGTCAAAAACTACAGGTCAACAATCTAAATTTATTTTTATACCTATGAACATTAGTAAAATAGGAGTGAATTGGTTATTTGTTTCTATTACTACAATGTCTAGTTTTACAAAAGATGCACAAAAAGAGCTTTTAAACACAATTGTCCAATATAGCCTTATCACTATAGCACTTATTTTAGTTCTTTATTCTGTGATAAGAAGAATTGTAAGCATTCCATTAAGGAAGACTGCAAGTGCTCTTAAAAATATTAGTGAAGGAGAAGGAGATTTAACTGTTCGCCTTAAAGTGGAAGGAAGTGATGAGATAACAGAGCTTTCAAGGTATTTTAATCTTACAATAGAAAAAATAGGCACTGCAATTAAAAACATAAATAAAAATGCTAATATAATGGAAGAAGTGGGTTCAGAGCTTGCAAGCAACATGACAGAAACTGCTAGTAGTGTGCATGAAATTAATTCAAACATAGAAGGTGTAAAGCAACAAACGCTTACTCAAACACAAAGCGTTACAAAGACTGTTAGCACTATAGAAGAAATGATTAGAACTATTAAAAACTTAAATGAAAGCATTGAAAGTCAGGCTGGAAGTGTTGTTGCCTCTTCATCCTCTGTTGAAAAGATGGTAGCTAACATTGCAAGCATTACAGGCACACTAGAAAAAAGTGATAATCTTATTAAAGAGCTCACGCTTGCAACAAAAGATGGAAAAGATACTATTTCAAATTCAAATGTTGTAACACAAAAGATAGCTGAAAAGTCAGGCTCGCTAATGGAAGCCTCCTCTGTTATTCAACACATAGCAAGCCAAACAAATCTTTTAGCTATGAATGCAGCAATAGAGGCAGCTCATGCAGGAGAGGCAGGCAAAGGTTTTGCTGTGGTTGCAGATGAAATACGTAAATTAGCTGAAGGCTCTCATAGTCAAGGTAAAAGCATTACAGCAACATTAAAATCTCTTTCGGGAGAAATTGAAGGGCTATCATCTTCTTCTAATATTGTGGAAACAAAATTTAATGTAATATTTAAATTAGCACAGGAAGTAAAAGATATAAGTAGCCGTTTAACTTTAGCAATGAAAGAGCAAGAAAATGAAAGTTACGAAGTGTTAAAAGCTATAAAAGAGATAAATGCTGTAACTAGTGAAGTGCAAGCAGGCTCTGAAGAAATGCTTAAAGGAGGGGAGGGAGCCTCTCGTGAGATGGAAAAGCTAGATGGTCTTACCCATGTAATTACAGACAGCATGAATGAAATGGCAGCAGGAGCTACACAAATTAGCAAGGCAGTGCAAGAGGTGGCTGAAATTAGTCAAAAGAATAAAGAAAGCATTAAGGGAATGGTTAAAGAAGTGGGTAAATTTTCGTTTTAGAATGTAATGTTAAGGTATTGATCTAATGTGTTAGTTTTAATAGATTTAAGCCAATATTAAAAATGTGGGCTTTATTTGCATTATTTTCATCGATATTTGCATCTTTTACATCAATATTGGCAAAAGTGGGCATTAGCGGAGTTAATTCACATCTTGCAACAGCAATTAGAACTATTGTTGCACTTGTTATGGCATGGGTGATGGTGTTTATTGTTGGAGGGCAAGCAAATATTTCAGCAATAACCAAGAAAAGCTGGGTGTTTTTAATCCTTTCGGGGCTTTCAACAGGTGCTTCGTGGCTTTGTTACTATAAGGCGTTGCAAGTTGGAGAGGCTTCTAAAGTAGTGCCAATTGATAAATTGAGTGTTGTAATTACTTTGTTTTTAGCTTTTATGTTTTTGCATGAACAGTTTACGATTAAGTCTTTAGTAGGAGCACTCTTAATAACAATAGGAACATTTGTAATTGTTTTATAGTGCTAGCACAAAGCTAATTTTCTTAAGGTCTTATAGCTATTTTAGTGTACCCCCTTTCATTGACAAACAGTGTGCAATATGAATAAAATGCATCCTTTATATTTTAAGGGGGCTTTTTTTATGATTTTATTCATTAGTGATTGTATTTTTGCGTCATCAGCATCTTATAAAGAATCTTTTTCAGGTTATATTGTTGTGAAAGATGGAATAATAGAAGAAATTAATGAAGGGAGCCCATCTATTGAATTAAAAAATAGTGCAGACGAAGTTATTGACGCTAGGGGAAAAACTATATTGCCCGGCTTTGTAGATTCTCACACTCATTTAGTCCACGGAGGAAGTAGAGAAAATGAGCTTGCAATGAAGCTTAAAGGTGCTTCATATATGGAGCTTCACAAAGTTGGTGGAATTGGGGCCACGGTTAAAGCAACAAGAAAAGCAACAGAAGCTGAGCTTTATAACAAAGCTTTTTCCACGTTAGACAATATGCTATTGCATGGAGTTACCACGGTTGAAGCAAAAAGTGGATATGGTTTAGATTTAGAAACTGAAATTAAATGTTTAAAGGTGAATAGGAAACTTAATGAAACTCATCCTATCGATTTAATTTCTACATATATGGGAGCTCATTCTACACCACCTGAATTTGTTGGCAATACCGACGGTTACATAGATTTTATGATTAAAGAGGTTATGCCAAAAGTGAAAAGCGAAGGTCTTGCTGAGTTTTGTGATGCCTTTTGTGAAGAAGGCATTTTTTCGCTTGAACAAACAGAAAAGGTTTTGAAAGCTGCCAAGGATATGGGATTTAAGTTAAAGCTTCATGCTGACGAAATTGTTCCGTTTAATGGTGCTGAGCTTGCGGCAAAAATGGGCTCTGTTTCTGCAGAGCATTTAATGGCTGTCTCTGATAATGGAATTAAAGCAATGGCACAAAGTGGCACAGTTGCAGTTTTATTGCCCGCAACGTCTTTTTTTCTAATGTCTAAAGTTTATGCACCAGCTAAAAAAATGCTAAGTGAAGGGGTTAAAGTAGCAATATCCACTGACTATAATCCAGGTTCTAGCCCTACAGAAAATATTCAAATGGCAATGTGGGTGGCATGTTTTAAAATGGGGTTAACCCCACAAGAAATTATTAGAGGTGTTTGCATTAACGCCTCTTATGCAGTTACTAGAGAAAAAACTATTGGCAGTTTAGAAAAAGGAAAAAATGCCGACATAGTGATCTTTAATTCACCTAGCATAGAATATATTATGTATAGGTTTGGTTCAAATCTTGTTTCTCAAGTATGGAAAAATGGACGACTCGTTGTAAAAGACGGGAAGTTAATATATTAATTTTTGATTTAGGAGTATGAATGAAAAAATTATTTGGCTTATTTATTTGTGCGTTGTTTGTTTTTATTGCTTGTAAAAATCAAGAGCCTAAAGATTTGGTTGTAAGTTCAATAGAGATTGGTGGTGTTAAGGTTACAGATAATAAAGTAACGGTTCCCGAAAGTCTTACTAAGGTGGAAATAAAAAATGTGAGCGTTACCTTTGTAGGTGAAAACCTTCCAATAGTTAAAATGGAGCCTAGCGAGTTAAACTTGGAATATAAAGGTCATGAGTATAATTTAAAGCTTTCTACAGACAAAACAAAAGATTGGAAAGCTTGGAATTCTGCAACAATAAAAGTTGTTAGGGGGGGGCATCTAATGATACTAGACTTACTGAGTTTACTATCGATGGTGCTAAAGGTGAGGTTGATAATGTTAAAAAAACAGTTTTGGTTAAATTGCCTCAAGGACACACCCTTACAGGGCTTACTCCTGTAATAAAAGGGCATGGTGGTGCCACAGTAACTCCAACTGTAGCACAAGATTTCACAAACTCTGTTGCAACTCCTATTGAATACACTGTAACAGCACAAGATGGCACAAAACAAGTTTACAAAGTTACTGCAAGGCATGTTTTCACTGAAGCAAAGATTAAAACATTCAAAGTATCTGATATTTCAGGGCTGATTAAGGAAGATGAAAATCCAAAAATACTTAAAGTAAGAATTTCAGGACATAAAGATATAAATCTAAAGAGTGTTACACCAATAATAACAGTCTCTGATGGTGCTAAAGTTGAGCCGGCAAGTGAAGTGCTACAAGATTTTTCGGCTGGCAGGGAAATAGAATATACTGTTACTGCAGAAGACGGAGTTACAAAGCAAAAATATAATGTGACTGTGAAAAAAATACCTGAAGAAGTTGCCATTACTATATTTGGATATGGAATAAAAAAACCAACAACACAAGGTGGTAACTGGACAGCTAAAATCCCAAAAGATAAAGATTTTATTAATTTAAGTGATATTGAAGTTAAATATAAAGAAAATGGCATAATAAAAACTGTTGTTAACGATGGGCAAAGGATAAGAATTACAACTGATGATCAGACAAGCCTTGCAGGTGCTACAGGGCATTTACTTTTGGAATTAGTTGTTCAGTGTGATCCTGATTATATATTTATAGGTCCTAAAATTGAAGTTTCTAAATTGCCATAGTAGCTAGTTTTATTTTTAATAATCTATTATAATTTTTCTTAAAGTTTAGGGAGCTATGCTTAACAATAGCTCCCTATTTTTTTATAAGGTTATATTTTATGGAAGAAATAATTACAAACTTTTTGAATTCTTCACATGTTGTAGTTCCAATTTTAGTGCTTTTACTTTCTTTATATACTGTTGGAAAAGGTGCAGATATTTTGGTTGACAATGCTGTCTCCCTTTCAATACAGTGGGGCATTCCAAAAATGATATTAGGAGCTACATTAGTTTCACTTGGAACTACTGTGCCTGAAGCATCTGTTTCTGTAGCTGCTGCTATTCAAGGCAACCCCGATTTAAGTTTAGGGAACGCAATAGGCTCCATAATTGTAGACACAGGTCTTATTATTGGTATTGCAGCTCTTATAGGGAACTTGCCAGTGGATAAAATGCTTGTTAAAAGACAAGGAAGGCTACAATTTATTTTTGCTTTGTTGCTTGCAATAGTGTGTTTGCCAATTTTTTCTAGTGGAGGAGTAGGGAAAATACATCAATGGGTTGGCTTTGTTTTTGTAGCTCTTTTGTGTTGCTATATGTACCTTTCTTTTAAGTGGGCAAAAAGTTCTATACAAGAATCTAAAGTTGAAGATGTTGAAGATGATGAAAAAGGCAATGCTTTATTAAAGCTTTTTTTTATGTTTTTAGGCATTGCTATTGTAATAATTTCTTCTAAAGTGCTTATTCCTTCTGTTACAATAGTAGCAACAAAGATAGGCATTCCACAAAGCGTTATAGCTGCAACTGTAGTAGCTTTTGGCACTAGTGTGCCTGAGTTAGTTACAGCGATTACATCAGTAAGAAAAGGTGCAGGAGAGTTAGCTATTGGAAACGTTGTTGGAGCAGATATATTAAATGTTTTATTTGTTTTAGGTTTATCTGCAGCCGTTACACCAAAAGGCATAACTGTGCCAATTTATTTTTATTATTTGCAAATCCCTGCTATGCTTATTGTTTTAATAGTATTTCGTTTTTGTTCTACTAGAAAAAGTGGAGTAATTAATAAAGTTGGTGGGGCTATTCTTTTTGGCACATATATAATCTATCTTATTATGAATTCTTTAATGAAGTCTATATTATAATTTTGTACTTGGCTAAAAAAAGACCAGCAATTAATCAATAGCGTTTTGATTAATTGCTGGTCTTTTTTTAGCACTTTAAGTGCTACCTTTTTTGCTTAATAAATTTGCGAAGTTCTGTTAAGTTTCTAATTAAAGCACTTGAATAGTCTATTAACTGGTTATAATAGTTTTCTAATTCTTCTTTACTTAAATTTTTAATTTGGTTAAACACAATCCTAACAAGGTCGTGCACTTTTTCGTGATTTTGCGTGAGTTGTTTAAACTCAGGGTGTGTAATTAAACCTTCATATGAGCGTGCCTCTGTTTCAATCCACTTGCCTAAGTCGCAAGCTCTGTGGTCTGCAAGGGACACACTATCTGCACCAATTTTTCCATCAATCAATGCTCTTACCTTTGTTACCCAATTTAGATGTTTTAGAACAATTAGTGCGAAAGGCAAGTCTTGTTTGTTAGAATTAAACTTTTCACCAGTTGCAATATCAATACAGTTAGAAGCATTATTATGTATGTGGATTCCATTTTCTATAATAGCATTCATATTAAAAAGGGCTACACTCATAAGCTCACTTATTTCATGTGCTGTCTCCTGTGTGCTTTGAATGCTACTGTTTCCTGTAGCCACGTCGTCTGTTATTCTTGAAATATGGTCTGTTACAATGTCTGCCATTTCTTTTAAGTCTGCCACAGCATCTGGCACACGCATAACTGCATCGTGAACAGAACCACCTGTTTCCGCTAAACCATTCATTTCGGAAGATATTTCTATAAACGAGCCTGTAGTTTCGTTAACAGAGTTACCAATCCAGTCCATTGCCTTTCTTGTTTCATCTGCTGTGCCACGTGCATTGTTTAAAGTGTCAACCATGTTTTTAAGAGTTTTAGATGCGTCTGTTGCATTTAAAGCTGTGGCTTCAGAAAGCTTTCTAATTTCTCCTGCAACAACAGCAAAACCCAACCCTGCTTTTCCTGCGTGTGCTGCTTCAATGGCCGCATTCATTGCCAAAAGATTGGTTTGTGCACTAACATCATTTATTGCTGAAATTATTGATTTAACTGCATCAATGTTCTCATTTAAGCTATCAATAACATTTAAAAGCTCTTTTACTTTATTTGTTCCTTTCCCTACAGCCTCTGTTAATTCTGATGTAATTGAAATTCTATCTGACACAATTTTTGCAACATGGCTTACAGAATCAGTTATCTGCCCAACTGACGTGCTTGCGTTTTCTGCAGAATTTTCTAATGTTTCCCTACAGTTTTTCATTTTATTTAATTGGTCTTGAACAGACTCTAAAGCTTGCAATATTGATTGTATTGTTGTAGAAAAAGCTTGAAATTGTTCTTCTTGCTCTATGTTTTTTGAAATTACCTTAGAGGCTCCAACGATCCTACTTTGTAAGTGTGTGCCAATACCTTCTATTTGTTTTACTAAATCTTCTATTTCTGTTTTAGAAAAAATAAGACCGTCTGATGGCAAGTTTATACTATTAAAATTATCATCATCTTTCTTGAACGAGAACATGTGCCCCCCTTAAATATAATTTAAAGATAGAATTTAATTCTACAATAAAAATGGATAAAATACAACCTTGAAAATAAGGTGTGTGAAACGTATGGCAGAAAAAGCAATTACTATATTTAGTGTGCATATTTGGAAGTTAAGATAAATCTTCACCTTAAAAGTTATAATGTTTTCGCCCCTTGCCTTGCACTAACATAAAGGCTTTTTATCTAGTAGGGAATAAGCCTAAAAATGCCTTACATCTTAAGGCTGTCTCCTTCTAGCTAA
>CAUUIE010000085.1:0-8089 GCA_963545065.1 uncultured Treponema sp.
GTCTAGCCACATTAGACCATGCCGATTAGCTAACGGGATGCCTCCGTCTAGCTAGAAGGAGGGCTCCTCTTAGCTAGGCGGAGCCTTCCTCTTAGCTAGTGATAAGGGAACACTTAAAAGGGAATAGAAAAGCTATAGGAATAAACAACTTAAGATGCTTAAAGTTTAAAAATATTTTTAAGCTTATCATTATATTTCGCATTTTAATAAGCACTTTAAAGTAAAGTGCGTTTTTAGCACAAGTATTTTTAGCTTTTAAACTTATAAAATATTTGTTTAGAAAACATTAAAAGGTTAGACATTGTCAATAAAAAAGAAAAAATGAATTGACGTTTTACCTCTTTTTTTGTATCATACATTCTATATATTTGGAGGTGCGTTTTATGGCTGTAAGTAAAAACTCACGAACAACTGTTGCAACTCAACATTTCACTTGTTCTTGTGGTGGAGAGATAGTTTTAAAAACTATGATGACTAATGGAAAATTAAAGAATATTGCAGAGTGCACAAAGTGTAAAAGAGTGGAAAGGCGTCCTAAAGATTTTCATTAATTTTATCTATTTTCTATCGCTATAGAAAACTTTGCTAATCATATTAAGGAATGTGAGTTTATGAGTGTTGAATTTAAATGTGGGGGCAAAGTTTTTTCATCTAATCATCCTTTAATAATAGCCGAGGTTGGCACGTCTCATATGGGAAGTTTGGATAAGGCTTTTAAAATGATAGACAGTGTGGCTAACTCAGGCTGTGATGCTGTTAAGTTTCAAATAGTGTATGCTGATGAAATATTACACCCTAAAAGTGGTTATGTTAAGTTGCCGGGTGGAAATGTTTTGTTATATGAAAGATTTAAACAATTAGAAAAGCCAGTTACTTTCTATAAAAAGATACGAGATTACACAAAAAGCAAAGGTTTAATGTTTTCTGCATCTGTGTTTGGTCTTAAATCGTGCAAAGACTTAGCTATTTTAGAACCAGATTTCTTTAAAATTGCATCTCCTGAATTAAACTATCTTCTTTTAATTAAAGAAGTGGCTAAAAAAGGCTTGCCATTAATTCTTTCAACAGGTGTCTCCCGCCTTTGTGACATTGAAAATGCAATTGAAGCTGTTCGTTTTGTAAACAAAGATTTGCCTTTAGCAATTCTTCATTGCATTACTAGCTATCCTGCTCCAGAAAGTGAGTATAACATTTCATTAATAGAAAATTTAAGTCGTATTTTTGCCATTCCTGTAGGCTTAAGTGATCATTCATTGCATCCTTTCTTTGTGCCTGTTCTTTCTTTAGCGTTTTCTAGTTGCATTATAGAAAAACACTTGTGTCTTTCTAAACTAGAGGAAGGCTTAGATGATAAGATTGCACTTGAACCTAGTGAATTTTGTTTAATGTGCAAAGCTTTAAGAAAAATGGAAGGAGGGAGTAAGGAAGAAATCATTAAATACTTAAATGATGAAGGCATTGAAATGGAAAGCATTAAAAAAGTGATAGGAAAAGGAGAGAAACGGCTTGCACTTTCAGAGACACAAAATTATGAAAGAACAAATAGGTCTCTTCACTATGTTTCAGATATGAAAAAGGGGGAGGTAATAAAAAAAGAAGACATTGTGATTGTAAGAACAGAGAAGGTTTTAAGTGTTGGTATCTCTCCTACCTTTTATGAGACCCTGATAGGCTCTTCCTTGCAAAAAGATATTAAAGCAGGGGATGGGGTGAGATTTGAGGATGTAATTGCAAGGTGAAAAATGAGTGATTATTATGAAACAATAGGAAGAATATTAGCTTCGTCTTTTTCATCTGAAATAGATCCTTTTGAAGTTGCAAATAAAAAAAATGCTAGTAGACGCAAAAGCTTTTCATCTAAAGAAGATATTGAATGTTCTACTGATAATTTTAAGTCTTTTTCAAAAGAGCAAAATGTAAATAGGCGAGTTCCTGTTCCAAGCTATTTATTGGAAGATTTTGCTATTCTTAATGTCTTGCCTGGTGCTGGGTTAGAAGAATGTAAGAGTGCATGGAAGGTTTTATTAAAAAAATATCATCCTGATTTAAGTGATGAAAATAACACCTGTGATGTTGTTATTCGCCTTAATGCTTCCTATAGACGGATCGAACAATGGTTTAATGGAAATGAAACTTTATCGTAATGGAATTATTTAGCTTAAATTTTTTTAATGTGTTTTTGTAATTTTATAAAAAATATGAGGCTTTGAACTTTTATGTTAGAAAGTCTATCAATAAAGAATGTTGCACTAATAGATAGTTTAAACCTTGAATTTTCAAAAGGCTTTAATGTGTTATCAGGTGAAAGTGGTGCAGGAAAATCTATTTTAATTGGTTCTATCTCTTTTTTATTAGGTGGAAAAGCTAATGTTGACATAATAAGAGAGGGGGAAGAAGAAGCAAGTGTTTCAGCTATTTTTTCTCTTTCAAAGAACAATGAAAGAGCTTATGAATGGCTTAATAATCATCAAATAGACTTAGATGGTGGCACAGTGTTACTTCGTCGCTCCATTAAAAGAGGAGGCAGGTCTCTTTGCTGGATTCAAGGAGTGCAAGTTTCAAGAACAGAATTATCCCAATTTAGTGAATTTTTAATAGATATTCACGGTCAACATGATCATCAATCTCTTTTTAGGCTTTCTGAGCATAGAAGACTTTTAGATGGCTTTTCAGGGATAGAAAAAGATGTTTCTAATTTTACAAAAATGTATACAGAGCTTGCTGCTTTAAGAGAAAAATATTCTTCTATGCTAGAAGTGGAAAAAGAGAAAAAGGAAAGAGAAGATTTTTTAAGCTTTGCTATAGAAGAGATAGAAAAAGCAGGTCTTAAAGTTAATGAAGAAGAAGAATTAAAAGAAGAGGAGGTAAGACTTTCTCAATTTGAAAAACTTTTTGACCTTTTAAATAGTACTCTTTTGGAATTACAAGGAGATAAAGGGGCTGTAGCTAAACTTAGACGAGCTTTGAAAAGCTTAGAAGATGCAAAAGATATGGATAAAAGATTGGCATCTTATGCTAAAAGATTAGAAACTTCCTTTTATGAAGATGAGGATATACTAGATTCTCTTTCATCATATCATTCAAATATGAGTTTTTCTCCTTCAAGGCTGGAAGAGGTAGAAGGTAGGCTTTCTTTAATATATAAACTAAAGAAAAAATATGGTTCTTCTATTAAAGAGATATTATTATATTACGAAAATGCAAAAAAAACTTTAGAAGAAAGTTCTCAAAGTGAATATGAAAAGCTTAAATTACTTGAAAAAATTAAAATGGTGGAATCTTCTCTCTTAGAAAGTGGACGTTTTATTACAAAAATGAGGGAAGAAAATACAAAGAAATTACAAGTAAAAGTGGAAGAGGTTTTAAAAACTCTTGGAATGAAAAATGTACGCTTTGGAGTAAAACTTATTACAAAAGAAGAAGAGGCAGGGCACCTTACAGCAAATCCTTATGGTTTTGATGATGTGGAGTTTATGATTAGTGCTAATGAAGGAGAGAGTTTAAAACCATTGGCAAAAATTGCATCGGGTGGTGAAATCTCTCGTGTTATGCTTTCATTAAAGACTATTTTGGCATCTAATGATGATGTGGAAACATTGATATTTGATGAGATAGATACAGGAATTGGAGGGGAGGTGGCGTTAAGTGTTGCCCATCATATAAAAGAATTATCTTTTAGAAAACAGATTCTTTCTATTACACATCTTGCAATTATAGCATCTTCTGCCGATAAGCATACAAAAGTAGAAAAGTGTGTTAAAGATGGGTGTACATTCACTTATGCTTTTCCTGTGGAAAAAGAAAAAAGAGTGGAAGAGATTGCAAGAATGTTAGCAGGAGATGAAGTGAGCGAGGCATCTTTAAATCATGCTTTGGAATTGCTAAAAAAACATAGCAGTTCTTTTTTACTATGATTTAAGATAATGGAGGCTTTATGTCAACTGAAAATAAAGAAGAAATGAAGGCAAAACATGAAGAGAAGGCAAAAGAATATGACGATATTATAAATGCAATTTTAGTAAGAGAAGAGCATATCTTAGGATTGGTAAAAAAAGATACTTCAGGGGCAGCTTATAAAAGGCTTGTTTTAGTGGATGAAATGCTTTTTTTAGTAACTGCTTACATTGCTAAATATAAAGTGGCTATTCAATATTTGGGTGGAAAAAATGAAAATATTTTAAATGAAGCTAGAAAAACATTATATAAAGTTATTATCTATCTTGAAGATATTGTTACAAATTATATAGATGCATCTTACTCAGAATATGAAAAGCATGTTGAAGAGATAGCAAGTATTACACAAAAACAACGTTATTATTTAATTAGGAAAATTGGTTTTGTGATTTGGATGGTGGTAGACGCTTATGGAACAAACACAAAGTGGAAGTGGTCGTTTGCAGAGATTGCAGGACGCTATGCAACTGTTGCAAAAAATATTGTTGACTTAAAATTTGCGTCTCAAGTTGCTTTAAATCCTAGAGATGAAAATTATGATGATGTTATTTTTCATCTTCGCCTTGTTAAAACTCTTTTAGAAACGTCTGCAGAAGAGTATAGAAAAAAGTATGAAATTGCAACAAATAATATAGAAGATGTTAAAACTGCTGCAAAATTTTTAAGTGCTTTAAGGCGTATTCATGTTATTTTAGGAGAAACAAAAGAAGCTGAAGACGTTAAGACAAAACTTAAAATATGGAATAAGATTGCAGAAAAAGATAGTAAAAGTAAGGGAAAGAGATAGGAAATGCTTAATAAGCGGTTAGTGCTTACTTTGTTTGAAGCTTTTTCTATAGAAAGATGGAATGATTTAGTAAGACCTTTTCATCCTGTGGAAATGGATCAGGCAGCTGAAAAGATGTTTTTAGCTTTTATAATAGGAAAGTATGAAGAAAAGAAGGGGGGTAAAGTTAATTGGGATAAGATTATTACATTTTCCTTTTTTGCACTTTTAAAAAAAATTGCACTTTCAGATATAAAAGCACCAATTCAATACTTAATTCGCACTTCTTATCCTGAAGAATATAAAAAGATAAAAAAGTGGATATTTGAAAAATATTCTCCTCTTATTGATAATGTTCATGTATTAAATCTTTTTAAAGATTACCTTTTTTCTTGTGATGACAATTGCAAGGAATGCGAAATATTAGAGGCAGCTCATAAAATCTCTTCTTTAAGAGAACTTGAAATGTTAAAGCCTTCTAATGAGGCATTTCGTTTAGAAAAAATAATTAAGAGTATAAAAAAAGATGTGTGGGATTTTGTGCATTTAGATGGGGTGCGTTTTTTTCTTCAAAAAGAGGGAACATATAGGTTTATAACAGAAATAGAAAAGTTACGGTTCCAAATTAGATGGAATCAAACGCCACGCATTCCATTAACGTCTGTTTTAGGGCATTCTTATTTTGTTGCCCTTTTAACTTTACTTATGTGTTATGACTTAAACTTAAACAAAGATAGAGTTTATAATAATTTTTTTTGTGGGCTTTTTCATGATCTGCCTGAAGCTGTAACTAGGGATATTATTTCTCCTGTGAAAGCTGCAACAGATAGTCTTCCTGATGTGGTGAAAGAAATAGAGGAGAAAGTTGTTAAAGAAGAGCTTTTGCCTTTAATTGATGAGTATTATAGAAATGAGATTCTTTATTATATAAAAGATGAATTTGAAAATAGAGTTATTGTTGATGGAAAGCTAAAAATTGTTAAAGATTATACTGAGTTTGAAACTCAATATAAAGATAGCCTTTTTAGAGCATGTGATGGAAAACTCATTCGTTTTGCAGACCATATTGCAGCTTTTGTTGAAGCTGATAGTTCAATTAAGTTTGGCATTACATCTTCACAGTTAGAGGACGGAAGAAGAGGAATTATTTCACGCTACCAAGTTGGAAAAAAGATTAATGGTCTTTCAGTAGATATGTTTTTTAGTAGCTTTAGGCAAAATTAAGTTTTTTTAATGGGAGGGTATTTTTTAGTTTTGGGAGATATGAAGTGCATAAAAGATTGCTTTTCGTTTTTTATATCTTATCTTTTTCTTCATTTTTTTTGTTTTGTGGTGATTCATTTCATGTGCTCCAAAATGGAGAGACTTTATATAGCATTAGCCGAAAGTATAAAATTCCTTTAAAGCTTTTATTAGATGTTAACAATATCTTTGATGTTTCACGTGTTATGGCAGGACAGAAGATATTTATTCCAGGAAGTTACACAGTGCAGGAAGGGGATACTATATATGGTATTTCAAGAAAATTTAATGTTTCTATCGCTAATCTTATGGCTACAAATGATCTTAATGAAACAAGCTTAATTAAAGTAGGGGATGTGTTAAATATTCCTCAAGAACAAAGCTTTTCAAATAAAAAACAATTAGAAAGTAATACTACTAAAAAAGATGATAGTAACAATCAGTTTCTTAATGATCCAAGAAATTATTCAAAAAAAGAGATAAATGCTAACTTACTTTGGCCAGTTACTGCAAAAAAAACCTTTTATCTTGAAGGTAAAATTAAAGGTATTGTAATAGAATCTAATAAGGGAGAGAATGTTAGAACAATAACATCAGGGAAGGTAATTTCTATAGGAGTGCATAGAGGTTTTGGTAAAGTAGTTTTTGTGCAATCAAAAGATAAGCACATATATGTTTATGGTGGGCTTGACACAATCACAGTGCAAAAAAATCAAATGCTTTCTTTAAATGAAAGTATAGGAAAGATTGGAGAGGAAGCATTTTCTGGAAATGCACGTCTTTATTTTATTGTTTATGAAAAAAACAAACCAATTGATCCAGCTTTCGCTCCTAGAGGTTCTTAAATTTTGTTGTTATAAATAAATGAGTAAAAATAAAATAATAGAAACTTTTATTACCCTAATATTAGGGATTCTTTTAGTATGTGTTTTTATTGCTTTTTATTCAAAAGAACCATTAAAAACGCTTAAGACTTTTTTTACTATAAGTTTTCATTCTTCATGGTATTTTGGAAATATGTTAGATTGTGCAAGTTTGCTTTTACTTTCTAGCATTGGAGTATGTTTTGCCTTTAAAACAGGACTTTTTAATTTAGGTGGGGAAGGACAAATATATTTAGCTGCCTTTCTTACAAGCATATTGTTAGAAAGTCCATCTAATTTTTCTCCTTTTATGTATTCTTTTTTGGTTTTATGTTTTGTTTCTTTTGTTTTAGTTTTTATAGGTTTTGTTATAGGTTTATTAAAAGCTTTTTATGATATTGACGAAATGATTGCATCTTTTTTAGTTTCTTCTAGTTTAGCACCTATTCTTAATTATCTTATTCTTGCAAGAATGAAAGAAGGGGGGAATCTTTTAATTGCAACAAAAAAAATAAATGAAGTTTTTGAGTTACACTCTCTCCTTCCGCCTTCTACATTTAACATTTCTTTTTTTATTACAATTTTGATTTGTATCACTATATTTCTTTTTTTTAGTAAAACAAAAATAGGTTACCATTTTAATACATCGGGGGTTTCAAAAGAATTTGCAACATTTGCAGGTTTTAATGTTAAGGCATCTCAAATAAGTGGAATGTGTTTTTCTTGTTTTACTAATGCTTTAACAGGTTATTTTGCAGTTATTGGTACATATAAAATGTGTCATATTGGGTTTTCTCATGGGTTCGGTTGGGGTGGTATTGTTATAGCTCTTATTGCAAGGCAAAATATACTTCTTTTAATTCCTTCTAGTTTGCTTTATGCATGGTTAGAAAATGCTTCACAAGCAATTACAGCAAAGGCTTTAATTTCTTTTGATGTTTCTATCTTTTTTTCTGCTATAATTTTTTTCTTTATATCAGCAAATATAATAAAAATACATTCTATTTTTAATTTTCGTTCTCTTAAAAATAATAATATGCATTAATATGTGTTTTTAAAAAAGTGCCCTTTTTTGTTTCTTTTATACTTTCTTAAAATAGTTTGTTTCTAATAATGTTAAAATAACGATTGGTGGCATTCCAATAAGCATGAGTGTGGCAATGTGCTTTATTAGGTGATGCTTTTTTCGCGTTTTAAAAAATAAAAAAAAAGGATAAGCGGGGATCTTATCCCTTTTTATATTTAAGGTTGTTTTTTAATAACA
>CAUUIE010000086.1:0-8046 GCA_963545065.1 uncultured Treponema sp.
CTTGGAGGAAGAGAAACTTACGCTAGAATCATCATTAAACACAAGTTGTAGTGGCTCATGGGAGTACCAGTTAGCTTTTTAGATAAATATTGTCCTGACCAATTTGAAATTGTAGGTGTTGCAAACCATGGTTCAGATTCAAAATATGATTTGTTTTCACCAACAATTGGTGGTAAATTAATTTATAAAAGACTTTTAATAAAACATAAAGTTTAAAGACGTAAAAAAAGGGAAGGTCCTGTTTAAAAATAGGGCTATAAACATAGCTTAAGGTAACTAATTTAAATATTAGGTTAAGAAGTGTTTTTTTTGATATATAATTTTAAGGAGGCAATTAGATGCAAGCTAATTTGAGGGTTGATATAACAATAGAAGCATTATGTAAAGGTTTTTCGTATAATGAACTAGAAGGGAAAGGTCTTTTTGGTCTTGCAGGCAAGTTAACCATTCAGCCTGAATATCAAAGAAATTATATTTATGCAGATGGGAAAAAAGATGTTGCAGTTATAAATTCTTTACTAAGAGGTTATCCATTAGGTTTAATCTATTTTACCAAGACTCAAGATGGTAAATATGAAGTATTAGATGGGCAACAAAGAATTACAAGCATAGGTCGCTATGTTACAGGATTGTTTCCTATAATAGATGAAAATGATATGCCTCAATATTTTTCTAGTCTATCTGAAGCAATGCAAAAAAAGTTACTAAACACAACACTTCTTATATATGAATGTGAAGGTGAAGAAACTGAAATAAAAAATTGGTTTAAAACAATTAATATTCAAGGTGTTCCATTAAACAATCAAGAATTATTAAATGCTATATATTCTGGAAAATTTGTTACCCTTGCAAAAAAAGAATTTAGCAATAGCCAAAATTCAAACATCCAAAAATGGCATGCTTATATAAAAGGTTCTGTTAATAGGCAAGAATATCTTGAGCGGGCACTTGAGTGGGTAAGCCATGGAAACATAGAAGATTATATGAGTAGGCATAGAAGTGATGACAATATAAGAGAATTGCAAAGTTATTTTGAGTCTGTTATTAATTGGGTTTCAAGTGTTTTTAATGATCTTGAAAAAGAAATGAAAGGCATAAATTGGGGTGCACTATACGAAAAATATCATAACACAGGCTATGACCCAGAAGAAGTTTCAAAAATATTAAGAAAGTTGTATGCAGACTTTTGTGTTACTAATAAACGTGGCATATTTGAATATATTTTAGGTGAATGTAAAGATACGAAATTATTAAACGTACGTTTTTTTGATGAGAACATAAAGAGGGCAGTATATGCAAAGCAAACTGAAAAGGCTTTGGAAAAAAATGAATCTAATTGTCCGCTTTGTGCACTAGGTGCGTCTTCAAACAAAAGACGCATTTGGAAGATTAGTGAAATGGATGCAGACCATGTAGGTGCATGGAGTGCAGGGAAGCCCAGTTCAATAGAAAATTGCCAAATGCTTTGCAAAGTGCATAACATGGCAAAAGGAAATAAGTAAAACAGCATTCAAAAAATAAGCTTTTATCTTATAACACACTTATTTATCTAACCCTTTTAAGCTTTTTTATAAGTGCATTTATCTAATACAAAAGATATGGTTTTCTTATTTCCAAAAAGCGTGCCTCGTCTTCTTTCATTGCCTTAAAAAGCTTTTTATAATCAATTTTCTCTTCTGTAAGAAAAGAATTGCCAAACAAAAGATTTAACCCACAACGCTTTAACTTAGCATCATTTATTTTAAAAGAGTCCTTATAAAGGGAAGAAAATATTTTAAACATAGATAGGGCACATCTAACTGATGAAAATTTATTTTTATCAGTAACTACAATATAAACTCCCTCACATTTTTCTCCCGAATGTATAGAAATAGATGGAGTGAAATATGCAGGAAAGAATTGGACGCCTTCTATTTTTTCTTCATTAAGCCGTGTAGCCAAACTATTTGCATTAAAAAAAGGTGCTCCTATATAACGAAAAGGCATTGTAGTCCCTCTTCCTACAGATATATTAGTTCCTTCAAAAAGGCACATTCCAGAGTATATTAAAGAAGTTTCAGCTGTTGGAATATTAGGAGACGTTGGAAGCCACATAAGATTTGTTTCATCAAAATAATTAGAACGATCCCAATTTTTTAATGGAATTACATTAAGATTACAATTAATTCCAAATTTTTTATTAAACATAAGACCAAGCTCCCCCACTGTCATTCCGTGTCTTTGAGGTATTGGATATAGTCCTACAAAAGATTTAAATTCTTCTTTTAATATAAAACCTTCAACAGTTTTACCAGAAATGGGGTTTGGACGATCAAATACTATGAAATCTTTTTTTTGCTCAGCACAAGCAGTCATTGCGTATGCCATAGTTGAAATATATGTATAAAAGCGAGAGCCCACATCTTGAATATCAAAACAAAGAATATCTATTTGGTCTAGCATTTCTTTTGTTGGCTTTTTTTGCTTTCCATAAAGACTATATATTTTAAGTGATGTAACATCATCTTTAGAATTTGATACTTTCTCTCCTTCTCTATAGCTACCATTAAGCCCATGTTCTGGAGAGAAAAGCAAGACTAAATTAACTTTTTCTTTTAGCACAGAAATTGTGCTCATCCCTTTACTATTATAGCCTGTTGCATTTGTTATAAGCCCCACTCTTTTTCCGCTAAAAAGATAAAGGTATTCATCAATTCTATCTATTCCTAGTTTAATTTCTGAAAATAAAAAGAAATGATGAAAGATAACAAACACTAAAACAATTTTTTTCATCTAACTATATAAACGGCAAAACAAAAAAGATTTTAATCTTAAAGTGTAAGTAACATAAACTTATGCAACAAAAGCCTTTAGTTCTTTTTTAATTGCTACTTTCTTTAGTTTTTCTATAGACTTTTTTTCAATTTGACGAATGCGTTCTTTTGTTAAATTAAAAACCATTCCTACTTCCACCAATGAATGGGGCACTTCACCTTCAAGTCCAAAACGATATTTTAGAATTGCTGCCTCTCTATTAGACAAAGTTGAAAGCATTTTTGAAACCTCTTCTTTTAGCATTGTGTTTATTGCTTGTGTTTCAGGTGGAATGTCATTTTCGTCTTTTAACATTTCTCCTATTGATGTATCTTTGTTCTCATTACTAATAGGTTCATCAAAAGAAAGTGGAGATAAAGAGACATTCATCATTGAAACAAAAGCATTTCTATCAATATTCATAGACGAAGCAATATTTTCTATATTTTTTTCATGTTGTTCATCTATTTTTTCTCCAATTATTGAAAGCTCATTAATGCGATTTACAGGTAGACGAATTAACCTTGCTTTTTCTGAAATAGCTTTAAGAATTGTTTGTTTAATCCACCAAACAGCATAGGAAATAAATTTTACATCTTTACTAGGATCAAATCTTTCTGCAGCAATAGTAAGCCCTATATTTCCTTCGCTTATTAAATCTGAAAAACTTAGTCCGCTATTTCTATATTTTTTTGCTACTTTCACAACAAACCTTAAGTTACTATTAATTAGTTTTTCTTTTGCTTTTTTATCTCCCTTTTTTATCATTTCAATACATTTTTTTTCTTCTTCTGGGCTTAAAAGAGGATAGTTATTGATTTCTTTTAGATATATAGCAAGTGTATCACTTTTTTCCATTTTGTTTGTCTTAAATAAACTTCTCATATATTGTAGCCTCCTAAATGATGCTCATTATTAGCATGTAGCAAAAAACATGCCAAATAGTGAATAAATTTATTTAATTGCCTAAAAAATAATTAGTTACGCTTTTATAACGTAAAAAAAGGTCTTGTTATAACTTGCTTTTTTGCATTATTTTATGTATATTCATCTTAAGATCAGTGCTAAACTTAAAAAGGGCACACTTTAGTATTTTTGGATATAGATACTGTGTCTTATTGGCACAATAAAAACATTAACGCGTGTTTACGTGTTTTCTTTGGAGGATATAACTTATGAAAGTGAAACCATTGCAAGATCGTATTTTGCTAAAACCAGAGCTAGCAGAGTCTAAGACAGCTAGTGGCATTATTATTCCAGACACTGCTCAAGAAAAAACACAAAAGGCTGTTGTTGTGGCTATTGGGGATGATAAAGAAAAGATTAAAGTTTCAGTTGGAGAAAAAGTGATATACGACAAATATGCAGGAAACCAAATTAAGATTGAAGGTGTGGAACACTTAATTGTAAAAGCTGCAGATGTTATTGCCGTTATAGAATAATAAAGTTAACACGCTTGTAACTAATTTTTATTTTTTATATTTAAGCTAGTAGTTATTTATGTGGTTACCCGTTGGATGGGTAACCATTTTTTTATATTTTATTTTTTAGGAGACTTAAAATGAAAAAAACAGTTTTTTATCTTTTTATGTTTACATGTGTGTTGTTTTTATTAGCCTCTTGTAATGGTAACGGTAACACTCCAGGATCTCAAGTTCCAAGCCTTGTACCTGAGAAAAAACCAGATGAAAAAGCAAATGAAACGTCTAAAATAGGTAAAACCACAGAAGAGCTTGATAAGCAAAAAAATCCAAACTCTGGAGTTCAAGAACTTTCTGATAAAATTTCAGGAAAAACATATGAATATAAAAGTGGTAGCAAACTAGAAGGAACACTTACTTTTGATTCAAAAAGCAATGTTGTTTCTCTAACATGTTGGGGCACTGTTATAAAAGGCATTAGAACAATGAATGGCACCGTTATGGACTTAGATTTTACTGCATTTAATGATTATGCAACAAAATATGGAGTGGAAGATTTTTGTGCAGAAAAATATGCAATTTTTAAAGCTAGAATTGAAGAATTAGAAAAGAAAACAAACAAAACAAAGGCTGAAGAAGGTGAACTTCAAGGATTAAAAGCATTGATTAAAGAGCATGAATCTGTAGAAGCCTATAAAAAAGCACATCCAGGAGAAGAGACTTTTAAAAATCAAAAACAAACTTTACAAGCCATAGCAAAAGAATTGCTTAAACTAAGGTGGGGGGATTTGAAGGAAATATTGAGCCTACAGAAGGTTCTCACATAACGTTTAAAAAGTTTTTCTTTGCACAGTTTATGGATGGTGATGGACCTTATAATAAAGACTTAAGTAAACCAATAGTAAAAAACAACATAAAATTTGCACAAAAATAAGCTAATAATATAGCTTTTTCTCTTCTTAACTTAATTTAAGTTAAGGAGAGTTTTATCCATCTTTTAATAATCATTATAATCATTTGTTTTAATTTTTATATCATGCCTTATTGTTAAATCTTTTGTGTGTTCAGGAAGAAATATCTTTTTTTGATCTGTTTGAAAAAAGTGCACAATAATATAGCATTCACTTTCAACTTCTTTCACCTTTTCCACCCTGCCATAGCCATATTCTTTGTGGTGCACGCACATATCAACTTCATATTTTGGTTTTTCCAATTGAAATAGATTAAAAAGGGATATGTAAGTCTTTGTGGAGTTTTTTATTTCATAAGAATCAACAAGTTCATTTTTTATCTCTGAAAGAAACATACTAGGTGATGCGTAACCATCACTATATATAGACCTTCTATAGCGACATGATGTGATAAAAAGGTGATCCATTGCTCTAGTGCAAGAAACATACATAAGCCTTCTTTCTTCTTCCACCTCTTCAATATCATGCTCAAATCTAGGAAAAAGTCCTTTTTCTAAACCTGTAACTATCACATTTTTAAACTCTAAACCTTTTGTTGTGTGCATAGTCATAAGCTTAACACTATCTTCATAACGCCTTCCATCTTTGTTTTCTAGCTCTTCTCTAAGGTTTATATATTCCATAAAATTTACAAGACCTTGGTGATTACATTCATAAGGTGTTGCACTGTTAACAAATTCTTGCAAGTTTCCTTCTTTGTCTGTTTTGTCGTTTTCATCTTTTTCTTTATAAATTGAATAAAGATCAAATGTTTTTAAAACATGTTCAACAAACATAGCTAAAGTGTTAAAGAAAGCTTCGTTTATTTTACTATCTTTTATTTCTATTTTATCTGAAAAAATCATACTTCTTAAATTTGAGAGCGAAGAAATAAAGTTTTCTATTTTTGGTTTTGCATCTTTATTCATTCGTTTTACATCTTTTAATACAATTGGAATAATTGTTATAAAATCGCTTTCAAGAATTGAAGAGTCATTTTCTAGGATATATTTTCTTGCTTTATTAAGTATTTCATCACATTTTTTTTCTCCAAAGCCTTTAATATACTTCACCATTAATCTTCTAATTGCCACTTCATCACGCCCATTTACAATGAGCGAAAGAAATGAAATGGCATCCCTAACTTCTTCGCGTTGATAAAATTCAACACCACCTACCACAACATAAGGAATATTACGACTTAAAAGCGTTGTTTCAAAACTACGCGACTGCCTATTAATTCTATAAATTATAGCCCATTCTCCAGGAGAATAACCTTCTTTTGTGTACTCTTCTATTAAACAGGCACAAAAATCTGCTTCGCTATCTTGGTTTTCTAATATTGCTACCTGTGTTTTCTCTCCTTCTCCTCTTGTGGTTTTTAATTCTTTTTTAAATCTTTCTTTATTATGTGAAATAATAGAATTTGCCACATTTAATATGTTTCCATAAGACCTATAATTTTTATCGAGAGTTATAACATCTGTTCCTTTAAAGGTGGAAGAAAAATCTAATATGTTTTTAATTTCTGCACCACGGAATTTATATATTGCTTGATCTTCATCCCCTACAACACAAATATATTGAAAATCTCCAACAAGTAGTTTTAATAATTCTACCTGTGCTATGTTTGTGTCCTGATATTCATCTACCATTATTACAGAAAATTTGTTTTGCATCTTTGCCCTAACTTCCATATTTGATTTTAATATTAAATATGGAAGTAGAATTAAATCTCCAAAATCCACATTGCCTGTTTCAGTAAGTTTTTTTTGATATTCTTTATATAGTGTTCTAAATGCTGAGCTTTTATCTATTTTAGAAAGGTCTTTTGCATCGCATGTGAGGCAATAGTCTTTTGCTCGTGCAATTTTTTGATAAAAATATTCAACTTCTTTTTTTGTTAGACTAACTTCAAAAACTTCCTCTCCCTCTCTTTCTTTTATTTGCTTAATTTTACCAAAGTTGTTTTCTAATTTTTCTTTTGTTGTTATGCGAAGTTTAATGTGTGCAAGGAGAGAATGAGATGCTTCTGTGTCGTAGATAGTGAAATGTGGGTCTAGCCCTAAAAGTGTTGCATATTGGCGAAGAAACCACACGCCAAAAGAATGGAATGTCTTTATCATTGAATTATAAGATTTATTTGATAATGACATTGCACGTTCTCGCATTTCTTTTGCAGCCTTGTTTGTGAAAGTTAAAGCCAAAATGGAGTTCGGGTTTATTCCTTCTTTTTCTATTAAATATGCAATTTTTGTAGTGATAACTCTGGTTTTCCCAGAGCCTGCTCCAGCTCTTATTAAAAGAGGGTTGCCAAAGTGGAACACTGCTTTTTTTTGCATTTCATTTAAAGTGTCTAAATGTTTGTTTAACGTTGTTTTCTCTTCCATAATTAAATACTATAGCATAAGAATAGGATTATAAAAAAGAGTAGAATATTAAAGAATTGGAATTAAAATGGGCATATAATTTTAAGAGGGCTTTTTTGTTTTATAAAAGAAAAATATCTCATTAGTCAAAAGATGTCCTCTTTTAGCTAACAGGATGCCTCCTGCTAGCTAGAGGGAGGTCTCCTGTTAGCTAACGGGACGCCTCCTTTTAACTAATCGGCTGGGTCTAGTGTTGCTAGACGTCATCTATTATTACTTAAATGATTGGCTCCTTTCTCTAGCTATTACACAGCATTGTTTCTAGCTAGAAATAAGGTTCGCTTTTAGCTAAAACATAGCTCCTATTCTAGCTAGAACAAGAGGCATAGTGTTACATACCTAGATGTGCGTTTATTGTAATGATGAGGAGTATGTTTTAGCAATAAATAGGGTTCTACTCTAGCTAGACTTTCTTTAAACTCTAGCTAGTTTTTACTAAAACTCTAGCTAGAA
>CAUUIE010000087.1:0-7996 GCA_963545065.1 uncultured Treponema sp.
TGGTTTACTAATTTAGATCATAACAAAAGGCATGAGAAATTGCCATTATATTGTCATTATTATGGGAATGAAGAGTATTACCCAAAATATGATAATTTTGATGCAATAAATGTGAATAAAGTTAGTGATATACCTATTGATTATTTTGAAGTTGAGGGAACAGAACAGAATAGAACAGAACAGAACAGAACAATCGTCATGCTATATTGCCAATACAACAAGATGCAACGGTCTTATTGGAGTGCCAATCACATTCCTCGATAAGTACAACCCAGAACAATTTGAAATTGCAGGAAATGAATATACATTCAACATTGAAAGAGGCAGAGGATATGTTGGCGGTAAGAGAATGTACTCAAGAATCTTCATTAAACATAAAAAGGTGTAATGGAATTATGGGAGTTCCAATTACTTTTTTAGACAAATATAATCCTGAACAATTTCAAGTTTTAGGCATTGCAAATAGTGCAAGATGGATTGGGGACTTCCCGTGTTTAACAGTAATTAATGGAGAGAAAATTTATAATAGGATTTTAATTAAACATAAGAAAAAATAGTAAATTAAATTGAAGGAGGCGAGGTGTTTATATGGAGATTATAGAAGCAAAAATAAAAGTGGGGGACATTCTAAAAGGCTATGTGGATAAGGAGGATGAAGGGGTATTTGCGTATGAAGGTCGTCTTACAATTCGCCCTTCATATCAAAGAGAATTTATATATGATACACCACAAGAGGAAGCTGTTATTCATACTGTTTTAAAAGGATTTCCATTAAATACAATGTATTGGGCAAAACTTGAAAATGAAACTTATGAAGTGCTTGACGGTCAACAACGCACTCTTTCTTTAATGCACTTTCTCTCTCATAAATTTTCTATAAATATAGAGAATCTTCAGTATTATGAAGATTCTCTTACTCCAGATCAATATAATTTAATTGTTGAATATCCTTTAAGTGTGTATATATGCAAGGGTAGCGAAACAGAAAAATTAGCATGGTTTAGAGTTGTCAACATTGCAGGAGAAAAGCTAACAGATCAAGAGATAAAAAATTCTATTTACACTGGTCCTTGGCTTCAAGATGCAAAGATATTTTTTTCAAAAAAGAATTGTGTTGCAAAAAAACTTTCTGAAAGATACATAACAGGAAATCCTAATAGGCAAGAATTATTAGAAAAAGCACTTAAAGGAATTTGTGAATATCAAGGAGAAAAGAATATCACTCATTATATGTCTAAGCATAGAAATGATAAAGATGCAGATGAATTATGGCAATATTTTCAAAAAGTTATTAATTGGGTAACTAGAATTTTCCCAGAATATTATCAAGATATGAAAGGTTTAGATTGGTGCCATTTATATAATAAATATAGCAATAACGATTATAATTCTTCTTTAATTAAGGAGAGTGTGAAAAAACTACATAATGACGAAGATGTGCAAAAGCATAAAGGCATTTATGAATATTTACTTTCTAAAGATAAAGACCCATTTGCAGAACGTCTTTTGAATATTCGTCAGTTTACAATTAGAGATAAGCAAAAAGCGTATGAAAGGCAAAATGGAATGTGTGCAATATGTAACTTGCATTTTGAATTTGAAAATATGGAAGGAGATCATATAAAGCCATGGAGCAAAGGTGGCGTTACAGAGCTTGAAAACTGCCAAATGCTATGCAAGGAATGTAATAGAAAAAAACAAAATAACTTTTAAAAAAGCTTAAATTTTTATTTAGATTCTTTTTCAATTAAATGTTTGTCTATAAACTTAGAAAGCTTTTTTGAGTGAAAGATATATATGCCAAAAATAATTAATGAACAAAATAAAACAATGCCAAATATCTTAAAATATTTTCCACCTGTTTTACCAAAGAAATAGATAACCCAAAAAAGAGCCGAAGTGTTGCAAAAGGCTGCAATAGAATCAAATAGTGCAAATTTAAAAAAATTAAAGCTAACAAATCCAGATGTTATGGACATAACATTTCTAACACCAAAAGGGATGAATCTAACAAAAATATATGTAAAAATGCCATACTTTTCTAATGCCCTTGAAAATCTTAAAGTGTTTTCTTTTGTAACAACTTTTGAAAAAAGTTTATTCGAAATAAATCCACGACCTAGTAGCCACCCCCAAAGATAAACTAGCCAATCGCTTATTGTAGCACCAAAAAAAATAGCAGCATATGCTATTGGAATATTCGCTTCTTTTCTTTGGCAAGCCACGGCACTAATAATTACTAAAATATCTTCAGAAATGGGCAAGTTAAATCCACCAAGCAAAAGGGCAATAAAAACCACTAAGGGTAAACTATGAAGGTAAGAGCTAAGCCATGCAATTATAGCATTCATAAAAACACCGTTACAAAAGATTACATTATTTTATCGAGAGATAACAAAATAGAATCTAGGCTACCGATTAAATTTGTTGCTTTTATTTCTTTTTTGCACGTCATAAGCCTTTGAAAAACATAAATTGAATGTTTTATAATTTTTCCTATAGCTCCGCCTATGTTAAACTCTTCTTTTAACATCCATTTAGAAATGTAAAGTAGCCCTTCAAATAATATTGCTTTTATTATTCCTTGAAACAAAGCTTCTTTTGCTATTATTAGAGGAATAGCGTTAAATAATCGATATTCAAAAATTACATAGCCATAAGGAGGGAACAAATTAAGAATTACAATGAATAAAGATGTAAAAATTAAACTAAAAATGTGCAATTTAATTTTTTCAACAATACATAAAACAAGAGCAGCTCCAAATATTACAATCTTAATTTCTGGTATTTCTATAAAAATTAGTAAGGCAATTAAAAAAAGACCTATAAATAGTCTATAAATCCCCCCTTTTTTCTTTTTTATGTTATAAAGGTTTTTTTCATAAGGTGCTAACTCATTCTCCCCTGTTAAAAGGCTTTCATACCATATTGATGATGAGTAAAAATTATTTGCAAAAACACCCAAAATAAGTGATGTAATGAGAGAAATTAAAAGCAATGGTGGCAATATATACCAAGCACCTTCTCCAAATATTACATAGCGAGCAAGTAAAAGCTGTGAAGCATTGGAAGCAAGGGCTCCCCCCATGCTAACACCAATAAACGAAATTAAATCTTTTTGTCTTAAGAAATTTAAAATATACATGACAATTCCCGAAGAAAAAGTGCCTAAAAGAGAAAAAAAGAATATATAAGAAAAAATAGTGCCTGAAAGCATGGCTTGCCCTATAACTTTTACTATTAACAATAGAAAAAAATACCTACATGAAAGAACGTCCATCGCTAGCATGAGCGATAAATTTGCAAGCCCTAATCGCAAAAACACAATAGGCTTTGGTAGCATTACGTCTATCAAAGATAGGAAAAAGCAAAGCCCTGCAAAAAAGGGCAAGGCTTTATCTTTATTATTTTCTAATGACACCCAGAACACCCGCCACAACTACAAGAATTTTCATCCATGTGCCCACCACAGCCACAACTACAAGAATGAGAAAAGAAAGAAGCAATTTCTTCATCTGTTGCCATGCGTGAAGAAAGAACTTTTATGTCAAAATAAAGCGTCTCTCCAGCTAATGGATGGTTTGCATCTATTGTAACGGAATCACCTTCTATCTTTGCAACACGCACGGTGCGACCATGAGGTCCATCCGTTTCAAATTCCATTCCAACTTCTATTTCAACACCTTCGGGAAATTGTTTTCTATCCACATTGAATAGTAAGTTTTCATCATACTCCCCATAGGCATCTTTTGGAGCTAGAGTGATAGAAAAAGATTCCCCTTCATCTTTACCCATTAAAGCTGCCTCTAAACCTGGCACTACCATGCCATAGCCTTGAACATATTCTAGTGCACCCATCTCTTTGGAAGAATCTAATATCTCCCCTTTTTCATCTTTGAGTGTGTACTCAATACTAACATATGCGTTTTTTGTAATTTTCATAAGTGGCAAAATAATATACATTTTTATTATTAATTTCAATTGGGGGATCATCTCATCTATTAAGCATAAGACTAAAATAATGCTATAAGGCATAACAAATCTTATGCCCCTCCCTTGTTAGTAGACTAATGGTAATCTTTTTATTAATCTAATTGCCTTTATGAATGTTTTTAGAAAAAAAATATTATGGCTTTTAAATTTAATCTTGAAAGTTTTTAAGCGTAAAAAAATAGAACAACAAAACATAGACTATAATGAAGAAAAAGAAGAGCTTTGGGAATGTAACTTTTCTTCATGTTTAAATAATAAAAGGTTTGAAAAAGAAAATGGCAATGGATATAAAGCTTTTTTTAATCAAGATGGTAATTTTGTCCTTAAGCTAGAAAGAAAAAACATATATGCATGGTGCATAAATAAATTTTTTAGATATAAGAATTTCATATTGGAAGCTAAAATAGGTTTTGTAAAAGATTCATTATTAAAAGAGGGCAAAACTAAAAAGATTAAAGAAGATATGGCAGGCGTTTGTGCAATAGGCTTTATATTTAGATATATAGAAAAAACTTTTTATTCATTTTTAGTTTCTGATTTAGGCTTTTTTCGCATAGATGTAGTAATTAATAATACTCCTAAAACACTTATTCCATGGACGAAAGTAGAAGATTATGGCACATGCGAAGATTTTGAAGTTGCTTTAATTGTTTTGGGAGATTCAATTACTTGTTTAATAAATGGAAAATGGGTAGGAAAAGTAGAAAACGATGTTATAGATGTTGCGGGGAAGATAGCCTTTGAAGCTCAAAACTATAGTGCTATATCTAATATTAGTGGAATATTAAAAAGCATTAGCCTTAATTCAAAAATAGTAGAGGTGCAAAAAAGATATGATGAAGCAAATGATGATAAAAAAATATCTATTGAAGCTAGAAGAAGGCTTTGTGAAAGTTATTATAATGCTGGGAATATCCATTTTGCAATGAATGAGCTAAAAAAGATAGAAGATAAAAAAATGAAAGCAAAAGATGCCATGCTTTCAGGGAAAATATATTTTTTAGCACGATTATTAGAAGATGCAGAAAAATATTTTTTAAAAGCTATAGAATTAGATTCTTGTATGTACATAGAAGCTAATACTCAACTTTTAAGTCTTTATTACTATTTTGAGCAATATGAAAAAATGAAAATAATACTGGAGGGCTTAAAAGATAAAGAAATAGATTTATCTAGTTCTTTGTGTTTTCTAAAAGCTCATTATTTGCATCATCTTGGACTTCATAAAGAAGCGGCAAATTTTTATAAAAAAGCTTTTGTTATTTTGCCAGATGAAGCTATTTTTGCATTAAATGCTGCTAGAGAGTATGAAAGTGCTAATGACACTAAAGAAGCTATTTCTTTTTACATTAAAGCATGTAATGTTTTTCTTAGAAAGAAAGAATATTTAGATATTGAAAAAATATTAAATGTGTTAGAATCTATCGCAAAAGATGACGAGCGTTATTGGGCGGTAAGTTCCAAATATAACTATGAAATAGCACAATATGATAAAGCAAAATTTTATATTAAAAAGTTAATAGAAAAAAACACAAAAGATTCAAATATTTGGTATATTTACTCTCTCATTTTAAAAGAAGAAGAAAATAAAGATTATTTAAATGCTTTGGAAAAAGCTTATTCATTCTCCCCATTAGAATTTATTTATTGCTTAGGCTATGCCGAAGCCCTATTTTTAAATAAAAAACCTTGTGAAAAATATATACTTGAAGCAATTAATTTAGATAAAACAAATGGTCTTGCATATAATTTATATGCCCGTCTCATGCTTGAAAAAAACGAACTTGATAAGGCGTTAGAATATGAGAAAATAGCAAGAGAATATTTGCCTTTAGAAATTACTATATTTGCTAATTATCT
Organism: uncultured Treponema sp.; assembly: GCA_963545065.1. Classification (GTDB taxonomy): domain Bacteria; phylum Spirochaetota; class Spirochaetia; order Treponematales; family Treponemataceae; genus Treponema_B. The sequence continues at coordinate 5,854 of CAUUIE010000087.1, forward strand.
TCATATTAAAAGTGTTAGAGGTGAAATAGAAGATTGCTATAGTCTTTTTGGAATAAAAAATGTTGAACCCTTTAATGAAGATAAGGTTAATCATTCTTTTGAAGAAGACCCTGCGGTTGAGGCTAACAGAGGGCAAGCTTACAACATATTTGCAAATGAATTAGAGAAAGCGGGAAACATAGAAAATGCTTATTTATGGCACGAAAAGGCATTAAAACTAGAACCTAACAATGCAGGTTTTTTGTTTGATTCTGCAGTAAATGCCTTAAAAGCAGGATATTTAAATGAAGCTAATGAAAAAGCTTGGAAAGCATTAGGCATTAGTGCAGAAGTTAAAACTTATTCCCTTATTGCAAAAATAGCAAAAGAGATGGGAGATTACGCACAAAGTGAATTTTGTTTAATTAAGGCAATAGAAGAGTTTGGAGAGAATGTTGAACTACTATTAGACCTTGTTTATCTTTATCTTTTTCTTAACAAAAAAGATAAGGCTCTTTCCATTTTAGAACAAATAAAAAGGTTAGATAATATAAAAGATATAGAAAAAGATTTTAGATTTATAGAAGCAAAAAAAATGATAGAGAGGTGAATAAAATGGACGTTAAAGTTTTTGGCTCGTCTATATTACATAAAGATTTTTCACTTAAATCTTTGCCACAAGTTTCACCTCCGCCTTCTAAAAGCCACTCCATTAGGTTTTTAATTTTAGCTACCTTAGCTAAAACTTCAAGCTACATTAAAAATATTTTAGAAAGCCAAGATATTGATTCTTGCTATATTTGTTTAAAAGAACTTGGAGCAAATTTTGAAAAGATAAACAACGACAATGGCACTTATGATGTAAAAGTATTTGCACCAAAAGGCGGAATAAAAAACTATGTTAAACAAAAAGATAAAATTGTGCTTAATGTAGGAAATTCAGGCTCTCTTTTATATTTTTTATCTATGCTTGTTTCGCAGCTCCCTTGCACTTTTTATATTTTAGGGGATTCTTCTATCAAGAAGCGTCCAATTGCACCTATTATAGAAGCTTTAAATGAATTAGGCGTTGCTTATAATGTGCCAGATATTCCAAGTGGTATCATAACTATTTATGGGAAAACGCATGAAACGATAATAGATATAACTCTTGAAGGAAAGTTTTCTCAAGTGGTAAGTGGTCTTCTTCTTTCAACACCTTTTTTACATAAAGGTGTTAATATAAAACTTAAGAAAAAAGGAGAAGCACCATATCTTGAAATGAGCTTAAAACATCTAAAAAAAAGAGGCATTAAAATAGAAGTTTCAAAAGAGCTTAATTTTTATTCTTTGCGTGGCGAGCAATCTACAGATGGATTCATTGAAACATGCCCTAATGATTGGTCTTCTGCTTGTTTTTTAGCCCTTTTTAGTATTGCAAGTTTATCGCCCATTGCTATTAAGGGTCTTTCTTTGGAAGATGGGCAAGCTGATAAAAAACTTTTGTATTATTTAAAAAAGCTTTTGTGCCCTTGCACTTTTAAAAATGGCGTTCTTTCAATCTTACATAAAGATTATTGCATGAAAGGCACAAATTTTAATCTTTCTAAAACGCCAGATGCACTTCCATCTCTTGCATGCATCGCAAGCCTTGCAAAAGGAATTACAAAACTTAAAGGCATAGAAATATGTAGACATAAGGAAAGTGATAGAGTTAGTGCTATTGCAAATGAGCTAAAGAAATTAGGGATTTTCATAAAAGAAGAAGAAAATAGTTTAACTATTGAAAGAAATGGTAAACTTAAATCTGGGATGCACCTTAATTCTTATGGAGACCATAGAATTGCCCTTTCGCTTATTGCTTTTTGTTTGTCGCTACCAAAAGATAAGCATTGCATAATAGAAAATGCAGAATGTTGTTCAATTTCTTATCCAAATTTCATAAAAGATTTAAAAATGTGTGGAGCAAGGATAGAAAGAGTATGAATCTTATTAAAAGCTTAAGAAAACGGAGAGACGGAAGAGGCAGGAATCGAACCTGCCATTGCTAATTTAAGCAACCAACGGTTTTGAAGACCGCGAGAGCCACCAGACCCCATCAACTTCCAAAACTTTATAGTCTCACAAAACAAGAGCCAACTCTCGGACTTGAACCGAGTACCTGCACGTTACGAGGGTGCTGCTC
>CAUUIE010000088.1:0-7925 GCA_963545065.1 uncultured Treponema sp.
TGCGGAAACTCGATGACCTTACCCGCATCATCGTCGACAGTATGAATGAAATGGCTTCGGGAGCCGTGCAGATTAGTAATGCGGTACAGGATGTCAATGAGATAACACAAAAGAATAAGGCAAGTATTGATAACTTGGCAAAGGAAGTAAAAAAGTTTAAGGTATAGCAGGTGTCTAACACCCGCTTCAACCTGACATTGCCTTTGAGGCAATGCAGGTTAAGCGAATGTTAAAAGCTTACATATTATACAGGCTTTTTTCTAGCAAATTAAAAAAACATTGTTTATTAAACGAAGAAGAAAATTCTTCATTAGGGAAAATCTCGTGTGCTTTAGAAATAATATCGCTTAAATTTTCATCTTTAATAGGAAGAGAAAGACCTAGTAATAAGTTATCAAATTCTTTTTGTCTTATCAATTTCTTATCTGCAAACAAAAGTCTTACATCAAGAACATTGTTTTTTTGCATCTTTGCTAAAAAAAGAAAAATAGGAATCTCTTCCATATATTGCCCATTTTTAACCTTTCTGTAAACATTATAAGTCCACTGTTCATCTTTAATTCTTATCCTAAGTAGCACATGCCTATCGTTTTCTAAATCATTGCTTAAATACTTAGAAACAGGAAGCCAAAGAACCTCTTTTTCAGTGCAAAGCTCACACTGGGCATCAAGAGCTAAAAGTGGAAGATAAGAAGCAGTAAAAGGATTTTTCATAGCAATGTTTCCACCAATGGTTGCCACACTTCTTATAGCCATATTCCCTACTACATTCAAAGCATCATACAACACTTTTGGCACATTCTGCCTACCTCTTAAAATAACTTCATTCAATGTAACACACGAGCCAAAATCAATATAGCGGTCATTTTTATGAATATGTTTTAACTGTGCAACATCATTTAGTGCTAATATCTCACTACCAATATTAATTGCCCCATCATCACAATAAATAGAAAAAGTTGTAGCCCCTGCAACAGGAACCGCTCCTTTAGAAGCTTTTAATATTTGCTGAATTTCTTGAATAGACTTCGCTCTATATATTCTACTTTCTGCCATAATTAGATGCCCTTTTGTTCTTTATAGAACAATGCACTGCTTCTTTTATAGCTTTTAATAAATTATCAACAACAGTACAACGACATAAAGAAATAGAGTAACATTGTTTAATCTTTGCCTCAAATTCACTATCTTCTTCATCAAAATTACTCTTTATAATGTTATAAGATGCGAAGATTTTTCCTGCATCACAAAAACCACAAAGAAAAACATTATATTGTTTAAAACATTTCATAATAAGCTTATAATACAGAGAAAAACTTTTATCAGTAGAAAAATGCTCTAAAGTAACAATCTCTTTGTTCTCTACATTAAAAATAGGCACTAAAGAAGAGGGAACTACGCAATCATCCAACAAAATGCAGTCGCTACCACGAAGACCGTCAAAAGAAGCCATTTTCACACTTTTTAATTCAAAATTTGTGCGCAAAATATTAGAAAGCCTTTCATTTGGCAAAGCATTCACTTTCACATTTTTTCCATTTAGTTTAAAGCTTATTGTCATTTAAATCTTCCTCTTTTTTTAATTCATTGTTTTTATTATCTACCTCTAATTGCCCATTATTTTCATCAATAACTTCGCTATCACACGTCTCTTTTTCACCTTCACTAATCTTTTCACAAGTTAGCATGTTAAATATGTCATATTGAGTAATAGGAAGCATGTTTAAATGCTCGCTTTGTAAAATTTGGTTTAATGAAGCCATAAGAGCTGCAGGGATTAAATTAGATGGAAGATTTGAAAAACCTTTCACTTGCGTAGCATTTGAAGAAAATAATTCAATTTCTACGTTAGGCATCTCATTAGGAGAAATAATTGTGTAATCTGAAGCTCTTCTATAAGATTTAGGCATTTTTTCCCAAAGAACACCAGAAAGAGAATCTGTAACGGACCTATTAATGGAAGAAATAACATAATCTTTAGAAAATGTATCTCCCGCCTCTAGTGCTAAATATATTTTTTGCACTTTCACACTATAAGTACTTTTATCCAAATAAGATTCAACCACGCAACAACCTGACGTTTCAGAAAGGAAAGGTTGTCCTTCTAGTTTTTCACTATCCCAACCACTACGCCCTGTAATTTTATAATCTTTTTTACAAGTAATAGGAAGTGCTTCTCTAAAACGTTGCTTTTGTATCTCTGCAATGCATTTGTCCACAAGAAGAGGCAAAATGCTCATGGTACAAGAAGGTAAGGAAGGTCCTACATCTTTATGCTCAATATTTTTACGCACTTCAAAAATAATTTTATTAGCTTCTATATTCATAACTTTTAAAATACGATTTTTAAACAACTCTTTCATTTGAGGTGTGGAAGGTTCTGCTTTAACTAATAGCTCTTGCTCTTTATTTAGCGTCATCTCTACAACATAATTAGCTCCAGCTTTAATTAAAGATTTAAGCCCATTATATTGCACCCCAATAGCTATGCCTATTCCTCTGCAATAATTTTCATATGATTTTGTGTTTTTTTTATTAAACGTTCTATAAGCTCCATATTTCCTAAGAAAAGTTGTTACTTCACAAGCCTTATTCATTAAAGAGCCCATTTTATAGTCATCTTTTTTCTCTATTCCTGTAATGCCTATTTCATGTGGTTTTAAAATATTATCTAGCCTAAATTGAATAGGATCAAAGCCAAATTTGTCCACTATGTCGCTTATATGTTTTTCTATTGCTGTGTTAGTATAATAATCTCCCCAATTCACAAAAAGATCTGTAGGTCTAGTATTTGTTTTTATAGCCACTACTTCAACTTTATAAAGCATTATGCCATATACTCCTAAGGCTGTAAGAAGGAGTTGCATAAGCATCTGTTCAATAAGAAGATTAAAAGAACCTATATCCACAACACATAAAACACTCATTGCCTTAATTTTTCCATCTTGAGAAACTTCACTTTTATGTAAAATGGCAATATTAGGAGAAACATTAGAATACAAAAAACTTTCCTTAAAAGAAAACGTAATTGAAACATTTTTTTTAATTTTATCTGCAACTATTGCTACTTGCGTTGCTAACAATGAAGGAAACCATATGCGAGCATTTAAAGAATAAGATTCATTTGAAGGAATCACTTTCACCTTTTCAATGCTACAAGCTAACGCTTCTTTTATGCTTGTTTGCACATGATATGGCCATTGGGTTGCTACATAAACATCAATAGAGTTTTGCTTGGCTCTAACCTTTACAGAAATTGGCTCTGCATGATAATGGGAGCGACTTTCAAAATGCAAAAAAGATTTAGTTATGTTTTTTTCTTCTTTAAAACACTCTTCTATGCCATCTGCCTTTTTTTCTTGTTTACTAATAATTTGATTTTCATATTGAAAAAAAACACTTTCAAGAGTTTCAGGTTTTAACAAAATGTTAACTTTCTTCTCTTCTTCCACTAAAACTTTTATTTTGCCAGCAATAAGCTTTGCATTTTCTTCATCATCACTTGCAACAACACCAAAAACTTGCCCTACATATTCTATCTTTTCACTTGCAAAAATTGGCATCTCTTGCCCAAAAAGACTAATAGCATTTTTTCCTTTTATATCTTTATGAGTAATAAAAAACACATTATCATTAAAAGAAGGACACTCAACACCTACTATCTTTCCAATCTTATCTGCTCTAACCAACACACAATAATATTGATTAGAAAGCTCTACATCTGATGCAAAAACACTTTCCATAATATTTTTCACGCCCTATTTTCTTTTGCCACTTTAACCACTTTTTCAATAACATATTCCACATCATCTTCTTTCATATCAGGATAAAATGGCAAACTAATAGTTTCACTAAACTTTTCATAACTTTCGGGAAAATCATTTCTACTTATTTTGTAACGATCTTTAATAAAAGTAAATTCAAAATGTGGAATGAAATGGACAGAAACTCCCAGCCCTTCATTTTGCAATTTAATAAAAAATGCATCTCTATCTATTTTTAAAGCTTTTAAATTAAGACGCAAAAGATACAAATGCCAAGCATTGCCATTAGAAGAAGGAGGCAATTTAAATAAATCATTGTTCAAAAAAGCCTCATTAAACCTTTTAGCTATAGCACATCTTTTTTCATAAAAATCGTTTGCACTTTTTAATTGCTCTCTTCCTATGCAAGACAAAATATCTGGTAAATTAAATTTCCAACCTAAATCAATTATATCATAAATATATGAAGCCTTTTTTGAAGTATATCGATCCCATGCTAAACGATCCATGCCATGGCTTCTTAAAGTTATAATTCTTTTTGCTACATCATCATCTTTCACACACACCATACCCCCCTCTCCCGTTGTTATGGTTTTTGTAGCATAAAAAGAAAAAACGCCCGCATCTCCTAATGTGCCTGCAAAACCTTCATTTGTAATAGAAGGGAAAGCATGTGCTGAATCTTCAATTACATACACACCATATTTTTTTGCAAGAAACAAAATATCTTTCATGTTGCAAACATTACCTGCAATATGAATTGGCACAATTGCCATAATATCTTTATCTTTTTTTAATTTTTCTTCTATTAAATTAGGGTCAATATTATAGGAATTAGGCTCTATATCAACATATTCAACCTCCCCCCCAAGATGAATAGCACTAGTGGCTGTAGAGATAAAAGTATAAGGAGAAGTTAATATCTTCTTGCCCTTTTTAACGCCTAAGGCTTCCATTACCAAAATGAGAGCTGAAGAAGCTGAATTACAAGCTAAAGCATGTTTAGCATTAACAAATTTAGCAAATTCTTTTTCAAACTCTAAAGTTTCAACTCCTGTGGTAAGCCATCCTGAATGTAGCACCCTTAAAACAGCTTCTTCCTCACCTTTAGAAAAGGAAGGTCTAAAAAATGGTACAAACCTTTTTTCACCCATAATATTTCCTCATAAAACAGGAATAGTCTAACATTAAATATAAACTTTTTCAAATTAAAATAAGATATAGAAAATTAAACCAGCCAAAACATATAACATAAGCTTACACTTTTTAAAGTAAGGCTCCGTTACAAAGATGCCCAATTTAAATATCAAAAAAGATTTATACGTTCTAAATCGTTATCCCTCTCTTACATTTTTTTTTATTTAATATATAATTGATTAGGTATATTAAAAATATTTGGAGGTTATTATGTTTACTATAAACAAAAAGCTAAAAGACACCTATAAAGCATTGCTTCCAAAACAAGCTTTTGGGGCTTTTTTCTTGTTTTTAGATGAGTTTGCAGGATTTTTACCTGTCTATTTTGCAGGTCTTGCCTTAGATGCATTTAGAGATGCCACAATGACCAAAGAATTCCTATTTTGGACAATTACAAAAATAGTAAGTGTTTCAATCTTTAGCTACTCTGTCTCTGTTATTTGGATGTATTTCATTCATAATGCAGGAAACTATGGGGGCTACTTTTTGCGTCGTAAATTCTTTTCATCTTTAATGAAAAAACCAATGAGCTTTTTTGAAAAATTCACATCAGGGGACATTTTAGCAAGATGCAGTAACGACATTGATTACATTGACTATTACTTTGGGGGTGGCACTCTTCTTTTAATGGATAGCTTTGTATACCCCATTGTTTATTTAGGCTTTGTTGCCTACCTCATTTCTTGGAAACTAACACTCGCTTGCCTTGTTCCATTTCCACTAGTAACAATCTTATACTTTTTCACCGCAGACGAAATACAAAAAAGGTCTAACAATATGTATTCAAAGTTTTCTAATCTTTCGCAAGAAATATTAGAAATGACTGAAGGAATTAAACTAGTGCGCTCCTTTTGCAATGAAAAGGTGCGTTTAAACAAACTATCAAAAAAGGTAAAGCTATATTTTGATGCTCTATATTTTAAAGTAAAACTAGATGCAATATTAAACCCTATAGCCACTTTTATTACAGAACTTTCTGTTATTATTGCATTTTGTTATGGTAGCATTTTAGTTTATCAAGGAGAAATTACAGCAGGAAACTTAGCTTCTTTCTTTATGTTCCTCTATCTTTTCACATGGGCTCCAATTGCTTCTAGTTATTACATTAGGCTCTGTAAAGAAACTTTAGCCTCTGTTGAACGTGTGCTAGAAATTTTAAACGCAAAGGAAAGAGAAGTACATGGTGCTAAAGAAATAAAAAGCATTGAAAGCATTCAATTAAAAAACTTCAATTTTAAGTATGAAAATGGAGAAAAACCTGTGCTAGAAAACCTTAATTTTAGCATAAAAAAAGGAGAGCGTGTGGCAGTGGTAGGAAAAACAGGGGGAGGGAAAACTAGCTTAATTCGTGCATTACTGCACATATATAACATGAAAGAAGGTATTTTGATAAATGGAGAGGAGTCCTTTCAATTTTTAGATTCATCACTAAAAAAACTAATTGGCTATGTAAGCCAAAGGGAGCAATTGTTTCAAGACACTATTTATAACAATGTTTCTTTTTTTGATTCTAGCTATAGCGAAGCCGAAGTTAAAGAGGTCTTAAAAGCTGCATGCTTTGACGACGTAGAAAACTTTCCCGAAGGCATTCAAACTCAAATTGGGGAGCGTGGCTTAAGCTTATCTGGTGGGCAGCGCCAACGTCTTTCCATTGCAAGGGCGTTAATAAAAAAACCTTCACTTTTACTTTTGGACGATTCATTTTCTGCCATAGATTCTAAAACAACAAACCGTTTGCTTAAATCTTTTAAAACTTGCTCATTTTTTGATTCTCTTCTTGTAGTAACGCACAAACCAATAGTAGCAGAAAGCATGGATAAAATTATTGTCTTAAACAATGGAACCATTGAAGAGATTGGCACACATGAAGAACTTATTCAAAAAGATGGTTGGTATAAACTTGAGTTCCTCTCTAAGACCCAAGAAAATATTGAAAATGAGGAGGTGAGCAAATGAAAAACAAATTAAAAGACATTAAATTTTTTCTATCATACTTAAAACATGCTAAATTGTTGCTTTTAGCATCTTTTGTTATAACAATAATCTATGCAGCATGTGTTGCATATCTTCCAGAAATTCCTGCAAAAGTAATCGCCCAAGATGTTCATAAAATACCAAACCTCAAGTCTTTTTTAGTCCAAAATGCACTCATTTTGTTCTGTGTTGTTGCACTCTATGGTGCCACTTTATACATTCACTCTCTTTTGTTTAATGCTTTAGCAAACAAAGTAGCAACTAAAATGCAAATGGATTTAGGAAGGCACTTACTGCACCTTAAAATGAATAGCTTTGACGAATTAAGTGCAGGAAACATTACAAGCCGTTTTTGTAGGGATGTAAACAGTGTGCGCACAATATATGTTACAACCCTCCCTGCTGTTATGGATAGCGTTATCCTTTTAACAGTGCTATACACACGCCTTGCATTTTTAAACCCTTACATTTTTGCAGTAGGGCTTTTATATTTACCATTAATATACTTACTTGGAAAGCTCTTTCTAAAAAAGAGTGCACCTCACATTACAAAGGGCATCTCCTATATAGGTGAAATGTCTGGCTTTTTAAATGAAAGCATAAAATCTGTTGAAAGTGTCATCTCTTTTGGTGGGGAAGAAAAGGTAGCAAAAAGGTTTGACACCTTTTCAAATGGAATGTATGAAGGCTTTAGATCTTACAACCTTATTAATGGATTTTTTTCGTGGAATATTGTTGTGCGAATAAGGCATTTAGTGGACATTCTCTTGCTTTTAATCTGTGGCATTTTATATTTTAATGGAATTAAAACAGGGCTTTTATCTCTTTTTATAGCAATTGCATATAATGGAAAAGTTTTTAAGCATTTTTTAAATATCTTTATGGAGCTTTCTTCCATTCAAAAAGCGTTTGTAGCAGGTGGGAGAGTAAGAGAGGTAATTGCTTTTGAGCACGAGCGAGAAGATGGAAAAGAGGCAAACATTAAAGAAG
>CAUUIE010000089.1:0-7855 GCA_963545065.1 uncultured Treponema sp.
TTTGCACTTAAAACAGTGAAGACAGTAACATTTAACACAATAAAAGTATCGATGAACACAGCAACAATGCCTAAAACACCTTGCTCTACAGGATGCTTTACTGTTGCAACTGCGTGAGCGTGAGGAGTGGAACCCATGCCAGCTTCGTTAGAGAAAAGACCGCGTGCAATACCATAGCGTGCAGCTTGAGCCATGCCAATACCTAAAGCACCACCCCAAACAGCTTTTGGATTAAATGCTGCTTTGAAGATCATAGAAAACATTAAAGGAATGTTTTTATAGTTCATAATTATAACTATAAGACCTACAGTAACATAAACTATAGCCATTATAGGAACTACTTTTTCTGTTACAGAGGCAATTCGCTTTACCCCACCTAAAAAGATTGCACCTGCAATTAATGCCAGCACTATGCCTGTAACATATGTTGGCACACTAAAAGCATTCTTAAAAGCATCAGAAATTGAGTTTGCTTGCACCATGTTTCCCATAAAACCTAGTGCTAAGATAATTGCCACTGCAAAAAAGGCAGCAAGAAATTTGGCAAATGCAGTGTTTCCAAGACCTCTAGAAATATAATAAGCAGGACCCCCTACTGTCTGCCCTGTTTCATCTTTTGTTTTATAAACTTGAGCAATGCAAGCTTCTGCAAAGTTAGTAGCCATGCCTGCAAAAGCTGCAAGCCACATCCAAAAGATAGCACCAGGACCACCTGAAATAAGAGCTGTCATGGCCCCAACTAAATTTCCTGTTCCAACTTGTGCTGCAATAGCTGTAGCAACAGCTTGAAAAGAACTCATTCCATGTTTTCCTGCTTCTTCTCCTTTTAGAGAGAAGTTACCAAAAAGACGTTTCCATCCTTCACCAAATTTTAGCACTTGCACTAATTTTAGTCTAAATGTAAAAAATAGACCTGAACCACAAAGCAATGGAATCAAAAAATATGGTCCCCAAACAAAACCATTCACTTTAGCAACAAGCGAAGTAAGACTAGCTAAAAATGCTTCCATAAACTAAAGCCCTCCTCAAATTAAAAAATAGTAAATCATTCTTGTTATGTTTTATGTTTATACATCGTAGAAAAGCAAAGAAAATTAAAATTTGTTGAGTCTTAATTAAATTATATTTTTAAGGCTTTAATTTTAAATTAAATGTTTTAGTCATTTTGAAAAATAGCAATAGAAAAAATACTAATCTTAAATTACACTGGTAAACTATAATTTACCAGTGCTATTTTTTTAAATATGCCTTTATTATTTCATTTTTTCTTATTTCTATAGCAACAATCATAGAAGGGTTTGTAATAGCTTGAGTAACTACAGAATTAAGAGATGGTGATGAAACAGAGAACTGGGCTAATATTTTCCTTTTTCCAGCATGTTTTATAAAATCTATAACTATATTATATCCACCTGTTTTATACCTTCCTGCAAAGACAAAAAGCACTGCCTCTTTTTTAAAATCTATTTCAGAAAATACATTAACCATCTCATCATTGCCTTCACTTATTGCAAGTGCATCTTCAAAAGAACGTGCAATATATATACCTTGTGCAAAACTTTGAGACGGATAATAGTTCTCTCCTAGAACTCTATAATTTACATCACTATCTTTTTTACCCGACGAACTTATAGATTTACAAGAGGTTATGCCCATAGTTATAAAAGTTATAATAAATATAAAGTTTAATATTTTTTTTATCATTGTATTTTAGCCTACTGCTTTGCAAAGAGTTTTAAAAAATTGTCTTGCATTCCTTTATTTTTTGCAAGTTTTTTCATCATCAATCTTGATTTTTCAAATTGTTTCAATAATTTATTCACTTCTGCAACTGAAGTTCCAGAACCTTTGGCAATTCTTTTTCTTCTAGGCGGTCCTATAATCCTATGATTATCACGCTCTTTTAAAGTCATTGAACGAATAATTGCTTTTTGCCTTTTTACATTGTCTAAGTCGATATCATCTTTTGAAAATCTTCCTGCAAGCCCTGGTAACATTTCTAACATAGAGTCTATAGAGCCCATTTTATCCATCTGTTCAAGTTGTTCTAGCATATCAGAAAGAGAAAAGCCTTCGTTAGCCATTTTCTTTTGAAGTTTAAGCATTTCTTCTTTGTCATATACTTCTTGAGCTTTTTCTACAAAGCTTACTATATCGCCCATGCCCAAAATACGTGAAGCTATGCGGTCAGGATAAAAAGGCTCTATGTCTTCAATCTTTTCACCTGAACCAATATAAAAGATTGGCTTACCAGTTATTGTTTTTAATGAAAGAGCTGCTCCTCCTCTAGTATCTGAATCAAATTTTGTCAAAATTAAACCAGTAAGTCCTACTTTTTCATCAAACTCTTTAGCAATATCCGCTGCCTTTTGCCCTGTCATAGCATCAGATACTAGTATTGTTTCAACTGGACTAGTAGATTTTTTGATGTTTATAATTTCTTCCATCATAGGCTCATCAATTTGGAGCCTACCTGCAGTATCTATAATAACTGTATCAAGGAAGTTCTTTTTTGCAAAGTTAAGTGCATTTTTTGCAATAGAAACTGCATTTTTATTATTTTCTTCCTTGTATATGGGAACTTCTATTTTTTCTGCTAAAAAAGATAACTGCTCAATAGCGGCAGGTCTTACAATATCGCAAGCAACAAGTAATGGCTTTTTTCCTTCTTTTTGCAACTTTTTTGCAAGTTTTGCTGCCGTAGTAGTCTTACCAGAACCTTGTAAGCCTAAAAACAAAATAACTGATTGAACATCTGGACCCTTTAAAGATAAGTCCTTTTTCTCATCACCTAAAAATTGAGTCATTTTGTCATAAACTATTTTTATAAATTGTTGACCTGGATCAATAGACTTTAGAACCTTCTCTCCTAATGCTTCTTCTATTGTAGAATTAATAAAACGTCTAACTACTCGTAGATTAACATCAGCATCTAATAATGCCATTTTTATTTGTTCTACTGCATCTTCAATATTCTTCTCTGTTATCTTAGATTTGCCTGAAAGATTTCTAAACACATCTGAAAACTTTTCTGTAATTTTTTCTAACATTACACTTCTCCATTCATTATTTGCTCAATATAAGCTCTAGCTTCTAATTCTTTGTTTAATATTTTATATATTCCTTCACAAATTGGAAGTTTTAAATTTTCTTTCTCTTTTATTTTATGAGCATAAGCACAAGCCATAACTCCTTCTGGAAGATAGCCAATTTGTGAAATGTTTTTAATTAAGTCATCTATATTTTTATAATTAGATAAAATATTTTTTTTCACTATATCAAAGCCAAATCTTCTATTCCTACCATATTTACTTGTGCAAGTAACTTCTAAGTCTCCAACTCCTGCAATAGAAGTAAAGGTTTCTGCATGTGTTGCCCCCATTGTAGCACCTATAGTTTGAATTTCGTTTAAGCCTGCAGCAAGAAGAAGAGAGCGAGTATTATCCCCAAACATAGCTAAATCTTGAGAAAGGGAATCTAACACTCCAAAAGCTATAGCAATAACATTTTTCATTGCAGCACAAACTTGCACGCCAACAACATCTAAGCTGGAATATACCAAAAGGCTTTTAGAGCGTAAAGCTTCGCGACACCTTATTGAAGCCATAGGATTATAAGAGGCAGCAATAAGACCTGTCATTGCTCCACGAACAACCTCCTCCCCGTGAGACGGTCCTGAAATATAAACTAAATTTGTAGAATAAGAATGGGGGAGCATCTTTTCTAATGTTTCAATAATTAGTTGTGGCTCTCCATCATTATTTGGAATAAAACCTTTTGTAAGAATGCCTATGGTAGGTAATTTTTCCTTTTCGTTTTCTTCTTGAAATGGTAACACATCAATAAGGGCTTTAATTGTTTCTATTATGTATAAAGATGGGCTTCCAACAATTACAAGCTCTGCTTTTTCTACTGCTCTTTTTAAATCATTTGTTGCTACTAAAGAGGATGGCAATTTATATCCTGGAAGATGCACTTTGTTTTCCTGATTTTTATTTATTTCTTCACAAAGCTTTTTGTTTCTTCCCCAAAGGATTGTATCATGACCATTTCTAGCAATAGCACAAGCCATAGCAGTACCCCAAGAACCAGAACCTATGACTGCAATTTTATATTTCACTTGAGGGAACTCCTTAAACACTATTATAATAATTACATAAATTTCTTTAATATTTTATCAATGTGAAAATAAAAAAGCAATTAGGGGGTATGCTATGTTTTTATACTTAAGAAGTAATTAATATAAAAAAGAGTGCTATAAGACTTCATTATACTTTAATAATTGACACACTCTTTTTTTTTAGCTGTTGCATTATGATTTTTATATAGATTTTCTTTGATAAAGCATCTTTAAAATAGTTAGAATGATCTGTCTTTTTAAGCTTAAGTGGAACTAGTTTTATTAGAAATCTTTCTTAAATGGAGTTAAAAAAAAATAGATTTTTATTACACATTTAATAAATTCAAAAATTCTTCTTCATTAATTATTTTAATTCCAAACTCATTAGCTTTTTTATTTTTTGAAGAATTAGAATGGCTATTGTTTGTTACAAGATAAGAAAGGTCTTTAGTAACAGTAGTTTTTATAATGCCTCCCTCCTCTCTAACTAAAGAAAAAGCTTGTTGCCTTTTCATACTGCTAAGCTCACCTGTAAAGCAAAAACTAACTCCATTTAAATGCCTTTTTACCTGTTCTACCTTTTTTATTGAAATATAGCCACTAGCTATTAACTCTTCCATTTCAAAACGTGCCTCTTTAATGGCGTTAAGAAAGGAAGTTGCCATTTTTTCTGCAAAACCGTCTATTGCTTGGATTTCTTCTTGAGTAGCTAAAAATAATTTAGTTAATGTATTAAAACCTGCCATTTCAATTTTTTCTGCCATTGTAAGACCTATATCTTCTATATCAAAACCTGCAATAAACTCACTAAGTGTAATTTCTTTTTTTGAATGAATTGAAAGATACACTTTTTTACTAGAAAGCTCTCCCATCCTTTCTATATTTTCAAGTGTTTCAATAGAAAGAGAATATAGATCTTTTATTGTTAAAACATAACCATCATCAAATAAACGTTTAAGTAATGCTTCCCCAATTTCTTTTAAATCTAGAACCTTTACCCATTTTTCAATTCTGTGAAATGCTACTTTTTTACATTTTTTATTTGGGCAATATAAGCGAGTGCCTTCATTAATTAATTTGGAAGAACAAGTAGAACAAACTTTTGGTATTTCTATTGGTGTAGAATTAGGTGGGTTTTCTAGTAGACTTTCAATTTTTGGAATGATTTCACCACGTTTAGAAACTAATACACGACTTCCAATCATTAAATTTAATGATGTAATAATGTTTGGATTTGAAAGGCTTGCTCTTTTCACTTTGGTTCCTGCAAGGTGAACTGGGTCTATAATTGCTATTGGGGTATAATTTGCTCCTGATTCACTCCACTCCACATTTCTAATTGTAGAAATTTCTTTTTCAAGGTCAAACTTAAAAGCTATCTGTTTTTCAGGACGTGCTCTTTTTAAATCTTCTATATCAATTTCTATATTTTTAACTACAATACCATCAATATCAAAAGGTAAACTTTCTCTATTTTTTGTAACTTCTTCTCTCCATTTAATAACTTCTTCTGGGCTTTTTAATATTTTTGTTTCAACGGTATTAAAGCCTGCTACTTTAAGCCATGTTATTTTTTCTATTTCATCTTTATAATAAACAATATGTTTTAATTCTTCTTTAGCTGTGTTAACATCATACACACCCACATCATAACATATCACTATTAAATGCTCACATCCTGCTCCGTCTTTCCTTTTCATAATGCCATTTGCTGCATTTCTGCAATTAGCTTTATCACTATAGATTGAATGCAATATATTTTTTGGCATTAAAACTTCCCCACGAACTGCTCCTGTAAAAGGTTTTGCTCCATTATATGAAGCATCTCCATTTAGGCTATGCAATACACCTTGCATTTTTCTGGCATTTTCTGTTATGTCATCTCCTATCCTGCCATCTCCACGTGTGACAGCTTTTGTAAGGTGCCCTTCAATATATTGAAGTTCAAGACTTGCCCCATCTAATTTATATTGCACTATATATTGATTAAATTGTTGTTTTTTTGCCCATTCTAAAAATGCATCAGTATTTGCTGCCTTTTCTTGGCTTCCCATTGGCATAATATGTTTGGCTTTTTTAAAACCATCTTCTTCATCTTTAGCTATAGTTTTAAAAAGAATATTTTCTGGTTCTAATATCTTTAACTCATCCCATAAAAGATCGAACTCTGCATCAGATATTTCAGGTGCACCATTATAATATAATTTTTGATGTTTTTTGATTAACACCTCTAGCTCACATGCTCTATTATGTCTTTCCATTTAAGAATTATACTTTTTAGGCTAATCACTATCAAGTGAGGTGGAAGCACATAATACACTTTTTGCATTTGAATAGTTTTCATAACTTATTATCTAATGAGATTTATAATGAATTACAATAAAAATTAATAAAATCTTTACGAAAACGGTCTATTTATCTTTTCTTATCATTAATATTAGAATTACTAGTTTGTTCTTTATCTTCTATCATAGATTCATTTTTTTTAATTTCTAAATTAGAATTATGAGAGTTATCATTTATGGATTTTGTATTTTGGTGTGTTTTAACACATTCAATAAACATTAAATATTTAATATAATTTTGAATATTAATATTTAGTAATTTTAATTCTTTTAGGATTTCTTTGTTAATGCTTTCTACTTTATCTAGATCATTAGTGTTATTTTGGTCCACTTTACTAGCACTAATATTTTTAGAACTTTCTTTATTGTCAGTGTTTGCTTGCTTTATATAATTTTTTTTGTGACCATTAATACGTAAATTTAAACCGAATTTAAAACAAAAAGTATCAGTAATATGTTTAGAAAAAACTATCTCTCTTCCATGTTCATCTAAAACAAAAGCACCATAGCTGACAAAATCACTTACAGCAAAAGAAAGTCCAAAAACATTATTGAAATAATAAGAAACACCAAACGAACCACCAAAAGAGGGAAGAATAAAGATGGGCTCATTAGGAATCATATTTTCTACATTGAATATATAAAGGAAAGAATTTATTGTTGATGAATTTCTAAATCCAAATCCAACATTAATATTAAATGCTTTTTCTCTTCTAAAAGTATGACCTAGCAATATTTCAGAAGTAAAGAAAAAAGAATCTTTGTTTGCTTTAGACACTGCATTATTCAAAAAAAACGTGAAACCACTATTATGAGATATAAACTGTATATCTAAACCTAAAGTAGACATAGAACTAAAATGGCGTACAAATTTGTTATTATCTATTACATTTCCTATATGTGGAATAAAGACTACTTCGCTAAACATACAAATAGGCAAGACAAAAAAAGATAAAAGGATGAAACACTTTTTCATAAATCCTCCTAGTATGATAATAATATACTCTTTTCTTTAAAATTATAACAGATAATTAAAAAATAGCAATACAATAATTTTTTAGTTATACTTATTTTCAGTTTATTACCTTTTCAAATGCCCACTTTCCTAGTGTCCTTTTGTTTCGGCTTATAGTAGCACCTATAAGATAAATGTTTTTGTTGCTAGCTCCATATCTTTCTCCATAGCCCGCTTCCTTTATTTGTGCTATTGTATCAATAGGCTTCCCGCCAACCTTAAACTCAAAGATATATATCCCGTCTTTTGTTTCCACTTCAACATCTGATCTTCCCATAGATGAATGCACTTCAGTCCTTACATACTGCCCCATAAGCGTAAAGATTAAATATATTGTTGTTTGGTAGTTATGTTCTCTTAAAAAAAGCTTATCGG
>CAUUIE010000090.1:0-7800 GCA_963545065.1 uncultured Treponema sp.
GAGATAAGAAATGTTTATTAATAGTAAAGCAGTGACTTTGATTTTATGCTTGCAAAAAATCATGTAAACAGAAATAAAATGGATAGTAAGGATAAATCTAATAACAGAAACATTTATTTTATGCTATTTATATAAAATGAAATCAATGGACATATTAAATTGGAGTAGGTAAAAACTATAAAAGAGTTACATGCAAAATGACTTAAAAAATATGAATTATATAAGCTTCCTTACATCTAAATTAGGTTTAAAGCAGTCTCTTATAAATACATAGAAGATGCTAATGTCTTAGATAAAGATGTATATTTATTAACATGGAGTTACAAAAAATGATTTTTAAAAAAACGCTTATCACTATTATGAAAATACTTATTTTCTTTATGGGATGGGTGGCGTTATCTACTATTAGCGTTATATATATTAAAAATGATAATCCAGCTGTATATAGATTTTTGCTTGAATTTATTCCGTTTATTGTAATGACTATTTTTACTCTTTTGTTTTTGATGATAGAAAAAGGAAATGTTAAATTACAAATCTTAAAGAATATGTTTAAAGGTGCAATAACTGGAATTGTAGTAGGTATTGTTTGGATCGGAATATCAATAACTATTTTACTTGTTTTAAAAGAAGTTGTAATAACAAATAAGAATGAAGTACCATTTTTGGGGCTATGGATAATATCTGCATTTATAAATGTGGTTATGCAAGAATTGTTAGTTAAAGGATATATATATCAACTTTTAAAAACTAAATATAATTTATCAATAGCTATACTCATTACAACACTACTTTTTACATTATTACATGGAGCTTCTTTTGAAGCAGGCATTATTCCTGTAGTAAATGTGGTTACTATGTGCTTGTTTACTACATTTTTGTATGAATCTACAGAAACAATTATCTCTCCAATTATGGCGCATGCGGTATGGAATATTGTAGGAGCAATAGTTTTTGGCGGAGTAAGCCTTGCAAACGATTATCCAAATATATTTACTATTGCATCACATAAGAATAGTATAGTTTTCGGAAAAAACTATAATATAGAAGCCAGCATTATAGTAACAATAATCAACGTAGCTTTGACTTTTTTGTTTTGGTATATATATAGAAAAAAGAAAAGCATATAAGAAAGCTAGTAGTTAGTTTACTAATAAGGTTTAAATATTTAATTTATTAACTTTGCACCAAGTATTTGCTAACACTAAAACTAAAAGAGAGCCAAGTAAACAAATACTCATGAAAACTGCTACATATATATACTTATATTGTGGCATATAATGAGTGCCTAAGAAAAAATTAAGAGTTGTACTAGACATAATTAATAAGAAAGTTCCAGTAACTGTAGAAAGTTTTTTCTTATCATACTTTTCTTGATCCTCCTTAGAGGCAATATTAAAACCTGCAATTAAAAAATGAGCTTTGTTACAAACTAATAATATACCAGAAATTAAAAATGCAAAAAAAACTATAAAACCAATAATTAAGTCCATATACTCATTCCTTATGTCACATATTATACTTTATCTATCCAATAAGCAATAGCTTTATCTTTTATATATTTCACTAATCTTTTCATTTGTTCTTTTATGAAAAGAGCATCATAAAAAAAAGAAGTATGTAAAAAGCCTCATAACTCATATTTATAAAATCCAGCATTTTTAGATAATTTTTCACATTCTTTTATTAGCCCATCCTAATGTTTGTTTATAGGCTCGCCATTTATCAAAACATTTTAATATTTCTATAAATATTTTCCCATTTTTTTATAATATATTCAAGGCACTTTTCTATATTCTCGTCAAAGTCTTAAATTCATCTCTTTCATCCACGATCTTTTAGGTCTTCCATATATTTCCTATCCAAGATAGTTAATCACTTTCTACTAATTCATTTTTTAAAAGCTATTTGCAATTATAAATCGTTCCATAATCTTTTGCACAAAAAAAAGAGCCTATTTTATTAATTAATATATTCTATAATATGGGCATCGTTAAAAGCTAAAGTTTTTAGATTTTAATAATACAATATAAAGTATTGGATAAAATTATGAAAAATACATTGAAATTGTTAAAGAACTTGTAAAATATAAAACAGAAGAAGAATGGTTTGAATTTAAATAGAATTGGTTTTTGAGTCTAATGCTATCGGTGAATATATTTCAGCAATTATCAAATGCAGTAGCTATGTGTAAAAAAGATCATGCATACATTTTATGGGGCATAAATGATGAAACTCATGAAATTGTAGGAACAAAATTTGATTTTAAAATTAATGTAAAAAAAGAGCTTTTGGAGCATTATTTAGCAAGACAGATTATACCTGATATTGCATTTTCATTTCATGAAGTTATTATTAATGAAAAAAGAATTATAATATTGGATATACCTTCTGCCACAAATATTTCAACTTCATTTAATGGAAAAAGGTATATGCGTATTGGTTCAAGCAAAGTGAATTTAGCTAAATAGCCTGATAGGGAAATAAACCTATTTGAAATATTAAGATTTAAGCTTTGAAAGACTATTTACTTATTACGCAGGTAAAGGCAAGTTTGCTTTATTCTGTAAAAGAATTTAGTAATACATGTATATTATTGAGCTTGGATAAAGTACTAGAATATGCTGATGTAATTAATTTAATACAAGCAGATGAAAGTGAAAGGATTATTTCAAGAAAAGATATTCCTTTATTTGATACTAGTGCATTTCGTGAAGCAGTAATTAATGCATTTGTTCATAATAAATGAGTAGATGAGAATGCCCCCATGATTACATTGTATATAGATAAAATAGAAATTTTGTCTCGTGACACTCTTGACCCCAAACAAACAATGCAAGGTTTTTTTATGGGAGAATATCTATACCCGTAAATAAAAAATTATCAGAAATATTTTTGAAGCTTCATATTAGCGAGAAGTCTGGAAGAGGCATTCCTAAAATTATAGACATTTATGGTAAAGATGCTTTTGATTTTAGAGAGAACTCAATTTTAGTAAATATTCCATTTAATTGGATAAATAAAGCGGGGAATAAAGCACCATTAAATGCAAGAAGAAAAAAATACTACTAGAAATAAGAAATAATCCTAATATTACACAAGAACAATTAATATCAATTATAGGGATTGGAAAAACGGCGATGCAAGATAATATAAGATTCTTAAGAGAGAAC
Source organism: uncultured Treponema sp. (assembly GCA_963545065.1). GTDB lineage: Bacteria > Spirochaetota > Spirochaetia > Treponematales > Treponemataceae > Treponema_B. Next base: position 3,174 of record CAUUIE010000090.1, read on the forward strand.
GGTTATATTGAAAGAATAGGTTCTAATAAAAGTGGTTACTGGGAAATTAAATAATTTTTCACACTTTATAATACTGCCTAATAAGGTCTTCATTTAAACTAGTCAGTTATATATTCTTCTGCCAAATCTATTATAGTAACTGTTTTAGCATGTTTAAAAGCAACACCTATTCCAATTTTAGTAAACGAATCATTTAATATTAAACATCGTCCAGCCCTTGTGATATCTCCATCGCTTACTAAAAGATGAATTACTATATCTTTAACATTTTCATTATCATATTCTCTAAGCTCTCCAATAAAACCAGAAGGAGCCCCATATCTTTTTAACCTATCTTTAAAGCTTAAATATGTAGAAGTCTCTTCATCCTTTCTTCCTGTCTTTGCTTGATCATCTGCTAAATGATAAGCAGCATTGCAAAGTCCTTTTTCCATACTCAATAATTTTGCAGAATAAGAATGTTTTAATTCAAAAATACATTTTTCCATAGCCCTCTTTCCTTCTTTTGTTCTAATAATTTTGCCATCATAATTTGTATAAAAATAACTATTATATCTTGAAAGAGAAGGTTCAAGCACTTCAACAGCATAAAAATAAGGATTGTCTCTAACTTTATTTATTTCAATGTGTAGCTTTTCTAAAAACTCATCATGTGTATTATATCCCGGTGCTAGATGAGACCTTATATCTTTTTTATTATAAGTACTATCTTCTATATGAAATACACATCCATAAAAAGAGCTAATTGATAAAATAAGTAATAATATTTTAATAATATATTTCATATATTAAATATTCTTTATTTTAATTTCACTATTGTTTTGCCTGTGCCACCAAATTCAGGACGTGCAAAAGAAAACTCTTCCACAAAACTAGAAGACTTAAGCACATCATAAACTACTTGTTGTAACACACCAGTACCCTTTCCATGCACTATAGAAAACTCTTTAACTCCATTTAAAATAAGCTTATCAAAATGTGATAAAATTGCCTCTCTTGCTTCTTCCATATGTAGTCCTAATATCTTTAATTCAAAAAGAGGCTTATCGTCTTTTACTAGCTCATATGTGGCAGAAGCTTTATTTTCTATATTGTTAGCCCTTTTATTTATAAGTTTTAAATCACTAATATGAAGAGTAAGCTTTATATTCTCAAAAGAAACAAGAGCATAATCTTTTTTTTCAAGACGTAATACTATCCCTTCTTTTTTATATTTTATGGAGTAAACTGCATCTCCTACTTTTAGATTTTTTAAACTACCAACACTAATATTTTCATTTTCATTGAGTTTTTTTTCTTCTATATTCAATAACTCTTTTTCTTCTTCTAGTCTTTCTCCAACATCTTTAATCCATCTTTTTAAATCTTGCCTATCTTCTTTTGTAATTTCACCTTCCATCACACGTCTAACTAAATTTTCTATTTCTTTCTTCTTTTCGTCAAAAAGACGAGTTGCATCCTTTATAGCACCTTTTTTTATTTCAAGTTCTTTTTGTCTAAGAGAAAGCATTTTTAAATCATAATGTCTTTTAGTTTCTGATATTTCAATTTCATCTTTTAAAAGTTTTTTCTCTAATGTTGAAATTTCATTTTGTTTTTCCATTAAACTATTTATTAAATGTGAGACACTAGAAGAATTTTTATCAAGATAGCTTTGTGCTTTTTTAACAATATTTTCTTTTAATCCATTGTTACTAGCAACATCTAATGCATGACTTTCTCCAGGCAAGCCTATATTAATCTTATAAGTTGGCTTTAAAGTAGAAGAATTAAATTCAACAGAAGCATTTAAACAATGTGGATTAGAAAAAGCATATTTTTTTAAAATACCATGATGAGTGGTTACTAATGTGAGTGTTTTTTTTTCTATCATTTCATCCAATATTGCCATAGCTATAGCACCACCTTCTTCTATATCTGTGCCACTACCCATTTCATCAAAAAGAATTAAACTGTTTTCTGTTGCATCTTCTATTATGGAAGAAATATTTTTTATTTGGGCTTGAAAAGTTGAAACATCATTTTCTATAGATTGCTCATCCCCTATATCGCAACCAATAAAATCAAAATATGGAATATAGCTAGATCCATCAGCAAGGCATGGCATCCCTGTTTGATTCATAAGGGCAAGAAGAGCTATAGTTTTTAGTGTAACAGTTTTACCACCTGCATTTGCCCCTGTTATTATTAAAACTAATTTTCCTTTTTCCATTTTAATATTAAGTGGCACACAATTTTTAATAAGTGGATGCCGTGCATTTTGCAAATCTAACCTATCTTTTCTCTGCATTAAAAAGTTAGCATTATTGGCATTAGCCCATTTTGCAAGTGAGAGAAAAAAATCTATTTCTATTAAAATTGAAAGAGCTGTCTTTAACATAGCTATATTTTCAAAAATAGAATTAGTAATTCTTCTTAAGATATTAAAATATTCCTTTTCCCATTCTGCTTTTAATTCTTGTAACCTATTATTTTTTATAACAACATCTTCTGGCTCTATATAAAAAGTTTTTGCAGTATGAGAATATTCGTGTATTATTCCTTTTATTTTTCCTTTAAAATTAGCCTTGACTGCTATAACTTGCCTATTATTTTTTGTGGTTGGCAAATTAGATTGAAGCATATCTTGAAAATTAGGATTGCTAAAAAAAGATTGCATTGAACCTTTTATTTCATCTTCGATTTCTACTATTTTTTTTGATATTGCTTTTAAAGGCTCCACTTCTTTAATATTACCATCTTCACTCATAAACATAGATATAGAAGAATATAACCCATCTAAAATAGGTAAACTATCAATGATTCTTAAAAGATTATTTTCTTGATTTATTTCTTTTTTTATTTCCTTACACCATTGAATAATATTTCTATCTAAAATAACAAGCAAAAATATAGAATATATACCTTCTATTTCTAAAATATTACCACTTTTTAATTCTTCTAAAAATGGCATAATTGGAGGTAAATATTTAAGAGGAGGCAAATAAGACTTTTCTAAAAGTGATAATGTATCAAAACCACATTGCTTTGTCCTTTCAATTTTATTTATATCCTTACTTGGCTTTACATTTTGACAAAATAAACGTCCTTCATCTAATATGCAATAATGAGATATTAGATTACATACTTTTTGATATTGCAATAAATCTAATGTATGTTGCTTCATTTAATTTCCTTTTTTAATGCTATAATCTCTTCTTTAATCCTAATATAACTTTCATATCTATCATATAATATCTTATTATTACTTACATTTTCTAATATAGCACATCCTTTCTCCTTTTCATGTTTGCAAGAAAAGCCAAATTTACACATCAAACTTAAATCTTTCATTTCCCTAAAATATTGAATTAATTCTTCCTCAGCGACATTCCATAGTGAAAAACTTCTAATACCTGGTGTGTCTATTATTGTTGCACCTCCTTTTATCTTGAAAAGATTTGCCTTTGTGGTTGTATGCACTCCACGATCAAATTTATTAGAAATAGAAGAAGTTTTTAAAGAAAGAGATGAATCTAACGCATTTAACAAACTAGATTTACCAACTCCCGATTGCCCTATTACTGCAAGCTTTAACCCTTCAATTCTTTTTTTAAGTTCTTCTATATTTTTACTATTTTTTGCAGAAGTTTGTATCACTTCATAACCCATATCTTTCCAATTAGAAAGCCTAAAAGATACATCTTTACTAATTTGTAAATCTGCCTTGTTCATCACTATTATAATTGGAATATTCTCTTTTTCAGCTTGTACTATAACACGGTCAACAAAACGAGGACGAAAAGGTGGCTCTTTAGGTGTGGTTACACAAATAATTAAATCTAAATTTGAAGCTAAAGTTTGCTTTTTATACGTTTTTATATTTAACCTAGCAATTTCATTTTTTCTTTCCTTAAGAGATGTAATTAAAGCCTGATTTTCGTCTATCTTTTCAATTTCTACAATATCACCTGGGCAAAGAGGATTATAAACGTTGTTAGAAAGCCTTAATACTTTTCCTTTAATTGAGCAAATATAGTTTTTTTTATCTTTACTTTCAACAATAAAATAATTATTGCTACCGCTTATAACTAGCCCTTCCATAATTTTCACATCCTAGACAACCCAACATGGTTTAGTATAAAAAATAAAAATAATTTATGGAAGAGATTACCTTTACATACATTATTAAAATAACAATTAAAAATTATTGACTTTAATACTTAAGCTCTAATAGTGAATATTAACATGGTTATATCAGTTTTATGCAAATAAAATTACCTTCAGAAACTTTTATAACAAAAAACATTTTACATCTTTAGTGTTGCTACTCTTTTCTATTATCTTCATTGACTTTTATAATCATGCTAAGTCAAAATAAAAGTTGTTTTAAAACTGCAATAAGAATTTAACATTAAAAATATGCTTTCTTCTATTATTTGTAGTTTAGATAGATCATTTTTTAATGAGCTGAATTAATTCATTAGGATGTTGCACCACTACATCAATATATTGGTTACTTTACTAAATTACTCAAAATTAATTCAATATTAATAAATTAAAACAGATTACCTTTAAGATTTTATTCTACTATTCCCAAAGATTTTTTCTCTTAATAGTCTACCTGTTTTTGTACAGGCTAAGCCTC
>CAUUIE010000091.1:0-7777 GCA_963545065.1 uncultured Treponema sp.
CGTTCCCATCCCGAACACGGAAGTCAAGCTCTCTCGTGCCAATGATACTGCTGATTAAGTGGAAAAGTAGGTAGTCGCCTGGCTTTTTTTTGCATCTTTAGTGCATCCTTTTAATAATTTATTTAATTATCTTTTCAATTTGATTTGTGTGTATTTTTGCATGAAAAACTTTTTATTCTTCTTGTCTAGCTTTTGATTTGATGTGTTGTTTTTTTCTATAGTATGCTTGTTGTATAACCATAAAGGTTTATGTGAATTTATTTTTTGTAGGAATAAAAAAAGAGAAAAATATATGCTTAAAAATGGGAATGAGAAGGATAAGCCTAATGTATTAGATGTTTATAAATTTTTATGCACATGAATGATGATAAGTTTGACATATGTTGTGCTAGAATATTTGTATTTAGTGTTGCTCCAATAGTAATCTCTATAATATGCATTATATTTTCTAAACTATGAATTATGATAACCAAAGCTTCAAAAGCATGTAATAAAGCATATGAGAATGCTCTTGCAAGAATAAGTAAAATTGATGAGTTTTGGGATGATAAAAGTATCAAAGATATCTATCGTGATAAAATTAAAGAGTTTAAATTTTGAAACTCAGTCTTAGATCGCAAGACAAAACATAATACCTACATATTTTCAACGAAAGATAGAGAATTTTCTGTTTCAAAAATATAATGATTGAAATTGTCTTTTTATTTGTGTTTATAGAATTACATATTGTTCATATAATATGGACAATGTATTTATTAGTGCATACATACAAAGATTATTTAAATAAATTAAAAATTTATGATGTTGTTTTTTTGGGCTACTCTTTTACTTGGCTTATTTGTTACTTTATCAAAAAGAATGTTAAGTCATCTTATTAGGAATAACTTGTAAAAAAGTGAATAATAAAAATATTTTAAGAGGCTGAGAAATATGAAAAAAAGCTATTTCCACATTTTTTATTATTGTTTCAGTTTATTTGATTTTACAAAAGACTTGCAATAACAGTCACTCAGTCTATAAGATATCCAAATGGTAAGTATGTGCAACTTTTAACATCTCAAATAAGCAAATCGAAGGTGATGAAAACAAATAACAGGAAAGTGCTTTTTAAGTATGATTTTTCTGTTGAAAAATCTTCTTCTCATAATGATATATTAGCTTTTATTTATGTTCCAGCTGATTCCCTATTTATCTAGTTAAGATGCTACTCCAGTAAAAAAGTAATAAGAAAGGGGATAAAAGATATATCTTATTTGACTATTTTTCAAGAAAATGTAATAACAAATGTATAAAGGGATGACAGTACAGATAATAGTAGTTCTACAGAGAATAATTTTATTTCATTTTTCTTAGGTAAAAAAACTAAGGCTACTGTAGAATTCCAATTGAATGTTTCAAAATAGCATAGCTAAGAGATGCCTATTTATATATTTTTTCCTATTACTAGGAAGTGTGGTATTGTGGATTTCTACGGGACTGGTTTATTCTTTTTCTGCTAAATTTAAAGATAATCTTTATAAAGATTCAGAGAGGATATTTACATTATTGATTACAAAATGAAATTTAAATTCAAAAATTTTATTTTTGCATATCTATTTACCTTTTCTTATAGTGAGTCTTTTATCAAAGAAGATAGTAATTTTGTTTCAAATGGTAGTGATGTTGTAAATTCTGACCCCGCCTTCTTAAATTCAAATGTTCCATCAATATATGTGTATGACATAGTTGTAAGCAAAATACACAAAGGCACTTACGATAGCGTTCTAGATTCTGTTATTAAAGAAATAATAAGTAGTCCTTATGCTAATGGTATATCAAATGGCTAGAAATAGTTAACAATGCAGACTTTAGTGTTAGATAAAGTTTTGTTAAATATTTTTTTAATTGGTAGTGGCAAGGCAAACTCAAAGCTTTTTTGAATATAACAAAAATGAGCAGAAGAAGAACAGCAAATAGAGCATATATATAATTTTGCACTAACAAAATTTGGTACAGTCTTTTCGATTATTGTTGCTAGTTGGGATTATTCCTCTTGTTTTATCTGGTTGTAAAATTATTTCCTTAAATATGCTTTTAATTCCTAAAACGGCAACTATAAAAACTATAAGTGGGCAGTAATTGGAGGTATAACTCAAGCAAGTATTTCTTATCTCAAAGGAAAAGAGGGTAAGAACTCTTATATGCAACAATAAATTGAATCACTAATGGTTATTTAATAGGGCTTATTACAGGCTTGGCTAGTGGAATATTTAGGGCATTCAAAACTTTTTCATCTTTAATTGTTGTTGGGAACAATATTTATATAAAAGTTGGTTTTGTGTTTGACATGAAGGACAAACTTATAGGAAAAACTATTTGTTTTTCAGTGTTAACAGAGTCGATAACATTGATTATCTAAGAAAAATACGGAAACAGTTTTTGAGCGATACGGAAAAGAAATTGCAGGAATTATAGAATTTAATGGTAAGTCTACTTTACATTCTCTAAATGGAAAGCTTTTGAGATAATTAAGAGGTGGAAAATTTATTTCAAATACGAGGTTTAAGCCAAATGTAATACACACCTCATGGGTCATCAATATAAAACTGATCACTTTGCTAAAATATGCAATTATTTAAGATAGTTACGTCTATAAAATGGAATAAGAAATAGAGAAGAACCAATTCTTGCTTTAGGCATAGATAGACTAAAATGAGATCAGGGTGTTTATTTATTTGCTTATAGATTCTGGTAGGTTAGATAATTTAGTAACAATGTCTGGTTGTGTTGTTAATCAAAATACATATAAAAAACTTGAAAACTTATGGGTAGAAACACTTGAAAAATTGTAAGAAAGTTTTGTTGATAGATAATGTTTATAAGACAAGCAAAATTTATTGTATCATCATATGTAATAGATGGCGTAAAAAATAAAGTAATAATCAATAGCCATTAAGAAATAAAAAATGAATGAAATGTTTAATAACTTAAAAAATATTTTGCACACTGTTATGCCAAAAAATGGTATAAGGTAATTTCATACGCAAAGATATTAGAAAATAGTTATGATATTTCTTTTTATTGTTATATGGACTGGATAAAAGAGGCTTTGTAGCGTTATAACTTAGAAAAATGCAAAATAAAGAAAGGCAAAATTGACACCAAGTTTTTAAAAAAAACAATGAAATATTAAAGCCTTTTTGGAAAAAGGCTTAAGAAAAAGATAAGTGGATAAACTTTACTTTTACTCATTTCCTATAATGATTAGTTTAATTTTGATTTGGATAATACAGATTTGGTCAATTATTGTTATAAACGTAAAGAACAACAGAAGGCAAGATAATATTATCTTTTTCTTAATTCCATGTGCAAATTGATAGCTTTAAGTCTTACTTTTTTTCAATGCTACTTCCAAGCTGTGCCATTTCAATTCGCCATTCATACTCTGCATTTTCCTCTTCCCATTCAATTAGTTTTCTAATCTTAAATTTCTTTCTAACCTTAGGATTTTCAAACCAAACAATAGCAAAATTGCCATTGCCTATATAAATAACTTCTTCATTTTCTAAAAGCTTTTCGCTACTTTTTATAAAACTAATAATACAATCAAAGTGCACTGGTTTTCCGCTTTCTTTATTTGAAAGTGCAAGAGTTAAATCTTTAATTGGCTTCCCACACCTTTCGCATATATATTCTGGCCATACAATTTTACCCAAAGGTTCTGCTTTAGCGTCTTTAGATTTAACAAAATGTGGTCTTTTTCTTTGATGTGTTGAATTACTTTCCTTATGTGCATTATTCTCTTTTACCATCTTTCTTTTATACATTACTAAACCCCCTTTAATCTAAGAGTCTATCAGTTAACAAAGACGCTAAACAATAAAGAGCATTATTAATATATTCACTATCAGAAAGTTTCTTCCTAATATTTTTTAATTCTTGCTCACTAAAAACACTTTCTCTATCTTTTTTCTTCACTGAAAGGCTTTCAGGGGTTTTCATTCACTACAATCTCCAAATGCATTTTTTATGTGCCATATATCAGGATTTAATGTTTTAAATGGATTAGACATTAAAACAATCACATCAAATCTCATCTTTAGCTTATGATATTTTCGATTGTTTTTTAAAAAATGTTTAGCCGTTTCAGATATTTTAAATTGTTTATGTTTTCCAACTATTATGTCTAAAGAGTCCAAAGATGTATTAACAAGTGTTTTCACTTCTATAAAAACTAAAATATTTCCTTTTTCTATTGCAATTATATCAATTTCGCCAGTTATCACTCTCCAGTTTCTTTCAATAATAGCATAGTCTTTTTTTATCAACCATTTAACTATTACATCTTCGCCTTTTTTCCCAACTGCGTTCATAAGTTTCTTATTTTTACGAAGTTTAGAAACAATATCTATTGCAAATACACCCTGGGATCAACAGCACGAACAATAAACTTCTCTTTTTCTGTTTTTAAATCTATTGTTAGCCTTTTATCTTCTTCGGGAATCTTTCCAGTCTCTGATAACACAATTTGCACTTTAGGACGAAGAGGTGCGTCAGGGGCAGTGCCCATAACCTTGCACACAGAACCATCATTAAGAAGCACTATAGAGCCAATAGGATACACCCCTATACATTGGACCATAACTTTTACAACATTTGGATCAAATTTATGTGCACTATCAGAAAGAAGGCTTTTCATAGCTTCATAACTCATAATAGGTTTTCTTATAGCCTTCTTTCCAAGAACAGACATAAATTCGTCTGCTACTGCAATAATTCTAGCACCAATTTCAATATTTGCCTCTGAAATACCATTTGGATATCCTTTACCATCCCATCTTTCATATTGTTCTAAAATTATTTTTCCAACAGTCTCAGGATACAAAAGTTCTTGGACTGCACATTTATATGCAGTAGAAATATGTGTTTTTAAAATTTGTATTTCTGCATCTGTTAACTCTTTTTCTTTATTAATTTGAAAAGAGGGGTGCCTCATTGCTCCCACCTTATGCAAAAGAGATGCACTAACAATATATTCTTTAGAAGATGAATCTAAATCCATAGAAGAACACAAAAGAGATACAATTAAAGAAGCACTTAAAGAATCTAAAGCAATATCTTGATCTTTCACATTTGCTGCAATTACAAACATAACAGTTTCTTGTGGGTGTTCTTTTGCCATGTTTAACATCTTTGTAACCACTTGTGAAAAAGCCTTTTCCTTTAATTCTTTACTTTCCCCAATAAGAATGAAAAGCTTTGAAACTTCTTCTGCAATAAAATTATATTGTGAATAAAGCTCACTTTCTTTTAATTCTTTTGGAAGGTTAAACACAACCATTTTAGAAACAGTTTCCACATTATCATCAGAAAGTTGGGAGCCTTCTATATAAATAGTATTTGTTATATCTTCAACTTCAGGAAAATCTTCTTCTAGTGGTTCTAACGAATCATCTTCCACGCTTTCTTCCTCATTAAGAAGGTCTCCCTCTGTTACTATAAAAGGTATCTGCCATGTCTTAAGTGCTCGTAACTCCCTATCCCCTAATGGATTTCCTGCAGCAAGCAATAAACACTGCCCATCTTCAAAAAAAACATCTTTAGAAAACCTTATACCTTTTTTTAACTCTTCAACCTTTATGTGTTTCATATACCTTCTTTACCTCCAATGTTTCACTATTCCAATTCTTCTTCAATTTGTTTTTTATAAGTTGCTTCAAGATATCCTGAATCTTCTAAATACTTACTACGCGTTTTAGTAAGCCATAAAAGTTCATCATACATTTTGTCATTCACCATGAGTGCTATAGGAAAGATAAAATACTCTGTTTCTTTACAATATCTAGCAATAAACTCAGAATCTGTAACATAACCTAATGCAATCATATTACTTATGCGGTCTGCACACTTCAATATTTTTGCTCTTTTAGAGCCTTCTTTTGCGATTCGCCTTAAAAAGTCTTCTTTTTTTTCTCCTTCTTTCCTTGTTACTTCTAACACTAAATCATACACCTTTGAAGAATCAGGTTCAATTTTTAATATTTCATTTTTATCAAAACCTGGTATATCTTCAATTACATCGTGAATAAGTGAAGCTTTAAGTAAGATGCTATCAATATAACCATAGTCAACAAGAATTCCCATAGTGTCTATTTGGTGTCTAAACATATTGCCACCAGCATGTCTTTTCTTTCCAATAAGAGCAGTTGCAACTTCCATATAAGGAGCTAAATGAATCTCGTTTAAAGCATGTAAATCTCTGAACACACTAAACCTCCTTATTCCTACTTTCCAGTAGTTTATGTTTTTGTGCTTTTAAAACCATTATACTAATATGTAACTAACATTTTCTAGTAATAATAATAGACTTAAACGACGTTATCTTACATTATTTAATAAAATAATGCTATTATGGGGCATGTCATTAAATAATAAAGAAATATCCCTAATATTAGACGAATTAAAACTTGAAGGTTATTATCTTCAAAAGATTACACAACCTACCCATTTTTCTTTAATTCTTCACTTATACAAACAAAGTGCTTTGCAATTATATATAAACCTAGCTTCTGGCGAAACAAGGCTACACGCTATAAATATAAAAATGCCAAAAGAAGAGAAGCTTATGAGGTTTTTGCAATTATTACGATCTAAAATAATTGGTGGAAAAATAGAAGAAGCAAAACAAATTAATGAAAATAGAATAGTACTAATAAAATTTGTAAAAGGAGTGGAAAAATATCATTTTTATGTAAAGTTATGGAGCAATGCTGCAAATATTTTGTTAACTAATGAAGATGACATAATAATAGACGTTTTTTACAGAAGAAAAGCAAAAGGAGAGGTGGCAAAAGAAAAGTTCATACTGCCTGAAAAAAAAGAAGAGGCAAAACAATTTACCATTAGATCACATGATAATTCTATTACATTTAATGAAGCAATAGAAAAAGAATATAGTAACACATCTAAAACATTATCGCGTTCTGCCTTATTAGAAGATGCACAAAACGTATTTAATAAAAAAATTGAAAAGATTGAAAAAGTAATTAAAAAGCTAAAACAAAAAGAGAAGTCATTTAAAAACGCAAAAGAGGCAAAACACATAGGAGATATTCTAATAAGTAATATTTATAAAATAAAAAAAGCATCTTCTTTAGTGAATCTTTATGACTATGAAACTAATAAAGAGATTCAAATTGCACTAGACCCATTAAAAAGCCCACAAGAGAATGCACAAAGCTATTACACACAATATAAGAAAGCATTGTCGGGCATAGAAAAAGTGAAAGAAGATATATTTAAGTATCAAAAAGAAATAGAAAACTTAAAAGCATCTTATAGTCTTTTGTCTAAAGAAACTAATAGCGTCATAATCTCTCGCCTTTTAGAAAAGGAAAAACAAAAAGAAATTACAAGCAAGAGCAATGATAAACAAATAGGCTTAAAATTTATAGTTAGTGGGTGGACTATTCTTGTTGGACGTTCTAATAAAGAAAATGATTTATTGTTAAGGCACGAAGCAAAAGGCAATGATACATGGCTTCACACAAGGGACGTTCCAGGGGGCTTTGTGTTTATAAAATCACAAGGAATTAAAAAAAGCATTCCACAAAATGTTCTTATTGTAGCAGGGAATCTAGCAGTTTTCTATTCAAAAGCAAGAAAGATGAAAGAAGCAGATTTATACAAAACAAATGTTAAATATTTGCGTCGTGCTAAAGACGGTCCATTAGGCACTGTTTTGCCACATCACGAAAAAAACATATTCATAAAGCTTGATAGCTCCATTATAGAAAAC
>CAUUIE010000092.1:0-7740 GCA_963545065.1 uncultured Treponema sp.
TGTGAAAATACAAAAACCTTATTTTTTAAAATTCAAAAATAGCAGGGTAAATAACTAGCCATAATTTTTCTTGAAATGCAGAATAAGAAAAATTGACGTAGTGTTTGATAAAATCTCGCCGTCGGCATGTATGAAAAAACTTTAATTTTTTTTTAATTTTTTGCTTGACAAAAAAATCGGTTACGACATAACACAATCATATTCACCCGCTACAAAATCACTTTGTCAATGCCAATATAAAAATTAAAACTATGAATATATTTTATATACTAAAATTAGACATGACATGACTAACTTGCCACACCATCTATAGGGCATCCTTTTTGATAAAAAGCACACCCATTAACATCAAAAACTATATTAAACTTATTTATTTTTTATACCCAAAGCTATTACTCTACTTTTCCCAATCATTGCAAAATCATCATCAGGATATTTTTCTATTAAACTATTATATGTAGCAATTGCTTCATCATATTTTTCCATTTTCTCTTGTAAGCGTGCTACATTAAAAATAGCTCTAGGTTTTAATGGAAAGTTTTCTACGTTAGAAGCCTTTTCATAATAAGAAAGAATTTCAGCATTATCCTCTTTCATTTCTTCAAGGCAAACTCCTACATTAAATAAAATCACCCCTGTAACATAACTATTGGGTAATGCCTGAAGAGCTTTTAGATAGTAGTCTTTTGCTTTTGCATAATCTTTTCGTGAAAAACTCATATCTGCCAAATTATAAAAAGCTAAATAAGAGGCATATCCTGAAGAAGAGATGCCAAGTTTTTCTAATTCAGGAATAGCTTCATCTTCTCTTTTAAGAATTTCCGGATCTTGCTTCTCTTCATCATCTTTTTTTTCTATATCATTATTTTCTTTAACTTTCTCTGCATGTTCTTCATTACCAATTTCATTAATTTCATTTTCTTCTTCTTTTTTCTTATTTGCTTCCGCCTCTTTTTTCTTTTTTTCAATATCTTCCTTATCTTTATTCAAATCGAAAAGGATTTTTTCCACACTAGCAATTTCATCACTCTTCATTTTACTAGCAAAAGAAAAATAAAAAGCTAGTGCCACAACAAGAATTGCAACAACAGCAACAAGTGTTAAAATCATCTTTCTGTTTTTTAACAAAAATTCATTCACTCTGTCTTGTAATGTTAGCACTTCATCTTTATTATTAGGCATTTAATTACTCCCTTACATCTAATTCCTTATAAACAAGCCCATCTATTAGCTATGTTGCTTTAATATATCCTTCCAAAAACCTCAATTTCCTCCCAACAACACCCCCATAGAAGAGTCTGCAAAGTATGAAAGCATATTAAACCAAACAATAAAAAATAGATTTAAGAAAAATCCAAGAATTTCAATAATATTTCTAATACCGTTATTTTAAATAAACAGAAATTTCACGTCATAACAAAAAATATTAGGTACTAATCAAAAAGGCTATTAAAAATACATTTAAATCATTGTCCTATTTACTACCACTTTATTACCAAACAATTTATAGAAATAAAAGCAATAGTAAATAGAAATTCATATACAAAAAAAATATTCCCTATTCAGATTTTTTTGTCTTTAACAAATCTGCAAGTGTATAAGGTCCATCTTCTTCTTGACTATTAGACATATATTTAGAAATTTCAGCTTGTTGTTCTTTCTTTTTTAAATCTTTCACAGAAAATGTAGCTTTTTGCAACTTTGGATGCACCTCTAAAACAACAGCTTTAACCTTGTCTCCAGCCTTATATTTAGTAAGCACTTCGTCAGGAGAATCGCCTTTGTTTTCAACTAAATTCTGCTTATGAATTAAACCTTCAATATCACCAGGCACTTTTAAGAAAAGACCAAAATCTGTAATTGATGTAACTTCACCTTCCACCAATGAACCGGGTTTATACGTTTCTGCAAAAATCTTCCATGGATCATCACTAAGTTGCTTAATGCCAAGCCTAACTCTTCTTGTTTCTGCATTGCACTCAATTACCATTACATCTATAGTTTTCCCAACCTCAAGTTCTCTTGATGGATTCTTAACTCTTTTTGTCCAAGAAATGTCATCAACATGCAAAAAACCATCAATACCTTCTTCAAGTTTAATGAAGGCTCCCGCATTTGTAATTTTAACAACTTCGCGAGAAAGTCTAGTGCCAACAGGATAATTCTCTTCTATAGCATCCCAAGGATTAGCTGTAACCTGCTTTAACCCCAAAGAAACACGCCCTGCTTGAATATCATAACCTAGCACCATGCATTGCACCTTATCTCCAATTTTTAAGATATCCTGAGGCTTGTTAATTTTCTTAACCCAACTAAATTCACTAATATGAGCCAAACCTTCAATGCCTTCAGCAAGCTCTATAAATGCACCAAAATCAGTGATTTTTGTAACAACACCTGTAACAATATCGTTAACATTAAATTTATTTTCAAAATCCAACCATGGATCAGGAGTAAAATGCTTTAAAGAAAGGTTAATTCTTTTTGTATCTGGTTCAAGCCTAATAAGTTTAAGCTTTATCTTATCACCTTTTTTCACAAAATCTCTTGGTTTTGCAACATGCCCCCAGCTCATATCATTAACATGCAAAAGACCATCAAAGCCACCTAAATCCACAAAAGCACCAAAATTAGTAAAACTTTTAACAATGCCTTCAACAGTATCTCCAATCTGAGCTGTTCTAAAAAATTTCTCCCTCTCTTCTTCTGCCATTTCTTCAAGATACTTTCGCCTATTCACTACTATATTATATTCACCAGTCTTTTTGTTATGTGTCATTCTTTCAATATAAAAGTAAGAACGCGTTTTTATTAAGCTATTAGGTTCTTCCACACGTTGCACGTCTGCTTGGCTCATAGGCAAAAAAGCCATTATATCTGCACCTAATCTAACTTTATACCCAGACTTAGAAACTTCCACAATGGTACCTTTAATAGGAGTGCCATTTTTGAAAGATTCATCTATTAAAATTTCAACTCTAGCTCTATCTGCCTTTTTCTTAGAAACTTCAAGAACACCATTATAACCCTCAGTGCGCACTATAAAAACTTCAACATCATCTCCTACTTTTGGTTCATCATCAAACTCTTCAAGTGGTATGTGACCTTCAGATTTTCCTCCAACATCAACAAACACTGTGCCACCGCTAATAGCAATAACACGACCTGTTTTAACAGTCCCCGCCTCTGGGGCTTCAAAATTATCATACTCTTTTTTTAGTGCTTGCATACCTTCATCTGAAACTTTTACATCTGTGCCAACTTCCGATTTCATCATATAAATAATTCCTTTACCATGTAAACTATTTGTTATAGTGTCATAAACTTCTTTTATAGTCAAGTGAGAGGTGTCAAAGTAAAAAGCATCACAGGCTCTTTTTAAAGCCCCCACTTTTTTATTTTTATCAATTTCATCTCTTTCTTCTATTGATTTTTTTATTTGCTCCAAACTAAGATTACTAGTTCCTTGTCTAAATCTTCTTTTTGCCCTAGTTTCCACATCTGCATCAAGATACATTTTTACATCAGCATCGGGAAATATAACCGTAGAAGCATCGCGACCTTCACAAACAATGTCCAGCCCTTCACACACTTTTCTAATTTTTTTATTAATTTCTTTTCTAACATCTGGTATAGAAGAAATTTTAGATACTTCCCTTTCCACCTCATCACTACGTAAATAAGGCGAAACATCGACTCCATTAATTAGAATAATACCGTCACGGTATATAATATTTAAATTCCTAGTAAAGTTTACCAAAAAATCTTTATTAAGAAAGTTTAAAGAAATCTTATTAGACTTTGCATAACTTAACAATTCATAAGTTAATGCCCTATAGAAACTCCCTGTGTTCATAAAAATAGCATTGAATGCTTTAGACAATAGTTTAGCTATAGTGCTTTTACCAGATCCTGCAGGTCCGTCTATCGCTATAATCATATACCATGATATTATATAATATATTTATATATTTTTGTATAGTAGTAATTAAGAATAATTTTATTCAATTAGCTCATCCAAATCTTTTAAATAAGCATAGAGTACTTTGGTTTGCACTTCTATATCACAAAGCCTATTTTTTTCTTTTTCCACCACGTCAACTGGAGCATTTTGTAAAAAACCTTGATTTAATAATTTACTTTCAAGAGCTTTTTTTTCTTTTTGAAAACCTTCAAGCTTTTTATTAAAAGAGTCTTTTAAAGACTCTACATCAAAGTCATTTTCTATTTTCATAAAAACTTGAAATTTGCTCCCTACATTTCCAATAGAGTTTTTTGGTTTTTTTTCTGTTCCTTGCAATATCTCTATATGTTCTGCCCTAGAAAGCATTTCTAAAAGATGCACGTCCCATTGGGATAACTCATTTTTAAAAGACGTTTCTAAAATAATAGACAAAGAAACTTTTACATTTGCTTGAATATTTAAATCAAGTCTTAAAGCTCTAATAGTTTTCACTATTTCTTGCATTAAAGAAAATTTTTTAAAAGATAATTCATCTTTTTTCCCATCATCATAGGAAGGATAAGCACTAGTTACTAAAAGCTCGCTTCTATCTTTTATTTCACCATTATTATTAAAAGATTGCACACAATTAATAGGAAGCTTTTGATAAAGCTCTTCTGTTATAAAAGAAAGGAAAGGATGCAAAAGACGCAAAGATGTTTCCAAAATAGAAAGATATACAGAGGTAGCTCTATCTTTTTCTTTATCATCTTCTTTAAAGGAAAGTTTTAAGCCTTCAATATACCAATCACAATAATTATTCCAAAAAAACTCATAAACTAATTGTGAAGCTTCGCTATAACGATATGCCTCCAATGCTTCCTTTGTGTTTTTAACTGTTTCATTTAAAGAATGAATAATCCATTTTTCAATTTCTTTTAAATCATTTTTAGAAACAGGAATAAGATGCCTTCCTTCAAGATTAGAAAAAATATATCGTGTTGCATTCCATATTTTATTAGCAAACCGCGAAGCCATTTTAAAAGATTCCATGTCTATTAACATGTCTTGACCTGTTGCACACAAAAAAGAAAGGGTAAACTTCATTGCATCAGAGCCATACTCATCAATTACTAAAATAGGGTCAATGCCGTTACCTAAAGACTTACTCATTTTTCGCCCTTTCTTATCTCTAACAAGACCATGCAAAAAAACATCATGAAAAGGGCTCATTTTTGTAAAATAGAGAGAATCCATAATCATTCGGGAAACCCAAAAAAATATTATATCATATCCTGTAACAAGTGCGTTTGTAGGGTAAAATCTCTTATAGTCTTCTGCTTGGCAAGTTGAATGCTCCAAATAGCCTAAAGGCCAGCCAAGTGTAGAAAAAGGCCATAAAGCACTAGAAAACCATGTATCCAACACGTCTTCTTCTTGTGTTACGTTCTTTGATCCACATTTTTTACATTCTTTTAATTGAGTTCTAGATACCATTACATTTTTGCACTCTTCACAAGTCCAAACAGGAATTCTATGTCCCCAAACAAGTTGTCTTGATATGCACCAATCTTTAATATTTTTTAGCCAGTGCACATATGTATTTTCCCATTTTTTTGGATGAAAGACTACATCTTTTCCTTCCCATGCTTTTAAAGCATTAGATGCCATATCTTCCATTTTAACAAACCATTGTTTAGAAAGATATGGTTCTATAGTTGTGCTACACCTATAGCATTTTCCAACTGCATGCTTTAACTTTTTTGTTTCTTTTAATAAGCCTAGCTCCTCAAGTTCTTTTAATACTAAAGCTCTAGCTTTTTTAACTGAAAGACCTCTATATTTTTCAGGAACATTGTTATTTAATGTACCATCTTTATTTAATATATTAATAACTTCTAATCCATGTCTTTTTCCCACTTCCCAGTCATTTTTATCATGGGCTGGGGTGATTTTAACTAATCCTGAACCAAATTCTTTTTCAACATATTCATCTTGAATAAGTGGAATCTTTTTATTCATTATAGGAAGAATAATATTTTTTCCCATAATACCTTTATATCTTTCATCACTAGGATTACATGCAACAGCCACATCTGCAAACATTGTTTCAGGTCTAGTAGTGGCAATTTCTATGTGCCCTACCACATTATCTGTTTCATCTAGCAAAGGATATAAAACATAATACAAAAATGAAGTTTCATCTTCGTGGTTTACCTCTTCGTCAGAAAGGGCAGTTCCACAAGATGGGCACCAATTTACTAAATATTCTCCCTTATATATTAAACCTTTCTCATACAAAGTACAAAACGCTTCATTAACAGCTTTTGAAGCTCCTTCATCCATTGTAAAACGCTCTCTTTGCCAATCCACACTTACACCAATTTTTTTAAGCTGATTTTGTATAATTGTTCTGTGCTCCATTGCAAGCTTAAAAGTGCGTTTTAAAAAATCTTCCCTTTCTAAACTTTTAGGCTCTATTCCTTCTTTTCTTAATTGTTTTTCCAACACATTTTGTGTTGCAATTCCTGCATGATCTTCACCTGGCACCCACAAAGTTTCAAAACCACACATTCTTTTATAGCGCACAATTATATCTTGCAATACATTATCTAAAGCATGCCCTATATGTAAAATTCCTGTAACATTAGGAGGTGGCATTACAACAGTAAAAGTTTTTTTAGCCCCCCTATCTTTAGGACAAAATGCATTATGAGAAAGCCATAATTTATATATTTTTTCTTCAAAGGTTTTTGGATTATATGATTTTTCTAATTCAATTACTGATAATTCTTCTTGCATATTTAAACCTCATTTTTAATCTTTATATATTTAAAAATATTTTAACACCTATTTTTATAAGAATATCAAAAAGAGGGGAATTAATGCAACTAGTATAAATATTGATTCTTACTTAAATAACGTCATACCATAGCTATCAATGATAAACATAAGTTAAAAAGAAAAGCTAAATATAAAGGGCTTTCTTACTGATAATTAAATTCTATTTGACTTTGTAATAATATTTCATTCAAGATATCATTTAAACGCCCTTTTTCTGTAGCTTGTTTAAAATATTTCAGAAGTGTTGGAATAGTGATAACTTCTTCTATTGAATTCATATATTTTTCTACAATTGCATTTATTCCAAATTGCTTTAATGCATTATTCTTAATTTTTAATAACACTGTATTCTAAATCTTCATAAGTTTTAACAACAAATCGTAATGGATAATGTTCTATTTTTTCAATATCAAGAAAGTATTTTTTTATATCTAAAGTTTCAGTAACTTGGAAGAAATATCCTAATGGTCGCATAACAAAATCTATACCACCATCATTTGCACATACCCTTCCTTTTTTGTACAATTGCAAAGTCTCTTCGTTTAATCTATGATTTAAAGAGTGATTTTGTAGTTTTGCACCAAATGGCAATTCACGTTGCCTTTTAAATAGATTACTGAATATAGCTCCCTCATACTTAGAATAATCTTGCTCTCTTTCATATACAACCTTTATATAATCTTCAACAAGAACGTAAATAGCATATAGATTGCCAAAACTGGAGCGAGATTTAGAGCCTTTATTTGCAGACTTTGTTTTAATATTGATATATTCAAGTAAGGTAGAAGAGTTTAGAAGTTTTTGTCCATCAACTTCATTATTTTGCTATAAGCTTAAGCTTATAATTTTTGGAGTAAACTCATGATTTATCATCTTCTAAACCTCATTAAATAGCTCTGTTTGTTTTATTTCTTTGTAAGTTTTACATGGCGGATGTAACAACTCTCCTTCAT
>CAUUIE010000093.1:0-7562 GCA_963545065.1 uncultured Treponema sp.
GCTTACTAAAAGCCTACTTGCCCATCCTTATCGTTTATTATAATAAAAGTTACAAGCAAAGAAGGCTTTCACAAGTTAATAGATAAAAAACGGGAATTAGCTTAAAGAAAAGCCTTTGTTTTTATAGGTTTTAAGTCTTTAAAAAGTTATTAAAAGATAGTATTATAAAACATGTAATCTTATAAAGATTGTAAGGAGTGAATTGAATGGAAAAAAGTAAAATAAAAGCTCTTCCTATGAAAGAGTTTAGTCAGATTGAATATAAAAGACCTGATATAAAAAAATATGAACAAGATATGGAAGAGATTTTTAAAGGATTAGATGAAGCAAAGAGTGGAAAAGAGTTTATAGCAGTAATAGATAAGGCACAAGAGCTTTTTGCAGTAGTTGCTACATTATCTTCTTTGTGCCATGTGAGATACACAATTAACACAAAAGACGAATTTTATGCAAAAGAGCAAGATTTTTTTAATGAAACAAGTCCTTTAATGAGTAAATATGAAGATGAATATAGGAAAAAGATATTAAACTCTAAATTTAGAGAAGAACTAAAACAAGAGTTTGGCGAAACATTGTTTAAAAAATATGAAATGGAAAATAAAACATTTTCACCTGAAATAATGGAAGACCTTGCATTAGAAAACAAACTTTCCACTCAATATTCACGTCTTATGGCAAGTGCAGAGCTAGAATATAAAGGAGAGAAAAGAAATCTTTCACAAATGGCTCCGTTTATGCAAAGTATGGACCGTGAAGAAAGAAAAGAAGCACAAAAAGTATATTATTCATTTTTTGAAAAGAATGAAGAAGAATTAGATCGCATATATGACGAACTAGTAAAAGTGCGAACAAAGATGGCTCGCAAATTAGGATTTAAAAACTATGTGGAAATGGGATATGCTAGAATGCATAGATTAGATTACAACGCTGAAATGGTAGCAAAATATAGAGATGCCATTCATAAAGAAGTTGTGCCAATTTGTGAACAGCTAAAGGAAAGGAAAAAGAAAAGACTAGGGCTAGATCATCTATATTATTATGATGGTGGACTTCAATATAAAAATGGAAATGCAGTTCCACAAGGGGACCCTGACTGGATAGTTGAAAATGCAAAGAAGATGTATAAGGAGCTATCCCCTGAAACAGATGAGTTTTTCACACATATGACAAAATATAAGATGATGGATTTAGTGGCAAAGCCTGGAAAAGCTGGAGGAGGCTATTGCACAGCATTCCCATCTTATAAATCTCCTTTTATTTTTGCAAACTTTAATAAAACAGCACATGATATAACAGTAATTACACATGAGGCAGGGCATGCATTCCAACAATATCAAAGTGCAAATGTAAGACTTTTGGATTATATATGGCCTAGTATGGAATCAGCTGAGATTCATTCCATGAGTATGGAGTTTTTTACATGGCCTTGGATGAATCTATTCTTTAAAGAGCAAACAGATAAGTTTAAGTTTAGTCATTTAAGTGGAGCTTTTACATTCTTGCCATATGGAGTTACTGTGGATGAGTTTCAACATTGGGTATATGAAAATCCTGAAGCAAGTCCTAAAGAACGCAAAGCGAGGTGGCATGAGATAGAGATGAAGTATAGCCCTTCGTTAGATTATGCGGATAATGATTTTCTAAAACGTGGTGGATATTGGATGCAACAGCGTCATATTTATGCAATGCCATTCTATTATATAGATTATACTTTAGCTCAAGTATGTGCATTGCAATTTTGGGTGAAAGATAGAACCTGCCATAAAACTGCTTGGCAAGATTATTTGAATCTTTGCAAAGTAGGTGGTTCTTATTCATTTTTAAAATTATTAGAGATTGCAAATTTAAAGAATCCTTTTGAACAAGAATGTCTTAAGGCAATTGTTCCTGAATGTAAGAAATGGTTAGATTCAATTGATGATATGAATCTATAGTTAGTATAATATAGGTCAGTTTAAAGTTTATGTAATTTAAACTGACTTTGCTTTTTTATTATGTTAAAATTAAACAATGTGAGTTTTAGATATGATTCATATTCTAAATATGTGCTTGATTCAATTTCGTTTGAAGTGAAAGATGGGGAGTATGTTTCTATAGTTGGAGAAAATGGGTGCGGAAAAAGCACATTGGTGAGAATAATTTTAGGATTATTAAAGGCTAGTATTGGTGAAGTTGTTGTAGAAACTAAAAATGTAGGATATGTGCCACAAAAGAAAATTAATCTTACTCATTTTCCCATAACTGTTTTTGAACTTTTGGATAGTTATAGGAAAGTCTTAAAGATAAAAGATGATAAATTGATTTTTAAAATGTTAGAAGAAGTTGGCTTAAGAGGTTTTGAAAGAAAACTGGCAGGGGAACTTTCAGGTGGAGAAATGCAAAAGCTATATATTGCTAGGTCTTTAATTGGTTCACCAACTTTGTTAATATTAGATGAACCTTCCACTGGAATAGATATAAAAGGTCAAAAAGAAATATATAAGATATTAAAAAAGATTAATATAGAAAAAGGTATTACTATTATTTCAGTAGACCATAATTTAAATGCAGCAGTGGCTAATTCAACAATGATTTTCCATATACAAGATGGAAAAGGGCATTTTTGTAATCCTAAAAAATATGCTGATGAATCTATTCCTTATAAGTTTTTAATATAATATTATTCTTGATATTGCTTGTTTTGCATAATCAGATATATTTGAAATAGTTAGAAAGTATCTTATAAAAAACTATATAAAAACATTAAAAGAGTTACAAGAAAGAGAAAAGATAAATGCTGTAACAAGTGAAGTGCAAGATATAGTTAATGAAGTCTCTAAGTTTAAAACTTAAAAAAACTTAATTTAAACCTCCTTTATTTAAAAACACGCTTATTAGCTAATTGACATGTTATTTTATTACTATCTTAGTATAAGATATAATATATTCAATCTTTAATTATAAAGGATGATAGATAATGGCAAATTGGGAAAGTTTTAGAGTGGTTGATATTATTTCTGAAATTGATGAAGAAAAATATGTGCTTCCTGTAATGCAAAGAGAGCTTGTATGGAGTATGGAAAAAATGGAACTCCTTTTTGATTCTCTTCTTAAAAGTAATAGCTTTGGCTCAATTATTGTAATAGAAGAGGACGAAGATTCACCTGCTATATTTGCATCTAGACCATTTACAAAAGATGGCACGCTATTACCTTCTCAAAATAAAAAACAATTGACTCAAAAGCAATATTTCGTTATTGATGGGCAACAAAGATTGCAATCTTTTTATATAGGGTTGAAGGGTAGTTACAAAGGAAAGATTTTGTTTTTTGATTTGTTTAGCGACTATAGCGAAAATTTTGAATTTCAATTTGCAAATGAGATTCAAAAGCTTCCCAACATTACAAAAGAAGAAAGACCCTTGCAAAAACGTCTTTGGTATTCTTGTAAAGATTTGTTTCTTAAAGCAAAAAAAGACCCTGATTTTGATGATGTTTCTTCTGATATAATCAAAAGCCTTAAAATAGAAGATGAAGAACAAAAAAAGCATATTAGAGAAAATATTAAGGCTTTTTATAATAATATAATTTTAGAAAAAACCATTGGCATTGCAATAGTGAAATTAAACAGTAAGGCTTTTACAGCATCTCTTGCTAATATTTTTGACAATTGGGAAACAAGCACTTCCGATTTTAAGCCTATGAAAATATGGATATGTCGATCTTTATTAAATGGTGTTTTTCGTAGTAGAGGTGCAGGGTGGATTGCGTATAAAACAGGGATTAAAAAACTACTAAACGAAATTAAAAAACATAAAGGCGAAACATTTCCACATAAAGAATTATTCGATGTTTATATAAATCATCCAATTAAATATATAGAACACATTAACGAAGATTCGCTTGATAGTCTTGATAGGGAGTTTATCTTTTATTTTATATATAGTGGAAAACCTCAAGTGAATAGAACAAACGATGTAGATCATATTATGCCATGTAATATTCTTGAAAAGAATGGTTATAGTAAAGATGATATTGATAGTGTAAAAAATTTGCAGCTATTAGATTATAAAACAAATAGGGGGACTAAAAATGGAAAGTCTTTTTTAGAATGGATTGGTAATGAAGAATATGTTAAAGACAAAACTACTTATATGGAAACTCACTTTATTCCTAAAGACGAATCTCTTTGGGATGAAAAGCATTTTTTAGAGTTTAGCAAAAAAACGCGGAGAATTAATTGCAGAGTGTATTAATAAGTTGCTATAATACCTACTCACCTTCTAAACGATTGGTATTTTTTAGATAAGTACTTCCTACTTTAAGGAAAGAAAAATGAATGGTTTTATTGTAAAGTCTTTTTTTAAAATATTGGCTAAAATACAAATTAGATATAGATTTTTTATTTTGTTTTTTATAATGCTAGCATCTGTTTTAGGAATGCTGGGTTTGCCAAAGGTGCAAATACTTTCTGATGACCAAAACTTAATAGCTCAAAGTGAAGAGCATACAAAATCAATTGCTGAATTTGAACAGACCTTTGGAAACAGTGAGAATATAGTAATTTTGGTTGAAGCAGATGATGTTTTTAATTCTGAAGTGTTAAGGGCAATTAAGAATGTTGGGAATGAGCTTTTAGAAAAAGTGCCCCAAGCACAGTCTATAATGTCTATTACAGATATAGATATTACACTTGGCACTGAAGATGGAATGCAAATTATTCATCCATTTGAAGAAAATATTCCAGAAAGCGAAGCAGAAATTGAGTACATGCGTTCTTTAATTCTTTCAAGAAAAAGTCTTGCAAATAAGCTTGTTTCTAGTGATTGTAAAGAAGCTTGGGTCATTCTTTCATTGACCCCTTTTCCAAAAGAAACAGAAAAAACGGGTAGGCGAATGCTTTCTCCTATGTATAAAGCAGGTCAGGCTGCAATAGATGTGATAACAGATGTAAAGTGGCAAAGCGATAAATATACATTCAAAGCTGCAGGCACTCCATATACGGAAATGGAAGAACGCGTTGTTGTTAAGGAAGAAACCACTCGCACAGTGCTTGTGAGCTTTTCTATTATGGTGCTTCTTTTAATTATTTTCACTATGTCATTTATTGGCACACTTATTCCCGTTTTAAGCCTTGTTTTAGGTATTAGTGTGGTTTTTGGTTTTATGGGGCATTTGGGTATTGTAGCAGATTCTAACATGGTGAGCATTCCAATTCTTTTGGCAATGGCTCTTTCTGTAGGATATTCCATTCATTTAATCAATTCATTTAAACAATATTTTTATATTTCAGGAAAAAGAAAAGAGGCGGTAGTTAAATCTATAGAAGAAACTGGCTGGCCACTTTTTTTCACTGTTATAACAACAATTGTTTCTGTGCTTTCTTTTTTAACTACATCGCTATATCCATTAAGATGGCTTGGCTGTGCATGTGGTGCAACAGTGCTTTCGGTATATATTTATACTGCAACAATTATTCCTATAATAATGAGCTTTGGAAAAGATAAGGAGGCAACACAATTAGCACAAAAAAAAGAGGCTAAACTATTCAATTTTTTGGATGAAAAGTTTGTTAAGTTTGGAAGCTTTGTTTTAAGCCAACGCGTGCATGTGTTGGCTATATCTTTACTAATATTTTTAGTATGCCTAATGGGTATTTTTAGAGTGCAAATTAAAATGGATGGCTATTCTTTTATGGGTCTTCGCATTCCATATATTAAACGAATTGACCACATTGCAAATTCTAAACTGGGTTCATATTTTAATTATAATGTGCTTTTGCAGTTTGAAGAGATTGATTCTTTAAAAGAGCCTAGAAATTTAAAAAAGATAGAAGAGTTAGAGGAGTTTATTGCTACTTTTAAATATACAAAGAAAACAAATAATGAGCCAAAAATATTTTCTTTGCTTAGTGTAATTAAAGAAATGAGGCAAACATTGCATGAAGACGATGAATCTTTTTATAACTTGCCAGAAAATAAGGATGAGCTTATTGAAATGCTTTTTTTGTATGAAATTTCTGGTGGTAATTTAAGCCAGTGGATTGATGATGATTATATGAAAACTAGGCTACGTGTGGAAGTTTCTAAGTTTGATAGCGAAGAGCTTAACAAGAATGTGGAACAAATAAAAGAAAAGGTGAAGGAACTTTTTCCTAATATTAATGTTGCACTGATTGGCGAGGGAATAGATTTTGCAAGTATAAATAATTATATAGTGGATGGGGAGCTTTCTTCTATGGCATTTTCTTTGCTTGCTATTTTTGTTTTAATGTGGCTTGTGTTTGGTAATTTAAAGCTTGCTCTTATTGGCATGGTGCCAAATATTGCTCCTCTTTTAGTAATAGGTGCTGTTATGGGCTATTTTGGCATATATCTTGATATGATAACTATGACCATTATGCCTATGCTTTTAGGGATTTCTGTGGATGATACTATATATTTTATCTGTCATGCAAAAGAAGAGTATATTAGGTGTGGAACTTATTCATGCTCTGTGGAAGGCACTTTTAGAAACATTGGGAAAACTTTGCTTGCTACTAGCATAATTCTTATGATAGGTTTTGCAACGAATGCCGTTTCTAATCTTACAGGCATTGTTAAAATTGGACTTTTAGGGTCGCTTGGTTTTTTTGTTGCTTTGGTTGCAGATTACTTTATTACACCTGTGCTTTTATATATGTTTAAAGCATTTAAGAGAAAATGAGTTATTATATTTACTTTCTATTTTTTAGATATTTTATTTTAAATGAATAAATATTATAATATTTATATTTATATCTAAAAAAAATAAAGAGGTGATATGTGTCTAATAACAGTGCATTAGGTAAGGCAAAAAACACAAAGCAAGATGAGTTTTATACTCAATATGAAGATATTCAATCTGAAATTAACTATTATGAAAAGCATTTTGAGAATAAGTGTGTTTTATGCAACTGTGATGATCCTTTTGAAAGCAATTTTTGTAGGTTTTTTTTAAGGAATTTTAACTATTTAAAGTTATCGCGTCTTATATGCACGTCATATGTGTCATCAAAAATTGTTGGTGAGCAATTATTATTGTTTGATGATTATGAGGAGGCATTAAGAAAGGGGCGTGGGTATGTTATTGACATAAAAGAGGCACTACCAATGGCAAACGGAAGAGGTGTTTCCGATTTGGATATTGAATGTTTTTTGCAAGGTAAAAATAGGGGAGTTAAAAGATTAGAAGGTGATGGAGACTTTAGGTCTAGTGAGTGCCTTAGATATTTAAGAGAAGCAGATATTGTGGTTACGAATCCACCGTTTTCTTTATTTAGGGAATATTTGGCACAATTGATAGAATATAAAAAGATGTTTTTGATTGTAGGAAATCAAAATGCGATCACGTATAAAGAGGTGTTTCCATTATTGCAAGATGATAAGATATGGCTGGGTATTAAAAGTGGAGGGATGTTGTTTGAAGTGCCTGAACAATATTTAGAAACGAATAGGTCAGCGTATAAAGAAGAAGATGGGAAAGTGTATCAAAAGCTAGGCAATATTTGCTGGTTTACTAATTTAGATCATAACAAAAGGCATGAGAAATTGCCATTATATTGTC